>JBLIRL010000181.1:0-5755 GCA_049472275.1 Thermoplasmatota archaeon | reverse complement strand
GGGCCCGAAGGTATCCGGGAGATCGAAGGCAAGGTTCGAGAAGGAGGTGGGGATCGCGAATACGACAGAGGATGACCTACTTGAGCTTCTTTCGAGACTGGGTTTCGACAGGGTCATGACCGTCAGCAAATCCAGAAAAAGGTTCCATCTCGACGGGATCGAGATAGACCTGGACGTCGTGGAGGGACTGGGAGTCTTCTGTGAGATGGAGATAGTCTCCGATGACATCAGGACCGCTGAGGAGCGGATACTGGACATGATGAGAAGGATGGGGTGGAGCCGTTTCGAGAGAAGGTCGTACCTCGAGATGCTCCTTTCGAAACAGTTTTGAACAAGGTCCCTATATTCGGAATGCAGGCTGGTGAGCGGTTGGACCAAAAGAAACTCCTTCGGGTCAAGGACGAACTGAGCCACAACGAGAAAAGGTTGATCATGGCACTGGGCGACGAGAAGTCGCTCAGACCGGACAAGGCCATGAGGAAAGGGGGCTTCTCCCAGGAGGTCGAGGTCATGAACGCCGCTTCATGGCTCCGGACGAAAGGGCTTCTGGAGATCCACGAGGAGGTATTCCGCAAGGTCTCCCTGGGAAGGAAGACCTATGCGACCCAGGGTCTCCCGGAAAGGAAGGTCCTGGAATTCCTCGCCAAGAACGAGGGGGTCGCAGGCCTGGATGAAATAGAGGCCAAGGGCGGCCTGACAAAACAGGAGATCGGGATCGCCATCGGATGGCTCAACCGGAAGAAATGGGTCAAGATGAGGAAGGAGGAGGGCGAGACATTCCTCGTCATCTCCGAGATGGGGAAGAAGGCGGTCGGGAAGAAGGGCGAGGACGAGAAGATCATCGACATCCTCTCCAGAAAGGAGATGGATGCGGTGGACATACCCAAGGAGGTTTACAAGGCGCTCAAGGGCCGGAAGGACGTCATCTCCGAGAAGGAGGAGGTGGTCAGGAGGCTCGAACTCACGGAGGAAGGCAGGTGGATCGCAGAAAGCGGCATCGAGCTCAAGAGGGAAGCGACCCAGCTGACCTCCGAGATGCTGAAATCCGGCAAGTGGAAGAATGTAGAGTTCCGCAGATACGATGTCATGACCTTCGCTCCCACGCCGTCCGGAGGAAGGATGCATCCCCTTACCCAGATCATCGAGAAGATCAGAAGGATATTCCTCGATATGGGGTTCCAGGAGATCACCGGCAACTACGCGGAGCTGGAACTCTGGAACATGGATGCGCTCTTCATTCCGCAGGACCACCCGGCCAGGGAAGAGCACGATACTTTCTACATAGAGACCGTGGGGAAGCTCGACCCCATGGAGTTCAACGAGAGGAAGGGGATGGACCCCTACGAGGTGTTCAGGGAGGTCCACGAGACTGGAGGAGACACCGGTTCGACCGGTTGGCGTTACAAATGGTCCGTGGAGAAGGCGGACAGGCCCATACTGAGGACACATACGACAGTGAACACGATAAGATATCTCTACGACCACCCGGCGCCGCCGATAAAGGTCTTCTCCCTGGAGAAGGTTTTCCGCAACGAGGCGATAGATTCGACGCATCTTCCCGAGTTCCACCAGATCGAGGGCATACTCGTGGAGGAGGGGGCGTCCCTTAACATGCTCGTAGGCATCCTCAAGGAGTTCTACCGGAAGATGGGATTCGAGGAGATACGGATAAGACCGGGGTACTTCCCTTACACGGAGCCGTCCCTCGAGGTGGACGTCTTCTTCAAGGGAAAATGGATGGAGCTCGGGGGAGCCGGCATCTTCCGGCCCGAGGTGACGCTCCCCTCCGGGGTAAAAGAGCCTGTGCTCGCCTGGGGGCTAGGCTTGGAGAGGTTGGCAATGATGGTGCTCGATCGGAAGGACATCAGGGACCTCTACATATCGGACGTCGATTGGCTGCGAAACGTTCCATTCATAAAATGATCTGATCGAGAGTGATCCTAACGGGGTGTGACCACGTCTGAGTCGAAGGGAATCCTGAGTGACGTGTCCGAGACGGCATTGTTGACTTTAAAGGCCCGGGTGGTCGAGTCTGATAAAAAGGACCCGGTCATAACTGATGCAAAAGGGAAAGAACTTCTGGACAAGCTCGGGCCAGCAATTCCTCCTGAAATGCGGGATAGATTGTTGAAGAGGAAGATGAGAGCCTCCCTCACTTCCTACATCGCCATCAGAGCACGAAAGTATGACGATTATACAATGGAGTTCCTTGAAAGGAATCCGGAAGGTATCGTAGTGAGCCTCGGCTGCGGCTTCGACACCAGATACTGGAGGGCCGTCGGGGAACCGGGAAGGTACTTCGAGCTGGACCTGCCGAGTGTCATCGAATTGAAGATGAAGCTGATGGGTGACGAGATACCATACGAGATGATCGGAGCGTCAGTCCTGGATGAAGAATGGTTGGATCGCATCTCATCGGTCAGGAACGACAGGGTCCTTTTTCTCGCTGAAGGTCTTGTGATGTACCTGAAACCCGATGATGTGAAGGACCTTCTGGGAAGGATATCCGGAAGGTTCTCGAAATCCGAAATGGTCACGGAGGTCGTTACAGAGAAGTACACGAGGGGTATGTGGAAGAGGATCGTCGAGAGGAAGATGAGGAGGGGGGGCGGAACCACCGCGGGATCGTCCTACGATTTCGGTGTGAGGACGGGCAAGGACCTTGAATCCATGGGGAAGGACATCAGGGTCCTCGAGGAATGGTCCTACTTCGAGGACGAGGATATCAGACCTCGAATATTGAGGGTGCTCGGACATCTCAGGATGTTCTCGAGGTCCCAGTGGACGGTTAGATTGAGGATCGGTTAAGGGCCGTTCGATGCCGCGAAACCGCAAGGTCACTCCTCAGATCTCCCCTCCACATGTAAAATTGATGTTCCAACATGCTTATTATAACCCGGACCCATGTTCCGTCCAATTGGAGAATGGTGAGAGGACTTTTGGTCCCATCATTTGATCTTCCAGGAGGGAATCCGATGAGGAGAGGTCCTGTATATCTCTGGTCGTGCCTTGCGTTTGCTCTATTACTTGTTATGGTCGGGCTGCCGCAGGGAGTGAAAGGGGACGGTTGCTACATACCCGTGAAACCCTCCGACGTGTTCGAATCCGGGCAGAACGCCATCATCGGATGGGACGGCGAGGTGGAGAGGCTCTACCTTTCAGTGAACATCTATGCGGAGAAGGACACGACAGGCTTCCATGTGGTGCCTTTCCCCTCGATGCCTGAGATCTCGCTCGGGAGCCTCTCCATCTTCGAGAACCATACCAGATACCTCAACGGGTTCAATGACGACTACTATGATCATGACAGCCAACCTCTCGGGGATAACTCCGAATGGAAGGATGAAAAGGTCGAGATCCTGTTCCAGGAGACCATCGGGGAGCACGATGTCACCGTGATCAGGGTGAATGACGTCGAGAACTTCAAGGAGGAGCTTCTGGCCATCGTGGATGAGATTGGGATCGATCTCTCGTCCTGGCCAGAGGAGCTAAACAGGATAATCTCGAATTACACCGGAAGCGGATACAATTACTTCACGATAGATCACTATCCGATATACAGGAAGGAGAAGACGGTGGACCCCCTCGTATACGAGTTCGAGACCGACCGGCTGGTGTTCCCGCTTGAGATATCCTCCATGCTCGAGGGTGAGAGCCAGGTCCGCCTGGCGCTGTTCACCGAACCGGGGATCCCTCTTGACTATTCGATCTTCGGCGACCTGCCCGGAGCGATCGTTCCCTCGGGTCAGTACCTGCCGGGGGAATTCCTGTCGAAGATAGACATCGACCTGATGAGGATGTTTCCGGAGGGGGCGAACCACAATTACATCGAGTTCGAGGTCCCTCTCTCCCGGGTGAGGGGAGATCTGATAATACCGAGGAACGAACTCGTTTGCTGGGAGATCTACACAGAGCGATACTACGAATATGAGAACGAGGACATATTCAGGATCTGGGACTTCGGAGGTTCCCAGATCGTCATTTCGGACCTCGGGATCAGCCTGTTTTACAATGACCGGCGGATGGACCAAAACAGCATCTGGTGCATGGACCTCGATGACGGCTCCATCATATGGGAGAAGGAGCTACCCTGTGATGAATGGAGTAGAAGCTGGGTGAGGTCCATATCCACGGTGGACATCGATAACGACGGAAGCTCAGATATACTTGTCAACTACGATGACGAGGTCGACCGCTGCCAGGTAACGGTCAGACTGGACCCTTCGAACGGAGAGGATGTCCCTTTCGACACCGGGTTGCTGGACTTCATGCCCGAGAGGACCCAGGTCTTCAGGGATGTCAACGGAAGGGAGTATCTGGCACTGATGTCCCCATACAGAATGATAGTTGTGGACCCGGACACCTTTGAGCTGATGGCGGACCTGAACATGACCGGGGAGCACGAAAAATACGGCAGCGGGAAGATCCCCATGAGCGGTTATATCATGCATTTCTGGGAAGGGATCGGGGAAGGCATGTACTTCTCCGACGGGACCTGGAGGTGGGCTTGGTCGCCTTTCCACCGGTTGAGTGCCGAGGAGTTGAACAGGACCGGCTACATCGATGACAACATCATCTGGCAGTTCGGGTTCCGATACATCTGCGAGCTCGAACATGAGGGAGAGACGTACGTCCTTGGAACTAAGTGGAACAGCTCCGGATGGGATCCTCTCTTTCTGATCGACATGGAAAGGGGCAGGACCCTAGAGCAGCTGTCCTACGGGGATCTTCCGGAGTTCGAACGCGAATGGGATACCCTGGTCCTCGACCACGACGGCGACGGAGAGGACGAGGTGCTCGTCATCTACTGGGACGAGGAGGACAGCGGCGGATACATGCATGCGGCCTGCCTCAATCCCATCTCGGGGATTCGTTTCTGGGATGTGCGGTTGATCTACGATCTCCTTCATTACGAGGGGATGTTCCTAAAGGACCTTGACGCGGACGGCAATGGAGAGCTGATCGTGCACGCCATGAACGGAGTGATAGTGCTCGACATACTTGCAGGTGAGGTCCTGTGGAGGTCCCCGGGATCAAGGCTTGTCCACGGCAATCCGGACCTCGACGGGGACGGGAAGAGGGAGGTGATGATCTACAGAGATGGGATACAGGTACACGTGGTCGATCCGTTCGACGGGACGGAGACCCTCAACTTCACCTCGACAGTGTTCGAAAGGGACCCATTCTTCTGCGGTGACATGGACGGCGACGGATTCGAGGACCTGCTTTACTACCCCAGGGACCCGTACGATTACAATTACGGCTTCCTATCCGTTATCGATGGCGCCACGGGCGAGGAGATGCATCTCTCATTGGGCTACAGGAGCTACAGACAGATGCAAATTTTTGGCAGCGACGGAAATCCATACATCATCATAGAGGACCACTCGAGAAGGATCGGGCTGCATCTGGACGGGGAGCTGCTTGACAGACTGAGGGAGAACAGGGCCAGGGAGAAGATCACGATCCTGCCCGCGGGGCCCGGTTCTGCTGTGCTGGACACCGGATACGAGATGCCGATCGTGGAAATATCGATCGCAGTGGTAATCGCTGCCGTCGCCATTTGCCTCTACTTCCTGTATACGAAACGGTGGAAGATCCGGAAGATGCACCTTTGAACGGACCATGGTTAGAAATTGCGGATCATAGAAGCCAATATATCGGCCCGATCCCTTATTGGGATGCCGCTGGAGAGAGAGCGTTGGAATGGAATTTTCCCCTGGCGAACAAGTTCCCGATGATCATCGGGGCGGTC
>JBLIRL010000180.1:0-5861 GCA_049472275.1 Thermoplasmatota archaeon | reverse complement strand
GGTTCCGGACCCGTGTTGGCTATCACATGGAGGAGCAGGGTGGCATTGCCGCTCAGAGTGTTGATGTTGTCTATCGGACCGTCGTAGACAGTCAGTGTGATGTTCCAGTCTCCGGGTTCATCGAAGGATTCTGTGAGGAAGGTCACATCCTCCCTAGTGTAGATGTCATAGGGTCCTTCGAAGCTCCAGTAGTAGCTAAGCTCGGAATTCGGGTCCGGATCGAAGGCGTAGCCGTTGAAGGATATCTCCCTCTGCGGGAGGACGTAGGCTATACCCTTGTTCGCGTATGTCTTCGGGATCTGAGGTACAACGGACAGGGACACCCTCGGTGCGTTCTGGGATTTGTATGCAAGCAGCTGTATGGTGTGAGTACCCTGGTTCTGGTCTCGGTCCATGACAGTCAGTGTGATGTTGACGATCTGATACTGCTCCTCCGCCGGAAGCTCCGGGTCCATAGCCGGAAGTCTGATCCTCCACTCGTAGGTCGGATCGGTCTGCCATCCCGTGGTCATGGTGATCTTGTATGGGCGGTTTTCGATGGATGTTTCCCCCTCCCATTTGTATTTCAGGGTGTCAACCTCTTGGAGATCGTCCTCGGGCTGGTCCATGTAACCGTCCCCGTCGTCAATGTTCGCGTTGTCCTCGCCCCTGTCCGGACCGGGCCAGTCCGGATGTCCGTACCCGATGCCGTCCGCCCCGACGTCATCCTGGGGATCGTAGGACTTTCTTCCGTCAAGGAAGATGATGTCGCCCTCCTTGAGCTGCGGGTACTCGCCGTCGTCCTCGCTGAAGACCGGGTCCTCGTGTCTTGGATCGTACTTGGGTCGGAGGAAGTCCTCCTTGTTCTCGGGCCATCCCATATCCTCGCCCGTATCCGCCACCGGAAGCTGCTTGGGGTGCTTGTAGGGCAGGGTTATCCAGCTCAGCTTCTCTGTGTAACCGCAGTAGAGGAGAAGGTCCATTGTCCTGTCGTCTGCATCATCGGGCTGATTGTCGATCCTCCAGATAAGGACCCATATCCGTCCTCCCTGGATGTCGCCGGGTATGTTCGGTCTGCCGTCATCGTCGATGTCCAGCCAGTATCCTAGACCGTCCATTGATTCCTCCATCTGTCTCTGTGTCTTCCACATCTCGGAGGAGTTTGTGGTGTACGGGTCCAGTGTCCCGTCGGGATCCAGCGGATCGTATGGAGAGTTCCACCAATCGAAATCGAACTGCATCATACCCTCGATGGCGGCTGTCTGGTCGGGGTTCTCGAAATTGTAGTCCCCGTCAGTATCCACCCAGACCTGGACCTCGAGCATCTTGCCTCTGCCCATCAGCGGGTTGGTTCCCATGGAGATAAGCCCCAGGGGATTGATCGTGAGATTGATGACGCCCATATCGTTCATAGATGTGTCGTACTGGGCGGTCAACTGTCGGTTGGACCTAGGATACGAGAAGTTCATCGGATCGTCCTCGGTCTGAGTCAGGTTTATGTCCTCCTTCATCAGGCCGACCTCGTCCCCGTTGGTGGTGGCATTGACATCGTCGAGCCACTGGTAGTCCTCGGTCATGTTCTTGCACCTGAACCAGAACTCTCTCTGCGGATAGTACTCCAGGTAGTTCGTCCAGTTGTGCCACCTCTGGTTCCAGGGCTGTTGATAGTTCTCGTCATCCCAATTCGACCACTGCGGGTACTGGTCCATCTTGTTGTGCGCATCGGTCCTGGTAGGCTCCTCTGCAGGCGCGATCTCTTCAGCTTCGACATTTCCGACCGCGTCGATCATGGATACGAAGCCAACGGCTACCATAAGACCGATCAGAATAAGGGCAAGGGCAACTTTGCGCATGATTTCCCTCCAGCAAATTTACTACTCAATGTACTGTAGTGTACCACGTGGGGTGGGTGTATCACGGACGGTGTAGATAAAGTTTCCCTACTTGTCAGAATTCTGGACATTGGGCCAGGCCTCCTGATTTTACCCCCGCAAGGGTTTCCTTCCGTTGATCTCCCACCTCATCGGTGGCAGCTTGATGATTAATACCTAGAGCGTTTTATTTAAGGATTACCATTTCATGTGTGGAGAGTCATCCTCCGCTTCATTTCTGCATTGATATAAGCATGCTCTCCAACTGGCCGGCCAGGCCGACATACATCTTCATGTCTCCCTTCTTCCTTGCATCTTCGGCCATGTTCATGATCTCGAAGATCTTGGAGACGTCCTTCCCTTTCTCGTGAAGCTTCACGGAGGCGTTGTAAACCACCTGGATCTTCTTGAAGGCTCCGTCGATCTTATCCTTGTCGGGCTGATCCTTGGTAGACCGGTCGAGAGCTTTCTGAACACCTTCCTTCTGCTCCTCCATAATTTTGTCGACCCTGGGGACCTCCCCGGAATCATCATCTTCCATCCCCTCCTCCTCTTCGGCCAGCTCCTCGTTCTCCAGGTCTATTGAGAAATCTTCCTCCTCCTCCTCCTCCGTCTCCAATTCCCCCTCGGGTGCGATTTCCTTGGCCTCCTCATCCCGCATTTTCAGGACGACGACCTTCTTCTTGACGATCTTGATGACGGGTTTGGGGGGGACCTCCTCTTCCTCCTCCCCTTCTTTTTCCTCCCCTGTCTCACCGGGGAGCTCAGGCTTGTCCTTCTTCGGAGGGATCGCCTTATCATCCTTCCGTGGCTCCTCCTTCTTCCCGGGTGGAAGAGGCTCCTTGACGTCGGCTATGACAACCTCTTCGGTGGTGATAAGGTCCTTGATCGAATCCTCCGCGAGTTTGTTCGTGGCCTGCACGAGAGGAAGGAAATCGTCCCGGTTCTCCTTGAACGAGACCGACATCTCCTTGAACCTCTCCTTTGACAGTGAGAGGTCCCCTCCCAGGTTCTCGTATTCTGTGATCTTCTTTTGCATCTCGAGAAGGAGGGATTTACGGAAGTCCTCGCTATTCAATGTCTCCTCGATCTGGGTGGCGATATCGATCACATCACCGTAGCTTCCGTCCCTGTAGTAGACAGCCATTTCCCTGACCTTTGAGGTGATCTTCGCAGCACCTCCGCCGATCCCTTTCAGCGGTGCGGTATCCTTCTGGATGCCAACGACCTTGGCAGCTGCCTCTTCCTTAGTCTTGATGGCCATCAGGTCCTCCTCGCCAGCCGCCTTGAACTTCACCCTCTTGTCCTCGACCTTCATCTCAATGGTGGGTCCGACCTCCTTCGGTGAGACGACCTCTATGCTGCCAGAAGCGGCATCCTCCAGACCGGAGCCTTCGGAGGAGGTTATCTCGACATCCGTCAGGTCCTCGGTCATGATCCCGCTGAGCGCGATCCTTGCATCTTCCTCGGACATCAGGGTCGGCATGTCGCCGTGGACCCTGATCCAAAGGGAGCGGAAGGGCTCTTCGAGTGAAGAGGGATCCCTGACCTGGTCCACGTTGTCCAGAAAGGTCTCAATGCGGGAATATTTATCCGATCCGGTGACTGCGACCATGTTGCTCAACCCAGAACTCGACCTCTCAAGTACCGCTCTTTTTGATATATAGTTTTTGATTATTTGAGAGAAACCGCCCTGGCATCCAGGCATTACTGGGTTCGCGTGACCTGATGCTTGACGGATTCATGGTCGGCATGCTCTGCTCACCTTGAGACTTCTCGGGGGAGATTGTGAAACGAAGTCTCAAGACCCTTCGGGGTTCAAATCCCCTCGAACCATTTGGTCCTTTATCCTCGCTACGCTCATTTACAGTTGACAGCTGAGGCCACCCCGTCAATGGATTCTTGTTGGCCTCAGACCTCGCATAATCGGATCGGAGAATGGATTATTGGCGATTTTGCTGGTTTTTACCTTTCCAGCATTCATCTGGACATGTCGAAAAGGTAAAAATGGCGCAGAGGAGGGGATTTGAACTTCCGCAAAATAGGAAATTTTGCTCACCTTGAGACTTCTCGGGGGAGATTGTGAAACGAAGTCTCAAGACCCTTCGGGGTTCAAATCCCCTCGAACCATTTGGTCCTGTATCCTCGCTACGCTCAGCTACAGAACATAAAAATGGCGCAGAGGAGGGGATTTGAACCCCCGAGGGATTACTCCCACGAGATGTCCGGATGACAACGAGTCGTATTCCAGTCTCGCGCCTTACCGGGCTGAGCTACCTCTGCGTTTGTTACAGGGGAGCACCCTTATCAGATGGTCATATATAACGGTTTACCGAAAGCGCTCCCAGGTACGATTCAGCTGTCCGAATCATCGTCTTCGATATCCAGATCATCATCGGTTATGTCATCATCCTCGATGTCGAGGTCCTCGTCGGTCTCGTCATCCTCGATGTCGATGTCGAGGTCCTCGTCGCTGAGGTCGTCCTCCTCGACGTCATCATCGTCATCCTCCGATCCCTCGTCCTCTTCAGGGGTCTCCCCGTCGTCCACCGCATCGAGATCGATCCCTCTTTCCATCATCTCCTTCTTGGAGAGCTCAATGTCCTCCTCATCCGAAAGCCTGAGGAACTCCGCGGGTATCTCCTCGACGGTGAAAACGGTCTTCCCCGCGCGCTGGATTATTATCCCGTTGTTCTGGGCTTCGTCTGCATCTATCCTGATGATCACGGGATCGGGTCCTTCCCTGTGGATGCCGGCCTCGTAGGCATCGTTCCATGTCTTCGAGAGGTGGACCATGGTCCTGTCGACAGGTTGAAGGCCCCCTCCGAGAACTTCATCGACCTCCTCGGGATTCGCCGGGTAATAGAGCCTTTCCGGGATGTTATCCGTCGGGAGGCTCATACTGAGCTCGATGGAATGTCCGTAAGTCGCCCTGACATGATTGCTGTCGACCTGATACCTGCCCTTCGGGTCCGTCTCCACGAGTCCTATGATATGCGTTGGCCTCAGCCATCTCATCCTGTCCCCCCTCTTTCGCTTGATCGCCGAAACCAGTTTGTAGATGTCAACGAATCCTTCCTCGTCCATCTGGAGTCCGAACTTCTCCGGGAAATGTCTTAGGATACCAGCCATGATCCTTCCAAGTGATTCGAGCTCGTAGGAGCTCATGAGGAACTTGCCCTCGTCACCGCATATCGAGCAGTCCTCTCCTCTAAAATATCCATGGTCCCTGCACATCCTGAGCATGGTTCATCACCTTCTGAAACAGAAACTTGAACGGTGGGTCCCCAAAACTCACCGTATTCTTTTCCTGGTCAAACCTGCAAGGTACATTTATTATATTAAACGAACGGGGATCACAGCCCCTCATCGCCTTCTTCATCCAGAAGGGAGGTTTTCTTGTCCTTCCTCTTGTGTACGAGCTTGTTGTAGATCATCTCCAGGATACCATCGGATTCGTTCTTCCTCCTGTTCGCCTCCTCCACCATCTCGGGAGGATCGGACCTTTCGTCCTTGAGCATCCTGTGTATCTTCAAGCCCATGGTCATGGAAACCGTACCTCTGTAGTCGAAGGGAGCCAGTTTACACTCTCTGGCCTATGAACTGACTTGCCCTTAATAATACTTACTTAGTGATTCCGTCATCCCAGAATTATAGGGATGGGAAGAAATTATCGGGGGAAAGGGCAGCCAATCACCATTCGAGCTCCTCTTCCTCATCATCCCATTCTTCCTCGTCCTCCCATTCCTCCTCCCAATCATCCTCATCCTCCCACTCCTCCTCCTCGTCCTCCTCCTCAATCTCCCTCGCCTTCCTCCTCTCTTCTGCCTTCTTCCTCTCCTCTTCCTCCACCCTCTCCTTCTCTTTCTTCTCTGTCTCTGTCCTCTGTTTCTCTTCGATCTCCCTCTCTTCCTTTGCTTTCTTCTCTTTCTCTCTCCTCTGTTTCTCTTGAATTTCCCTCTGTTTCTTCTCTTCCCTTTCCTTGATGACTCGGGGAGCCTCCTCCACCTG
>JBLIRL010000018.1:0-25900 GCA_049472275.1 Thermoplasmatota archaeon | reverse complement strand
TCGGGCTCCGCTCCTCCTTGCATCTTGCCGTTGTTGCCTATGACGAGGAACATGATCTTTCCGCTGGTGAACTGGAATTTCATAGACCCCGTGTTCAGGTCCGATCCGTACTGCTCCCAGTCGATGTAGCGCTGCTCCCCGCCGATGTTGTAGGCGGCATACTCGTCCCTGTTCGCCTTGTCCATCAGCAGTACGTCGATGTTCCCACCGTCCGTCACCTTCACGGATATGTTGTAAACTCCTTCGGAGAGGTTCAGTTTGTAATATCTCGCACCCCCCTCGGGTATCAGTTTTATGGTCAGTCTGGGCCATCCTCCGACCCATGTCGTTTCCCATACCTCGTGATAGTATCCCTGCTGGACCCCGTGTGATGCCGAGAAGTTCCCCTTGACCTCCACCGACTCGGGAAGGTATATTTTGCTGTCAAGGACCTCGATCTCCTTGAAGACCTCTCGGGACCCTCCTAGCTCGTCCACGAGCTCCATCGTTATCCTGTGCATGCCCGAGGTCCGATAGGTATGGTTCACGAGGGGGCCCTCCAGAAGGGTTCCGTCACCCATATCCCAGAAAACATCCACATCCATCTCCTCGGGGTCCATCACCTCCTCGGCTATGAAAGAATAGGACCTGTTGTCGAAGATATACTGGGCGACCTTTATCTTTCCTGACGGGACCTTGTTCTCCGGTATCTCCACGATCAGAGTGGCCGAACCGCTTGCGAGACCATCGCTCACGGTCAGGGTCACGTTGACCTTTCCCGAGACGAGGAAGGTGTGCTCCACAACGGCTCCCTCGGCCGAACCTCCGTCGCCGAAATCCCACAGATAGTTCTTCACCCCGTCCCCGTCCGGGTCGTGGGATCCCGATCCGTTGAAGGTGACGGGGATGCCAAGTGCTTCTTCGGTCTCCCTCCTGAGGACCGCCACCGGTGCGCGGTTCGGGTTCACGAAGACCGTGACGTTGTCGCTGTCCTCGAAGGTGCCGTCGCTGACGGTCAGTGTGATATTGTACGCTCCGCTCTCCTCGAAGGAATGGTTCACCCTAACTCCGCTGACCGTGGCCCCCATTATGTCCCATTCGAAGGTGAGCTCGTCGCCGTTCGGATCGCGGGAGCCCGAACCGTCCAGCGTGAACTGCTCCCGGCGGTCGACGGTGATGTTGCTGCCCGCCCGGGCAACAGGCGGCAGTCTCTCCTCTACAACGACAACGACCACATCCGTGTCGTTGAACTCGCCGTCGGATACCATCAAGGTCACATTGTAGGTCCCTGGAATTTCGTATACGTGGGTGGTCTCGATCCCTTCAGCGTCCACCTGGAGCCCGTCAGAGGAATTGAAGTCCCATTGATAGGTCAGCTGATCACCATTCGGATCCACCGATCCGTTGCCGTTGAAGCGTATCTCCTTCCCGTCGAAGCCATGGAGGTCGGGTCCGGCGTCCGCGTAGGGGACCTTCTGATGATATGGAATTATCATCAGGTCGTTCTCGGACATCCTCAGTTTGATGTTGTCCCTGTAGGGCCGCTCCTGCCTGATCCTGAACCGGACTGTCCCGTTCTCCATGTCCGACCAGTTACCGTCCATCGAGACAGGTCCGGTTTCGATCCTCTTGGTGGAGGACCCCGTACTTGCGGGAAGGAACACTCCGGGAAATCCCAGGATGACCTCGAAGTCGCCGTTGCCATCCTGGTCCAGGAGCACCTCAATCACCAGGGATGCCTCGAGCATCGCATCGTTGATTATCACGAGATCAAGGCTCACGTTCATTTCCTGATCGAATTCGCCGTGCAGGCCTTTCCCATCGATGTTCTCCCAATCACCGAACTTATTGATGGTCAGAGGTTTGTCATCCGAGGCCTTTCTCTCGAGTGCGGGGCCTTCATTGAGATAGAGTGTAGTACTGTCAAATGGGTCCCCCTTGTCCGCCCCCACCTCGACGAAGGGCAGCTGTACTAACATGGCAAGGACCATCAACACCGGAACGAACAACCGAATTCTCATTCTCCTTCCCCCGCCGAAAACGGTGACTTCGTTGATTAGGTTTTCCTTCCTTTCTTTCGTTCAAGCCTCGATAGTCACTGCAGGAGCCATTCCGGGGCGTCGGGGACCTGCGGGGCAGTGCGGTAGACATCATTGGGATGAAAACCTCTTTTTACCTGATACCCGGATGACAAGTCGGATGAAGGTCGACCTCGATTCGGTCAAAGCACTGAACAGGAGCGAGGCGAAAACACTCCTGATATCCATCCTCATAGGACTCGTAGTCGCACCTCTGATACTCTCTCTCCCGGTGGTGGTGAAATCCGTTCATGACCAGGTCGACCTGCTGACCGGCCTCCCCGGGGGAAATCTCTGGATCCTTGTTCCTATCATCTTGGCTGGTCTGCTTATAGGTCTTCTGACCAGAAAGGTCGCACCTGAGGTGGAGGGGCCTGGTCTGCAGGTCGCGGCAGCTGCCTATCACACGGAGGAAACCAGGCTCCGGGCACGCTCGGTGCCTTTCAAGTACCTTGCCACGACATTGACGCTGGGGGCCGGTGCGACGAACGGTGTGGTCAGCCCGGCGGCATTGATCGGATACTCCTTCGGAAGCTCCGCCGCCTACAGGCTCGGACTTGATAAGGAAAGGGTCAAGACCATGGCCCTCTGCGGCTTGGCCGCTGCGATCTCGGCGCTTCTCGAGACACCCCTGGGCGCCGCGGTTTTCGCCATCGAGATCGGATACCGCGACAAGATCCTCTACAAGAGGTTCTTCTACAATCTGGTCTCGAGCACGACGGCGTTCTTGGTATCCATCAACATCAGCCCCAACAAACCCCTGCTGAACCTTCCGGGAGAGGTGCCGAGCTTCGGTTTGGTCGACCTGCTCACGATGTTCCTCATCGCGATCTCCGTAACGATCATCTGCGTGCTGTACATCTGGTTCTACCAGGGATTTCACAACAGGTTCATCAGAATGAACTGGAAGGGCTACGGGTGGTTGAAACCGGCCTTCGGTTTCCTCGTGGCGGGGATCGTCATCATACCGGCATATCCTGTGCTCCTCGAACTCGGGTACGTTGGAGGGTTCTCCGGGAGGCTGATATCCCTGGAGGACTTCGATGTCGTCAAGATGGCCTTCGCCGCAGTGGTCCTTTTCATAACCACAGCGATAATCGCCGCATCGGGGAACAGCGGCGGTCTACTGATGCCGATAATGGCGTTCGGAGGTATCTTCGGCGTATCCATCGCCAGCTTCTTCTCGGACACCGATCCGCTCGTCTTCGCCGCGGTTGGAATGGCAGCGGCCATATCAACGACGCTCAATGTACCCCTGGCAGCCGCCATCATAATAATGGAGCTTTTCGGATTACCGGTCTTCCTTCCTTCGATCATGGGAGCACTCGCCGGGTACTTCATCGGCAGACGCCATGTGATCTATCACGAGATCAAGTGGGAAGGATTGAAGAGGAGAAAGAGGACCCGGTCCTGACAGGGACCCGGCAGTTCATATCACTCCTCCGGGGCAACCGCTGTTCTTCTTCTCATGACGATGACCGCGGTCCCTGCACCGATGAGCAGGGACACGAGGCCGACTCCGATCAATGCGGGGATGATGAGGGATCCGTTACCCTTCGAATCCTGCTCCGGTGTGTCGTTTACGACTATCGCGTAGGTGGAGAATTTGTGGGTAAACTCCTCCATCGGATTTCCGTGGATGTCTGAGCCGGATACTGTTACCCTGTAATCGGTCCCGTATTGGAGACCTTCAGCTGGAGAGAAGACTATGGTGTTACCCCTCCAGCTCACGGAGCCCTGCACTCCGGTGACCGCTATGGAAACGGTCCCCCGGTCCATCTCTTCGGAGAAGAGGACCTCGACCACGGAATTCGCCGGATTCTCGTTGCCTGAAGGCGTGATATCGACCACGTAGGGAGCCGTCGCGTCGATCCTGAATGTCCTCCAGACGGTCATTTCCCTGCCGGCCTGGTCCGTCACCTTCAGGGCGATGGAATGAGAGCCGTCCCCGAGACCTTCGAGCAGGGTCGAGTTTTCAGCTCCGGGCTCCCTCCAGCTGTCTCCATCGACCTTGACCAGGAAGGTGGGTTCCGATGTGTCATCACCACCGTCCCATCGGACCAGTACATCCTCGTTTCCGTATACAGTACCGTTCTCCATGAAGAGTATGTCCACCCATGGAGCATCGAGGTCGACCTTTATCTCGGGAAGCTCTTGCATCATCTCGTTCCCCGCCCTATCCACGGACCTTACGTGAATGGCATGGATCCCTCCGCCCAGTTCGAACGGTTTTTCATAAGCAAGCCAATCTTCTCCGTTGAGGTACTTCCATGACAGAACCGCATCATTATGAGTGGTGGACACCGAGAGGGTTGGGCTGGTGGGGTACCAATTCTCAGGTGTGGGGGGTTCAAGGGGTGAGATATTCCAAAAAACGTCTGGGATCCCGGTGTCCACCTTGATGTCGATGGGATCGGAAGTGATCTCGTTGCCGGCCTCGTCCCTTGCCCTAACGAATATGGTCCATTCGCCATCGGGCACGGACAGCGAGCCGTTGAGGGGGGACCATGAGAGGTCTTCCCCGGGTTCTTCACCCATCGGTACTATCGAAAAGAGAACGGCCGCCGAGTCGCTGGCCGCTTCAATCTCAGGTGTTACTGTATGATAATCGTTAGTACCATCCGGCGAGTAGGGTTCTATCGAGATGTCCAGGGTGGGTTCCGTCGTGTCAACGAGGAACTCCATGTATCTCTCGTCCTCCACGTTCCCCGCCGGATCAAAGGACCTGTGACGAAGGATGTGATCGCCCTCTTCCACGGTGAGTGGGGATCCGTAATCCTGCCACTCATCATCATCCCATCTGTACTGGATCCTGGCCGCTCCATCCTCGCTGTAGAGTTCGACGCTAGGGGCCGTCACATAGTAACCGTTGTCACCGTCGGGCAGGTGGGAGAGAAGGATCCCGGAGAACGGTGCTTCCGTATCCACCTTCAAGGTGACGTTCGTGGTACCGACATTCCCGGCCGGGTCGGATGCCCACAGCCTGACCTCATGTTCTCCGTCCGGCACCTGGACCTCCCCGTCCAGATCGGACCTCGGCAGAGCATCGAGCTGATATTGCATGTCCAGTACGGCATCGTCCGATACAAGGCTCACCTTCGGACCTGTCCGGTAATATCCATTCTCACCATCCGGCAGTACAGGATCGACAACGGCTTCGATATCGGGAGGAATGGTATCGACGGAGATGTTGAATACGTACCAGGTAGACAGGTGGCCTGCCATGTCCCTGACTCTGTATTCCAGGGTATTGTTGCCTTCCGCGGCTTCCACGACATCGTCGGGACCGATGAGCACCGCTTCACCGCCGTTCCATCTGTACTCCATCGTCACGGGTTCGTCCCCGATGATCCTTATGACGGGATAGGTCACGTAGTATCCGTTCCTGCCGTCTGGCTCTTCCGGGGAGATTACATGGCCTCCCGTGGGGCTGAGACGGTCCTCCATCATGAAGCTGGCCTGAGCGGGCCTGTCTCCCGGTTTATAGGCTGTAACTGTCACATTCCCCCCGTTGCTTTCGGGGATGGTTATCTCAACCTCACCATTTTCATCGGTTAAACCGCAAATCCCCAGCTCCTCGAGTCTAGTCAAGGTCACGACCACATTCGGGGCGGGATCATCAGTCTTGTTGGTAACGGTGGCCTTCAGGGATGACCTGTCCGGGCTGAGGGTGTATTCCAGGTTCAGCTCCCCCGCACCCTTCAGTATGAGGGGGGCATCCGGCTCACCGAGCAGGTTGTACTCCTGGAAGGTCCTTGCACTGACATCGTTCTGATTGTTCGGGAAGGGATAAAACGATGTCGAGAACCTCTTTTCAGCCTCCCTGTAAATCGCCCCTACGGTCGGCTCCAGTTCACCGGACAATGCCATTCTCACGGCCCTGAAATAGTCCTCCTGGAGGCCCGGTGCATCGCCGCTGTAGGTTGTATCGCAGGCGCCGGACGCAAGCCTGCATGCACCGATGTATCCGACGACTCCCTTGTCCGGGGTCTCGGTCATGGCCTCCGCAAAACAGTCCCCGGTCCCAGAGATCATTCCTCCGGTCCCCTTGTCGAACCAGCCTGTGACACATGCCATGGCGAAAAGCAGGCCGCCCGATCCGTTGTCATCCAGGTTCTGGACATCGCTTCTCGAGAACAGGTCCGGAAGTGAATCGAACCTGCCGTGGCTGAAATAGGCCAGGAACTGGCTGTTATCGTCAAGGACCTTCTTCACACTTGATGAAGAGAAGGATAGCGAACCGGAACCATCGAAGTAGATGGTCTCCCTGCTCCCCATCACATCCTCCCAGTAGGTTTCCCACTGATGATCCATGAAATCGGCGGAGCTTCCCGGGACGTTCTGGTTATCCCCCCCCATGAGGGCGGCCGTTAACATTCCCTCATCGAACCGTGGGTCCTTCTCTCTCTCTATGAGCTCCGTTATCTTGTCGGTCATGATCTTCGGATCGTTGATGGCGAGCCTTCCGACAGCAAGATCGGGTATGGCATCATCTATCTCGCCAGGTTCCGCGAACCTCTTATCACCGTCGGTGTTCCAGGTAGTTCCGTCGTCAACGCAGGCGAAATAGCTGTCGCTGGCGAAGGTGGATGGCTCGCCGTACTGCGTTGCCGGATAAGCATTGTGAGTCATCCTGGTCGGAACCTTGTCGTAGTCGCCTGCCAGGAGAAGATGATCGAGATCGTACTTTTTCTCGAGCTCCATCACCAGGGACCTCATCTTCGATGCCAGGTCTCCATCCTCGTACATCCCGTCGATCTCCTCCGTGGTGTAGAGGAGCGAGAAGAGTCCTTTCTGGGTCTTCCATTCTGCCAGGGGCCTCACGGCATCGACGAGGTCCTTGTGGGTGATCATGAGATAATCGATATCCCCCAGGGGTTTTCCGGAAGGGGGAAGCCATGACGATGCGATAGGGAAGGAATTCTCGACAAGGTCGCATGAAACGTCGATGCTTGTGTAGATGCCGATCCGTCCATTCTTCACTACCGCCGGATGGACCTTCAATGAATACTCGTATCCGTCTCCGTTCATCCCGATCTCCGTGAGCTTCCAATCGACATCCCATGAGGGCAGTGTTCCATCCTTCCATCTGGGGTGAACGGTGGCTTCCTCCCCGAGGATCCCCGGGACCATATATGGAACGATCTCCCCCGAGGTCATTATGAGCTTTTCCATGTCAACCTCGATTTCATCGATCCTTCCTTCCGTCCTGAGGAAATATCTCACGAAAGGCCTTTCCTCGCCGTGGGGTCCCGGCTCTATACCTCCGTCCTCTATTATGATCCTGGAGTACTCCCTTCCCTCGCAGATAGTCCGATCGATGACGTAGCACAGGTCCATGTGGAACGATGTCCTTTCCTGCTCTCCCTCGTCCATGGATCCAAACTCCCGGACCGGATCGCCCAGTATGGAGGCGCTCGATCCTGCGGACATGGCACTGAGGGCCATAAGAACGACCAATCCGATCTGTGCTGCCATCTTCATCTTAGACCACCGGAATATGATCCCGATGCAGAATATATAAAAAGGACATTCTCATGTGATATGTGCAAATAATCCTGAAAAATACCAGAAAGATCTGTTTTTTGAAAAGTACTGCTGGCAGGCGGGATAGTCATGTGGTGATTGACTGCGGTTCCTTCCTCGCATTTCCCAAATCCGCGGGAAAAACTATTAAACGTTTGCGGCGAAAGGGTCGTGAAAAATGTCAAAACATTACCAATTGCGTCATGTCCGGTACACATGTGCTTCGTGCAATCTCATATGGCGAGATCGGTCTTGGAATCATCCCATATAAGCTTGTTCTTGACGAATATCGCCATGCCGAAGGTCAGTGGCCCCACCCTGCCGACGAACATCAGCAGGATTACCACGATCTTTCCGAGTAACGTCAGACTTCCTGTGAAATCCATGGACAATCCGACGGTACCAAGTGCGGAGGTGGCCTCGAAGAGGATCGGCATCAGTCCGGCATCCTCGGTCAGGGTCAGAAGATATACTCCGAGGAACAGAGCCGCAAGGTACATGGCGAAAGTGGCGTTCGCCTGCTTGACCCTGTCGCTCGGGACCTTCTGCCCCCAGTATCTGACGCCTCTCTTGTTGAAGAGTACGGACCTGATCTGGCCCACAACTGCCACGAGCGTGGTCGATTTCATTCCACCGCCGGTCCCGGCGGGGGAAGCCCCGATGATCATCAGTATTACCGTGAGGAACAGAACGGATTTTGCCATCGGGGCGATGGGCATCGTGTTGAACCCCACAGTGGTCATCGACGTCATTGCCTGGAAGAAGGCCGCCATCACCTTCTGGCCGCTCGTTAGGTCCGAGAAGGACCCCTCCGATATCAGGATGACGAAGGTCCCCACGAGCAGGATCCAGAACGATGCGCGGATTATTACCCGGGAGGTGAAGGAAAGGCACTCCGTCCTCTTGGTGATCTTGTTGAAGATATCGACGAACACTATGAAACCGATGGCGCCGGATATGCTCAGGATGGAGACTATCAGATTGAGCCAGAAATTCCCCGTGAACTGCTCGAGGTTGCCGTTGAAGAGGGAGAATCCTGCGGTGCAGAAGGCGGAGATCGAGGTGAATATCGCCTGCCACAGCGGTTCCTTCACCCCTTCCGATCTGAAAACGAAATAGAGGGATAATGCACCCAGGGATTCTATGGCCGCGGTGAACAGGACAACCCTGACGAGGAACTTCTCTATCAGGAAATCCTTCGGAATCGAGAACACTGTCTTGGACACCTTCCTCCTCTCGTCCGTGAGCTCCCTGCGGCTCGAGAGCAGGATGAACGATGAGAACGTCATGTACCCTATCCCGCCTATCTGGATGAGGAAAAGAATGACCCCCTGGCCGAAGGCATTGTAATCCTCGGAGATATTCACCGGTGAAAGACCCGTTGTGGAAACGGCGGATGCCGATACGAAGACGTTGTCCAGGAAGGATACAGTTTCGGCCTGGGAGAAGGGGAGGACCAGCAGGAGAGCGCCCACGATGATGTAGATGATGTAGCCGTAGACGACGAGGAGAACGGGATTCGAATCCCTTAAAGTTCTCCTGAAGGGTCTGTCACCCATATCACCATTTCCGGCTCCTCCGTTCCCCTTTTTACCCCTAGACCCCTTCTCGTTGGTCTTCTTCCCGGTCTTCCTTAAGCGAAACGTCATCCGACACTTCCCTTGATTATATCCTGCGGTTTGATAGATAATTGTTTGTGGAATGTTCCGCAGTTTGATATCAGTTATTTTTCTGATAATTCGGAGCTTATTCATCAATAGTCGAAAATTTGATGATACGGGATTCGTCTCTTTGTTCAGGGGGACTTGTGATGTCTGGCATATCTGGGAAAGCTTATTTGGTCTTGCGCTTCACCCTTCCGGGTGTTTCCCTGACGAAAAGGATCCGATCGAGGAATACACAGGTGCAGCTGCCCTATAATCGAACGGGGGATCGAGGACCTATCCCCCGACTGTTCACACCGTATCACTGATTGACAGCCTGGAATTCCTCGAGGAACTCCGTCAAGGTCTTGACGCCCTCGAGTGTCATGGCATTGTAGATGGAAGCCCTCATACCTCCAACGGACCTGTGGCCCTTCAGGCCTATCAGGTCCCTAGCTTTTCCCTCCTCCACGCATTTCGCTTCAAGCTCGGGTGTCGCGAGATTGAAGGTAACGTTCATCAGCGACCTCGAATCCTCCCTCGCGTGGCCCTTGTAGAAACCGTCCGAGCCGTCGATAACGTCGTAGAGCAACTTCGCCTTGTGCCTGTTCCTGGCCTCCACCTCCCCGACGCCGCCCATATCCTTGAGATACTGAAGGGATAGCCAGCACATGTAGATCGGGAAGACAGGACCGGTATTGAACAGCGAATCCTTGCCTGCCTGGGTGGACCACTTCTGCATCGTCGGTGTGTTCTCGGGAACCCTTTCGAGGAGGTCCTCACGAACGACGACAAGCGTCACGCCGGCGGGGCCGAGGTTCTTCTGCGCACCTGCATAGAACACGCCGTACCTGTTGAAGTCCTCGACCTTGTCCATGAGGTTCGAGGATAGATCTGCAACGAGCGGGACATCGTCAGGGACCTTGGGTGAATAATGCCATTCTGTCCCGAATATCGTGTTGTTGCCAGTGATGTGGGCGAACGCGATATCGTCGGAGAACTCCACGTCCCGTGGGATGTACCTGAAGTTGTCCTCCTCCGAGGAGGCTATCACCTCGACCTCGCCGTAGAACTTGGCCTCCTTTATGGCCTTCTTGGACCAGGCTCCCGTGTTTACATACTGGGCCTTCTTCCCAGGAAGCTGAAGGTTCAGCGGGACCTGGTAGAACTGAGTCGAGGCGCCTCCCTGTAGCCACAGCACCTTCCTGTCGTCCTTGAGACCCATAAGCTCTCTCACGAGGTCCATCGCCTCGTGATGGACCTTGTCGTATTCCTTGGACCTGTGGGATATCTCCATGACGGACATACCCGTCCCGGCGAAGTCCAGAAGCTCGTCCCGAGCCCTCTCCAGTACCGGGAGGGGGAGGGTCGCGGGGCCCGCATAGAAATTGTATACCCTCTTCGTCATTTTTTCACCTCTCTTTTACTTCAAACCGTAGATCGTGAATCCCGTCCACACCTTCGGATGGAAGAACGTGGACTTCTGGGGCATGCACTCGAAGTTCTTCGAGACCGCCTCCACCTCCCCTATCCTGGTGGGGTTCATGAAGAAGACGGCCTGCGCCCCCTCCTTCACCTGTTTGATGGACTCGTCGACTGCATCCCCGATGCCCTTGATGTAGACTACATAGCCCCCGCCGGTCATCGTGCCGTGCAGAAGCTTTTCCTTGTCGATCCCGAGTATGCTGTCAAGTATCATCGAATGCAGGATCGCAACATCCAGCTTCCTCAGCTCGGCCGAAGCGTCCTTCCTCAGTTCGTCCATCGGGGCGGGGTCCCTAAGCTCCATCGAGTAGAACCTGCCGTCGTTCATGAAGAGGCCGAAGGCGTGCCTGCCCTCTCCGAAGAGCCTGTCCATCTCCGTGAACATCTCCTCCTTCTCCGCATGGGTTCTGACCTCGAAGTGCTTTCGCAGACCAGCTATCAGTGACATCCCGTCGAAACCATCGAGGTTCTGGACGAGCCTGTGTGTCGGAAGTATGACGAGACCCGGATTGGCCATGTTCACGAAGGTCAGCATCCTGTACCTTGCACTGTCAAGCTCCGGATGCTCCTTCATCATTGCGAGTGCGGTCTTGTACCTGTGGTGGCCGTCCGCTATTATGACGAACTTGTCTTCCATGGCTTCAGTGATGGCTGTCCTGTCCTCCCCCCCGTCTACCTTCCACAGCCTGTGCCTGACGTTGTCCCCGTCCGTCACATCCATCACGGGAGCTCGCTTCATGTACTGTTTCAACACGGCATCCACAGTACCTTCATGGTCAGGGTAAATCACGAATATCTGGCCGTAATAGGACATCGTGGTATTCGAGAGATTGAACCTGTCCTGGATGTCCTTCGGAAGCGTTTCCTCGTGCTGGAGAACCCCCGCAAACCTGCCCTCCGCCGGGGCCTCCTTGGAGAACTCCTCGAGCTCTATGAGCCCGATGAAGCCGAACCTGAAGAGCTCCTCCCCGCCGATGTTGAAGTTCTGCCCGTAGACATAGAAGCACTCCCCATCCTCCTTCTCAAGGATCCCTTCGGATATCCATTTGTCAAGAAGGTCCCTGGCACGGGTATACTGGTTGTTCTCTGGGGTGTCACCATCCTCCGGTTTGTTCTTCGTGATCCAGGCGATATTAAAGGGTGAGAGCGCCTGTACCTCGTCCACCTTCTTTCCCTTCATGACGTCGTATGGAGGGGCAACGACCTTCGAGAGATCGCCCGTTTTCTTCTCATCGTACCTGTATGCCTTGAACGGGATGACTCGGACCATGGAGCCCGGAAAAGTGGAACTTGCCTTAAATCTTTCTTAAGGATGGAGCGGTCCGGTCATTCCTTCAGGACGACAAAGGCCGCATGGTCCACCTGAAAGGGATCGAGCTCAACGATCTGCTTGACGGCAAGTCCGGCATCCATGAGGCCGTCGGATACGATCCTGTACACATCTTCCGGTCTGGCCGTGACATCCACAGATCTGGATTTCAGCATAAGGATCCCCGTTCCGCCCTTCCTGAGGAAGACCCGTGAATTCATCAGAAACAGCTTGAGCTGCTCCTTCTGGGACACGTCCTGGTAGAGGACATCCACCGGTGGGACCATAGCCCTGAACCTTTCCGGATGGAAAGCATCCTCGAGGATCGGCACTATATTCCTCCTCTCACCTGCAAGGGAGGAGAGCTTCCTGAAGGCCGTTTCCGAGAACTCCAAAGCAAATATGGTACCGGTCTCGAGGAGATCGGAGATGTGGGAAACCGTGGTACCCTGGGCGGCCCCGAGATACAGGACGTCGGCATCATGCGGGAAGGACATGTTCGTTCTCCTGATAAGGGACGAGAGCTTGGACCTCCACGGGACCCACTCCCTGTATAACGCTTCACCGATGGATATCACGGCCTCTCCGTAGACGGAGGTTCCGTTCCCGCCGTCCAGGGTGTAGAGCTTTCCTTCCTTGTCGATCAGACGCGGGGGGGGGTCCATGGGTCCGACACGTTGGATCGGGATAATATTCTTTTGCGTTTGGTCCCCCCATGACGAGAGACCAGAATATACTGTGCTCCCCGGACAAACGTTAAATATCTAAGGACCAAAGCCTCTGTGACAAAGATGGCACCGGAGCAAGGGAAGGAGAAGGTCAGGTCCGGCGACCTGGAGGAGCTGCCCGAGGAGCCGATAGGAGTGGTCTTCGGCAACGTCGGCTCCAGCGATTTCCGCTGCGTCCTACTCGACAAGGACGTCAGGGAGCTGGACTACGTCCAGGTGAAACACCCCACGGAGGGCTGGGTGACAGGCATCATAGAGAAGGTCGAGCTCCGCTCCGACCTCACCCACGAGGGAGCCCTGATGAACCTTTTCGGAAAGGGCAAGGAGGTGACGTTCAAGCGGGTGGCCACCATATCGCTGGTGGGGGCCCGCAACGATAGAGGGGTCCTCTCCAGACCCCTCACTCCGATCCTCCCATCCACGAAGGTCTTCAGGCCCGAACCCGGATCCCTCAAGGAGACCCTTGGTCTGGTCCTCGAAAGGGAGGAGGGGGCATATATCGGAAGGATCCTCAACACGGATGTGGAGGTCGTGCTGTCCCCCGCGGAACTCGTCCAGAAACACCTTTCCATAATAGCAAAGAGCGGGTCCGGCAAGTCATACGCCTGCGGTGTGCTGACCGAGGAGCTCAACAGGCTCAACATCCCCGTGGTCATACTGGACCTTCACGGAGAGTACAGAAGCCTGATAGGGCCCAATACAGACGGCGAGGATTACCGGAGGATGGAGAGGTTCGGGGTCAAACCCAAAGGCCTCGGAAAGAGGCTCAGGGAGTTCACCTTCTCCGAAGTCGATGAGGTGGGGGAGAAACCTTCGCCTTTGGGCATGGACATCCGTGGTTTCAGGGCCGAGGACCTCCTCGAGCTGATGGGGCTCAAGAACCTTGGATACGGGACCTCGGTGCTCTACAACGCTCTGAACAAGGTCACCGATATACTCGGGGACGACTGGGAGCTTTACGACCTGATCGCCTCCGTTCAGACCGAGAACAACCCGGCCAAATGGAACGTCCTGAACGGCCTGGAACATCTGGCGAGACTGCCCTTCTTCAAGAATCCTCCCACGCCACTCGTTGAGGTCGTGGTCCCCGGGAAGGTCACTGTGATCGAGCTGAAGGACGTGCCCCTCGACGTACAGCAGATCGGGGTAGCCGCACTGCTTCGGAAGCTGTTCATAGCACGGAAGGAAAGCCTCATCCCTCCGTTCATGCTCGTCGTCGAGGAAGCACATAACTTCTGCCCCCAGAGCGGTCCCGCCATCACGTCCTCAGTCCTCAGGACCATAGCATCGGAGGGGAGGAAGTTCGGTCTGGGATTGACGATAGTCTCGCAGCGGCCCGCGAAGGTCGACAAGAACGTGCTGTCACAGTGCGGGAGCCAGATTCTCCTCAAGGTGACGAATCCGAATGACATAAAGGCGGTAATAGCATCCTTCGAGGGGCTCGACGCAAGGATGTCCGACGAGATCCAGAACCTTCCGGTCGCGGTGGCCATAGTGGTCGGGGGAACTATCTCGACCCCCGTCCTCGTCGAGATCAGGACACGGGAGACGAGGCACGGGGGCGACGCCGTTGACATCCTTGGAGAGATCGGAAAGAGGATGAAGGATTGATGCCTCACACCTCGGCCAGATGTAAGGATGGAGGGTGCAACGGGACTCGACCTCGAGAGAGCTTTCCATTTGTCTTTTCATTTACCGAAACTCGATTAGATAACTATAAATCGTGGTAACTTGATTTTCTCCACGGTTGGGACCATGGAAGAGGTAAAGATCATCACGGATGAAAGGATGAAGAAATACCTTAGCACGACCGGAAGGGCCATCGACAAGGTCAAGGTCGCTCCCCCTCCAAGAAGCCACCTCTACAAACTGGCCAACGATGTCCTGGCTATGGCGATGGCATATTATTCAGATGCGAAGGCCTTCGCCCACGACGGCAATTACGTTCTCGCCTACGGTGCCGTGAACTACGCTCACGGCTGGCTTGATGCTGGGGCCCGCCTCGGGCTCTTCGATGTCAACGAGGACGACCAGCTTTTCACGCTTGCAGAATGAACCTTGCGATCTTGTAAAGAGCATCCTTTCATTATTACCTCGGTTCCATTGAAAACGGGCAGTCCCGGAACCGGGGATTCCCCATGTTCAATTCAAATAGCCGGGGGGAATGTCCCTTCATGTTCCTTTCCCTCTTGGGAGTTATCGCAGGCATTGCCCTGCTCATAGCGGGCTCGAATTTTCTGGTGGACGGGGGTGCGAAAATAGCCAGAAAGCTCGGGGTCAGCGGGCACGTCATAGGGATCACGCTGGTGGCTGCGGCCACATCCCTGCCGGAGCTTGCTACATCGCTGACAGCATCCTTCGAAGGGTACCCTGGGCTGGCAGTCGGGAACGTTGTTGGTTCCAATGCTTTCAATATCGGCATCGTGCTCGGTGTCGCGATCATCATCCGGTCCATAAAGCCATCAAAGCTTACCGTCAGGGATGGTTGGATGGTGGTCCTCTCGACCGTACTTTTCGGCGTCTTCTCGATCGGGACCATCGGAAGGGTCGAATCCATGGTCCTGCTTGGAGTATATGCTTTCTATGTGTGGTTCCTCTTCAAGACAGCGAAACCTACCCTGAAGACCGAGGAGAAAGGCTTCCCGTGGAGCGGAACGATCAGGATCTTTATCATCACCATCCTCGGCATAGCGCTGCTTTTCATCGGATCCCCGCTACTGGTAAGATCATCAGTCGTCCTGGCGGGCGACCTGGGGGTCCGCAACTCCCTCATAGGATTGTCCCTCGTGGCGGCGGGAACCTCCCTCCCCGAACTCATCACATCTATCATTGCCGCCATCAAGCACCAAAGAGGGATCGCGGTCGGCAATGTCCTTGGTTCCAATATATTCAATATCCTGTTGATCATCGGGCTGTCAGGCCTGGTGGAACCGGTACATATGAGCGGTCTGCTGAATCCTGGGGTGATCCCGGGAATGATCCTGATAACCGTCCTCGGGATACTGATATCACGAAGAAGGATGGGGGATTTTCAAGGCATCATGCTCATCGTTGGCTATGTCCTCTTCTTCATTCTCGTCCTGCCCTTCTCTTGATGACGGGATCACTTCACGAACCTGTCGAACCATTCTTTTAGATGTTCGAGCCTGACGATCCTTCTGTCTGTCCTTCCCATCCTGGACAGGCCGTGGGGGGAATCGGGGAATCTCAGGAGCTCCGTCGGGACGCCCAATTTCTTCAACGCGATGTAGACCTGCTCATCCTGCTCCATGGCGCACCTCAGATCGTTCTCGCTGTGGATGACCAGCGTCGGGGTCCTCGCCCCGCCCATGTCCTTCATCGGAGACTGGTCCCAGTATTTTTTCAGGTCCTCCCATGGGGGCTTCTCCGAGAACTCGTCCTGGAACATCCAGTTGAAATCCGACGATCCCCACATGGAGATGAAGTTAGAGACAGACCTCTGGGTGGCGGCCGCCCTGAACCGGTCCGTCCTCCCGATTATCAGGTTCGTCATGTATCCGCCGTAGCTGCCGCCCGTCACTCCCATCCTTTTGGGATCAACATACGCGAGCTTCTCGATATGGTCGGTCCATGTCATGACATCGTTGTAGTCGTGGGTCCCCCATCTCTTCCAGATCGAACCCGCGTGGTCCTCACCGTACCCCTGCCCCCCCCTGGGATTGCAAAAATGGACGACGTACCCCTCGGAGGCGAGGTAGTAGAACTCGTGCATGAAGGTGTACCCGTACTGTGTCCTGGGGCCTCCGTGGATCTCGAGGATCGATGGATATTTCTTTCTCTCATCGAAGGACGGGGGTCTAATTATCCAACCATGGACCTTCTTACCGTCGGGGGTGTCCACCCAGTGTTCCTCGATCCCCATCGTGGATGCGATGCTGCCGATCAGGGAGTTGAATTTGGTAAGCTTCTTGAGGTCCTCTCCGCCAAGTTCTCCAGTCCATATGCTTCCGGGATCGGTCATGTCCATTCGGTGGAATGAGAAACGGTCGCCGCTATCGTCGAAGGAGAACTCACCAACCACGCATTCCTCGTCAACAAGATAGTGTATCGAGGATCCCTCTTCATATATATCGACGTAGGCAAGTTTGGTCCTTCCGCACTCGGATGTCTGAAAATAGATGAAAGAGGAATCGGGGGACCATACCAATCCCGATGTTACAGGGTGTCCCTCGATGTCGTTCAGCGTTATGTTGCCGAGCTCGACATCGCTGCTGCAGGTCAGACAGGTGGGGGCTACTCCGCCCCCGGAAGGGACTATATAGAGCCTCTTCAACCTCCACCATCTGCCCGACCCGACCTTCCCGGTATAGGCCAGCCATTTACCGTCAGGAGAGAAACGTACATCGAACTTCTCACCCTCCGGAAGTTCCAGCCTCTTCTCCTTGTTCATCTTGAGATCGTGGATAAAGAGGTCCTTGAAATAGGGTTCAAGGTCGGGGTCCGGTCTCCTGTTGGAGATGTAGACCACCTTCGAGCCGTCCGGGGACCAGGATGGTTGAACGTTATCGAATATCCCGCCTTCGGTCAGCTGCCGGGTCTTCCCGGTTCTCCGGCTGAGGATATGGACCTGATAGCGCTCCTTCGGAAGGAATCCTTCACCATCCAGCTTGAAGAAGGCTCGATCGAACCTGCGGTAGACGACACCAAGCTCTTTTTTCTTCGGATCGGATTCCCTCTCGATCTCCTCTTCGTCCTTCTTCCTGAAGCAGAGCACGAACTCCGATCCCGAGGGCGCCCATTCGAAGGAAGCTATGGTTCCCTTGAGCTCGGATACGGGAAAGGCTTCCCCTCCGTGGAACGGGATGATGAACAGCTGGAACTGCTTCTCGTCGGTCCTGTCAGAGAGGAATGCTATCTCAGTTCCATCCGGCGACCACCTCGGGGACCTGTCGGTATGATCCCCGCGGGTGAACTGGAGGGGTCTGCCACCCTTCGTCGGAACGATCCAGATGCTCGAGTACTTCTTCTCCTTCTTCCTGTCTATCCTCTGGAGGGTGAATGCGATGTGTCGCCCGTCGGGAGAGATCTGCGCACCGATCACGTTCTTCATGTCATAAAGGTCTCCGGGCATTATCCTGGTCTTCTTGGTCCTAACCATTTCGTTCCTCCCCCTTAGGTAACACGGTATGGAAGTGTTAGGATTTCAGTATGTTGTCGAGGGAACGGCTCGGAGGGGGCTCCCTGACCGTTGGTACGAAATCCAGCAGCTTCGAGAGGTGCGGGTTCCGCTTTCCCTCTGCCATCATTATGAAATTGATATCGACCATAACGGGTTTGTCAAGGAGGTAGTCCTCGTAGATCAATCTCAGAGTGTCGTAGTACTTCCTTGCGTTTGCATGATCGCTCGTCGAGAACCGGACCAGGATGTCGAACTCGCCGTTCACATGGAAAACGTCGATAAGGCGGATGCCCGAGCGGCGGATCTCGTTCCCCGCGACCCTGTGGATGAGTGTCTCGGCCAGCTTCCGATCCATCGGTTTCATCTTCATCAACACCAGGAAGACTATGTGGTTCAGCTTGGATTCGTCGACGACCGCGGTGTATCCCCAGATTACGTTCTCATCCTCCAGGTTCCTCTTCTTCCTCCAGATGGCCTGCCTGGTGCAGTTCATTTCCCTGGCTATGTCCCTCACGCTCTTGGTGGGATCGTCCAGGAGGACCTCTATGAGCATACTGTCATCCATCTTCCTGCAACTAGTGTTAATATTTTTCCGCATATTTTTACCATCCGTTAACGAAATTATTTACTAAGATAAATATACGTCAATGATATATCTATTTTATCGACAACAAGTAAACAAAGGTGATGAAATTGATCACACATGTCCAGGAAGCGACGAAGGTTCAACATACGGACACATCCAACATGGTCCATGCCATTGACAGGATAGGGGAGACACCCGTCGACATACTGAAGAGAGGAGTCGTTCATTTCAATCTCTGGAGACATGCGAACGGTCTCAGGGAACTCGACATGAGGGGGGCCGACCTGAAGGGGCTCGATCTCAAGGAGGCGAACCTCACTCAGGTGGACCTATGCGGAGCCAACCTCAAGGACACAGACCTCAGATATGCATCGTTATACAGGGCGAATCTTGAAGGAGCGGACCTACTGAGGGCCGACCTGACCCATGCCGAGCTCGGAAAGGCGATCCTCAGGAACGCCTATCTGGTAAGGACGACCATGATCGACTGCAACCTCTGGGATGCGGATATCACCGGTGCCTGCTTCGACAATGCATGGATAATCTCTTCGAACCTGGGAAAGGTCAGGGGGGCGGGAGCGAGCTTCATCGAGGCAAATCTCGAGAGGACCATGTTCATCCTCTCAGACCTCGAGGGAGCCGATTTCAGGAACTCGAGGCTCGTGAAAGCGGATCTGGGACATACCAACCTGAAGGGAGCAAGGTTCGAGGGAGCCGTGCTTACCGGGGCGAGGCTCCCCGATCGATTTCAGATGTGAATATGGGCACATTCTTCCAACGGTGCTCAGAAAGTCTTAATTCGGGTAAGGATAATTACAATCGAGGGTCATGAGGAGAGATGTCTGTCTTTTATCCGTACTTCTCATCATTTTCAGTAGTACCCATCTACTGACAAGAGAAGGTGAGCCCTACAAGTTCGATTACGGTGACGTCGAGCATGTAGAGCCTCCTTCTTCGTATACCCTGTTAGCAAGGACCGAGATAGACGGGGACATGGAGCTCTCCAATTTCACCAGAAGATACTCGTTTCCGGGAAACGGTTCCGTATCCTCTCCTTACATCATCGAGAAAGCGGCATTCCCCAACGCCGATGACCTGGCAGGGCTCGCTCTGTACTCCATCTCCATGCATCTGATCATCCGGGATTGCTTCTTCCGCATACCCGCAAGCGAGAAGGAGTACAGCGATGGGTCCGGGATCTTAATCTTCGCATCGTCCAATATCACGATAGAGGATTGCACCTTTCATATCAAACCTGGAACCGGCCTTCATATGGAGCAATGCATGAACATTTCCTTGATATCCTGCAGGTTCTTCTCCAAATATTTCGGTGATTGGTGGGACTGGTTCGAATGCCACGGAGCCTTCATCTGGAACTGTGAGGACATCGACCTCCGGGGAAATGAGTTTCTGAACTGCGAGCAGGGCATATATCTGTTCGGCGTGAGGATATCAGTTTTCTCCAATATATTCATCGGGAACCAGAGGGGTGTGATCTCCTATCATCTCTCGAGATCGGACATATCGAGGAATCATTTCATGGATACCGAGGATACGTCGATCCACCTCAATGGCATGATCGGACCCGAAGAGGTGAGGATAGAACAGAATTCGATCAGGGGCGAGATCGGGATCTCAATAGAAGGGGGGATAAACACAACAATCAGAGAGAACCGGATAACCTCTGACATCATTTCATTGTCACTGGGAGGGGGTTTGGGGAACAGGATCATCGACAATATCATCGAGGGCCCCGGGATCAGTTGTTACGCCAACCGTTTGCAGCCCTACACCAACATCTATTCTGGAAATTCGATCAACGAACTGCCCCTTGTCTTCATCAACGGCAGGGTCGACCAAAATATCGACGATATCGATGAGATAGGCCAGCTGATTGTTGTGAACTCATCGAGACTCAGGCTCGGCGATATCGTCGTCAGTAGAGGCGTGAACAGCATAACCATCCTCAACAGCGACAATATCACACTTGATGACCCGTACCTCGGGTCGAGCGACCTTCCCTTCAGATGCCAGCATTCCGAGAACATTGAGATAAAGGGACTGCACCTGGAGAATGATGGATACGGATTGAATTTCGACAACGTCGATGGTATCGATATCTCGGATTCGGTCATTTCCACCAATTTCACATCGATCGAGCTTGAGCGGTGCGGCGAAGTCAGGATAGACAACAACGATATTCATTCCGAAAGATGGGGCATCGAGGCATCGGATTGCATGAACATTCTGGTGGAATCGAACCGGGACCGCTCACTTCTCGGGATGAGATTCCCTGACTCCAGATGGGTGGACGTCCACAACAATACCTTCACGGACGGCGCAATGGAATTTGATATAACCACTATCCATGAGGGAGAGCTGCCGGAACCCACCGGCAACCTGTTCAACGGGAAAGAAAGACTGTACCTTTGGAACAGGGAAGAATATGTGTATGAAACAGTCAGTGAGCTGGGAGAGATCTACTGCTACAACGTGTCAGGCTCGGAAATTCGGAATGTCACCGTCCGTGAGGGTGTGATGGTCACCTTCCAATCCTGCACGGGTGTTAGTCTCCGGGGGGCGAACATATCTGCAACGGAGGTCAGGATCGAAAACTGCGAGGAAATGGAAATCTCAGGGTCCGTGATCTCCGATAATGTCTTCTCCCCCGGGATCACAATATCAAGGTCGGAGGACATCGTGATATCGAACAACACCGTGAGTCAATGCCGGATCGGGATGTTCATCACGGGATCGAAAAGGGTGAGGATCGTGAACAACGACATCCTTGGAATCCTAGAGGACGGTGTACTCCTTAAGGGCAATACGAACGAGGATCACCTCTTCGACGGGAACCTGATTTCATCCTGCGGGGGATGCGGCATCAGGTTTGAGAACGAATGGTCCTGGCATGATGACCGTATCACTATCGCGAACAACACGTTCGTCGGTTCTTGGGGATATGCAATAGAACTCCTGAATGACACCGTGGCGAGGATCCACCACAATGCTTTCATCGGGAACAACGGAACCGGGGATCGTCTGGACAAGTTCAACAGGCAGGTGAGGGTGGAAGGATATGCATCCCTGTACGACAGCAGAATGCTGGAGGGGAACTACTGGTACGATTACAGGCCCGGGATCGACCATGATACTCGAGATTATAATTCGGGATATTTCGTCCTCACCGACGGGGATCACATCAGCCCTGATTACTACCCTCTTGAAAGGCCTCCGCCCGGCTGCCCGATCGCTCCGGGATACGAGAAGCTCTGGAAGCCCTTGACGCTCGAGGAGGGGAGGGATTACACGACGGGGTACTGCTGTCTGTCGGTGGTTCTTGTCGTTTTCCTTCTCATCGTGTTCATGGTCCGCAACAATGCCGTGAACAGGAGAGATATCTTCCTGCAGCACAGGAAGAGGCCCTGGGAGTACGAGAATCCCAAGAAGAAGGATACGATGGGCAGGGTTACCCCAAGGGAGCTAAGGGTGCCCCCCAAATAATGTCATCGTTCTCATTCCTGTTGAAGTAGCATTCACACTCAAAGGATCTATAGGGCTCTCTTCGTTCCCTCCACAAATCATGGGCCCATGAGGCAGCCTGGGGCAAATTCCCCGAATTTGCACGATCAAGTACTTCTCCCCAACCTTCCGCAGATTCGTTAGTATCGTCCACACTCGAAGGATTTATAGGGCTCTCTTCGTTCCCCCTATAAATCATGGGCCCATGAGGTAGCCTGGATATCCTAGAGGCCTCCGGAGCCTTTCACGGGGGTTCGAATCCCCCTGGGCCCGCTTTATATTTCTTGATATCCATTTGTCGTTTTATTATCTTGAAAGAGCAAAATTTCCACCATGTACCTGATATTAAACATAAAAACATATTTAGAATCAGAATCGGGATTTCCCGTTTTGATGCGGAAAACGGAAAGGGAATCCGCATTTTTTTGTGCTCCGGCACCATCGGATCGATGTTTCTGGCTAGAACATTAGAAGTCTGGGTGTCCCCAAGATTTTCCTACATGATTCTCGTATTTTGCCGGATACGTGGCTTAATGAAGGAAAAAAAAAGAAAAGATCCCATTGAATGGTCAATTCAATGAGATCATACTTTCTGCATCATGCTTCTAATCTGGTCATCGGTGTAGTTCGCATCAGGATGAACATTTTTAACGTGGAGTTTCACCATTTCCACGACTTCCTTTTCTTCATGGCTCTGCACTGAGAAACCGCACATCGGATCGCAGCTGATTTTCTTTAATTCTGTTTGCATGATATCACAACCATGTTCCTATCCAAAGGATTTGATTACTGATATCAATATACCCTAAAGAGGGAAACCGTCAAAATATAACTATAGATAATCTTCATTCGATAATTCCTCTTATGGGGGATGAAGGAGACCTAATCGGATGAGAGATATTTCCTTAATCCTGAAATAAATTAATAGGAGGTAAGTACTTTATTTTATCCGGTGAAGAATTGGAGAAGATATTCGGAAGGCTCACATGTTGCCTAATATGTGGATCACTGCTTCTTCTCATCATCAGTAATGGGGTTTCTATTGAAGATACAGATCATCGATCTGGACCGATCAGTGTGATCGATCATACATTCAATGAAACCGTGAAAGAGAAAGCAATGTCCCTGTCAGGCAACTATTTCATTCGGAATATGGGGCAGATAGACTCGGACGAGATCCAATTCTATTCGAGGGAAGGGAATATCTTCTTCACACGGGATGGAGTTCTATATCGGTTCAGTGATATGGAACCTGTCGACGAAGATGGATCGCATCCGGACCCTGTCAACGAGCAGATGAAGCGATCTCCGACCGTATATCACGAATGGGGCGTGGTCCTTGAGTATTCCTTCATCGGATCCAATAACGTGATCCCCGATGGCAGGGATCGATGCACCTGGAACACGAATTATTTCAAGGGCGACGATCCAGCAAAATGGTACACGGAAGTCCCCAATTATAAGGAGATCATTTATCCGGAATTATGGGATGGGATCGATCTTGTATACACTTTGAAGGACGGATCGATCAAGTATGACCTGATCGTTCACCCGGGTGCGGACCCTTCCGATATTCATATCCGGATAGATGGTGCAAACAGCCTCACGATTAACGCTCAGGGTGATCTTGTCATTGGAACAGAATATTGGGATATCCTTGATAGCGGATTGGTTTCGTATTACGGGGATGTATCAATTGAAAGGATACCGTGCAGGTTCGAACTGATCAATGATCGTGAGTATAGAATCGTTCTTGGAGCATATGACAGAAGCAGGAATGTGGTGATCGATCCCCTTATTGATTATTCGACTCTCATCGGCGGATCGGGTATTGACCATGGAATGGATATCGCAGTTGATAGAAAAGGAAATGCATATGTTACTGGAAGGACGGATGAAAATACAACGGATTTCCCGACAACGCCAGGAGCCTATAATACGATACATAATGGAGGATTTGATGTCTTCGTGACAAAGCTGAATCCGACCGGATCTTCGTTGGTCTATTCGACGTTCATCGGCGGATCGGGTATTGATTATGTGTTCGGTATAGCGATCGATACCATTGGAAACGCGTACATTACAGGATATACGGATTATTTACCTAATTTGCCAACCTTAACCTTTTACCCGACAACAGCCGGAGCTTATAACACGACACATAATGGGTATAGGGATGTTTTCGTGACAAAGCTGAATACGACCGGGTCTTCGTTGGTCTATTCGACGTTCATCGGCGGATCGGGTCATGACTATGGAGAGGATATCGCGGTCGATACAGAAGGAAATGCATACATAACTGGATGGACCTATTATGACCATACAGATTACCCGACAACCTCAGGAGCCTATGACACGACATATAATGGCGGACCTTGTGATGCGTTCGTAACCAAGTTGGACCCTGTCGGATCGTCGTTGGTCTATTCGACGTTCATCGGAGGAGGAGGTTGGGACAGGGGGCATGGTATTGCGGTCGATACCAGCGGGAATGCTTACATTACCGGAGAAGCTGGTAATGTCACGGTCGTTTTCCCGACAACCTCAGGAGCTTATGATACTACACATAACGGAGCTTTTGACGTATTCGTGTCCAAGCTGAATCCGGCCGGATCGTCGTTGATTTATTCAACGTTCATCGGAGGATTGGGTCATGACCAGGGGTGGGGTATCGCGATCGATGTCGGTGGGAACGCATACGTTACTGGACATACTGAAAATGCTACAACCCTTTACCCGACAAGTTCCGAAGCTTATGACACGGTGCATAATGGAGCATATGATGTGTTCATGACCAAGTTGGATCCTGCTGGTTCATCATTGGTCTATTCGACATTGATCGGCGGATCGGGTGATGATTATGGATATGATATCACGATCGATACAAAAGGGAATGCGATTGCGACCGGATGGACAGCATCTTCTACAACAATTTTTCCGACCACATCCAGAGCTTATGACAGGATACTTAGTGGAATGTATGATGTATTTGTGACCAAGTTGGATCCGACCGGGTCGTCGATGGTTTATTCGACTTTCACCGGCGGAACCGGTGATGATCGGGGATTTGGCATCGCAATCGGTTCCAACGGGAAAGCTTACGTCACCGGATATACTGAAAATGCACCAACCCCGTACCCGACAACCTCAGGAGCCTATGATACGACACATAATGGAGGTTCTGATGTGTTCGTGACGTATTTAAGGGTCGAGGATGTGAGCCCTCCTGAATTTGGTTCAGATTACAGCACTTCACCAGCTACCACCGGTGACCAATTCACATTTTCCATCGAGGTAACGGACAATGTTGAAGTGTCTTCGGTATTTGTTGAGTTCTGGTTCGGAAATGGTACCCGAACGAATATGAGCATGTTGGGAGGAGGTCCGTATGAATATCACATATCAATTCCGATGGATTCTTCAGAACCGCTAATTTACATTTTCCATGCTAATGATACATCCAACAATTGGAATCAGAAGAACAAACGGGTTGTGAAGGTGCTGGATAATGACGGACCGATCTTCGGGACCGATTCAACACCAACAACAGGTTCTACAGGCGATAAGTTCACTTTTTCGATCCGGGTCACGGATAACTTAGGTGTATCGGAAGTATTCGTGGAATACTGGTTCGGCTATGGCTCCGGAACTTCCACCAATCAAAGCATGTGGGGATTGGGGCCTTACATGTATTCTTATGCTTTTTTCATCCCAGCGGATTCCACGAGACCGCTGAATTACATCTTCCATGCTAATGATACCGCCAACAATTGGAATCACAAGAACAAGCGGGTTGTGAAGGTGCTGGATAATGACGGACCGATCTTCGGGACCGATTCAACACCAGAAACAGGTACAACCGGCGACCAATTCACATTCTCGATCGATGTCATGGATAACACAG
>JBLIRL010000179.1:0-5993 GCA_049472275.1 Thermoplasmatota archaeon | reverse complement strand
CCCCATGACCATCACCATCTCTCCCTTTTTCAGATCAAGGTCAGTTCCCTTGAGGACATGGGTTATCTCGTCACCCGTTGCGTAACTCTTGTGCAGGTCACCGATCTTCACGAGGGTCATTCTTTTTCCTCCTGTTGAAATGGTATAGGGAGTTTCTTGTAATTTACAGAAGTGCCGTACATGTAGGGTCTTTTATATAACCTCGATGATACGGACCCTCATGAGGAAAGCGATCATAGAGCTCAGACCCAACACTATCGTGAGAAAGATGCAGGGGAGTATCTACGAAGATATCGATAGGATCGAAGGAAGGGAGCTCCTGAGGCTCGATTTCGAGAGACGCACCAAACTCGTCATCACGGATTTCATCATGAAACCCGGCCACAATTTCGACGAGGTCAAGTGGCCCAGGGGAGTCCAGATACTGAACGTTCTCAAGGTCGAGAACGAGCGATATACGGTCCTGATGAGTGCGAGGGCGCCCGGCAAGAAGTTCGCCGGGTTCTTCAAGTTCTTCGATATAAACGTGATCTACGACATGCCCTTCTCGGCCAATCCCGATCTCATCAAGTTCAGCGCCATCGGGGAAAACGAACCTCTCAACAAGCTCATCAAGATCACGGGCCTCCTCGGCAAGGTTGAGAAGGTGAGCTTCACCCAGGCGACGTTCTCTGAACATGACCTCCTGAATGTGCTCACTGAAAAACAAAAAGAGATCATCATAGAAGCGAAGAAGAGAGGGTACTACGAGTACCCCCGGAAGATTAACACACAGGAGCTCTCGGAAAGGCTGGGAATATCCAAAGCGACGACTGTCGAGCATCTTAGAAAGGCCGAGATGAGATTGATGAGCAATCTTCTGGAAGGCTACTGACATTCACCTGCTCTAGGAATCCGTACGATGAAGCGAGCACCCTTTGAAGGGGCTCCTTCGATCCGGTCAGCCACCTCAATGGTACCGTTGTAACGCTCAACGAGCGTCTTGACAAGGAACAGGCCGAGACCCGTTCTGGACCCGTTTCCCCCCGGTCTGAACTTCCCGAACATATCCCTCTTCATTCCATCGGGGATCCCGGGGCCATGATCGCAGACGTGGACCTCAACGGTCCCGTCTGATTCCATCATCTCCACTTCGAGAACGGGCTTATGATCGTCCTGGAACTTGATCCCGTTATGGAGCAGATTGAAGAAGACCTCGCTGAGGATCGGTTCGGCCAGGACCGGTGAGCACTCCTTTGCGCAGGTCATGTGGAAATCTATCTCCCTGTCGGAGAAGACCCTGTGGATGGTGTCCATGGACTGCTCGATCGAGTCGCAGATCCTGATGGGCATCAGCTCGGGTTCGTGAGACCTCAGCTTCGATAGAAGGAGGACCGATTTCACAAGCGACATCGACCTCTTGGTGATCTCCTCTGCACGGCTTATCGCCTTCGACCTCATCTGCGGGTCCGAATTCCCGAGTCCTGCGATCTGAAGGGAGGCGAAGATCCCCTGGTGAAGGTTACCTATATCGTGGCCCAGAAGCTCCAGGTAGAACTCGAAGGTCCTGCTCTCCGTCTTCAGCTCGTCCTGTGTCTTCTTCCGCACTATGCCCGAGGCTATGATCTCGCCCACCAGTTTCAGAAGCCTTATATTCTCCTCGGACCAGCTCCTCTCGTACCTGACCGAATCGAATCCAAGAAATCCGATGTCCCGCCCTCCAAGGAACATGGGAACGAGGACCAGGGAGATTATTCCCTGCTTCTCAAGTATCTCCCTGTCCGCGGAAGCTTCCGGGGGGAGTTCCGAGAGTTTCCTCAACCGGACCTCCTTCCTATCATCCAACATCCTCTCGACCAGATGGAAGTCGGAAACCTCGAGGTCCTTCAATCCATGGATCGCGGATTCTATCCCTTCCCCGCACCACTCGTAGACATTGTCCATGAGCCTTCCGTTCTCCTTGTAGAGGAATACGTAGGAGCGGTCCGCATCGACGAGCTCGCCGATCCTCTTCAGGGCATCGTCTATGCACTGATCGATGGAATCCAGGGGCTGGGTCATGAAATTCGCCGATATCGACGAGAGGAGGTTCTCGAACTTCAATCTGAACTTGAGCTCGATCTCCGCTTCCTTCTCCTTGGTGATGTCTCTTAGATGCTCGATGATGTAGATCAATTCCCCCTCCTCATCGAGCACGGGATACGCCCTGACATCAAGCCACATTCCGAGAGCATCCTCGTATCTCGTCACCGTCATCGGGACCTTGCTTACATAAGCCTTCGATGTGGCGCAGATGTTGCAGGGACGGTCCTTCCCGATGAGCTTGAAGCACTCCTTGCCGTAGACCTCCTCTGGGGTCATCCCGAGAAGCTTGTAGCCTGCCTCGTTGTACCTGATTATCCTGTGGTTAGGGTCCTGGATGCCGATGACATCGGGGATGGCATCTATTATCGTCTGAAGAAGTATGTGCTCGCTCTCTTCGGAGCCGTTAGCGGTGGGTTTCCCATCCTTCGGACCTTTCCTGTCCATTGCATGCCCCAGAATCTTTGAACTATTGCTGAAATTGATATGACATCGACCGGTGCTGGTAAAATAGCCGGGTCATCTCTTTTGAACTTTTTGGGCCGGTTATCATGGAGAGTATCAGACCGGTCGGTCGTTGTTTCAAGGGTCCTGATGAACACTTCCCGCAAGCCGCCCGATATTGGTCTTACGACGGGATCGGGGAGTGTATCGCAAACAGTTTTTACAAAGATAAATGCATTCGACCTGGAGGAAAGGGATCAAGATGGGAACGCTGAGCATCATCCTGATGATACTCATCATGCTGGTCCTTCTGCTCATGGCAGGCTGGTTCGCCGGTTCTGAGACCGCTATAACCAATCTGACGCCGGGGCAGATCGCCAGGATGAGGACCTCGGGGAAGAAGAACTGGAACTTCGTCGGAAGATTGAGAAAGAACATGGACAGGACGCTCATCACCATTCTCGTTGCGAACAACGTGGTGAACATAGTCCTCTCTTCCATCGCAGCACTTTTTGCAAACGTACTCTTCGACGCTCTCGGCGTATCCCTCATGATAGGTCTCATCACTTTCCTTCTCATCTCCTTCGGAGAGATCATCCCCAAATCCGTCGCGATCCTCGATGCCGAGAAGCTCACTCTCCGCCGGGCAAGATGGCTCTACTACCTTTCCCTGTTGATGATACCGGTGAACTATGTGTTCATCTGGATGTCCAGGGTCTTCATCTCGTTGAAGAAGGACAGACCCAGAAGGTCGAACATCCTGGTCTCGGAGCAGGATATCAAGGACCTGGTCTCTCTCGGGGCGGAAGAAGGGATCATCAAATCCATCGAGAGCCAGATCATCAACGGTGTCTTCGTTTTCGGGGACAAGAGGATCTCCGACATCATGGTCCCGATGAAAGATGTGTTCTTTCTCGACAGCGACATGGACGTCATCAAGGGAAAGTGGATGATCTCATCAAGCGGATTCACGAGGGTCCCCTTCATTGATGAAGAAGGGAAGGTGAAGGGACTGATCTACTCCAAGGACCTTCTCGGCAAATCGGATGGGAAGATCTCCAAGTTCATCAAACCGACCCTCTACATCGATGGGTCCGTGGATGTGACCAAGGCCTTCGGGATGCTTAAAGACAGGAGGATCCACATGGCGATCGTTACCGGAAAGGATGGTGGGCACATCGGCATCGTTACGCTCGAGGATATGATCGAGGAGATCGTGGGAGAGATCTACGACGAATATTTCTCCCACAAGTTCGAGAAGAAGAATTGACGATCGGACCGTCATGAAGGACCCATCATTCAGGCTGTTAGTACCCCTTCAATCCTCGAATTCCACTCCCTCCGATGAAAAAAGTCCGGACGTGGTAAGGTACCTTTCTCCGGTATCGTAGAACAGGCAGCAGATGGTCTTTCCCCTGTTCTCGGGCCTGATGGATATCCTCCCCGCCACCCAAGCGGCAGCTCCGGAGGTCACCCCGACGAGGAGCCCCTCTCTCCTGGCAATCATCCTCGTCATCTCGAACGCAGCCTTATCGGGAACGAGGATAAGCTCGTCCATGTTCTTCATCGAACGGATGAAGTTATCGGTCCTGAATCCGGGACCGATCCCAATCAGCTTGTGTTTCCCCTGCTTTCCACCCGAATAGACGGGGCTCGATTCCGGCTCGAAACAGATTATCCTGATGTTCGGGTCCTTTTCCTTGAGAAAGGTAGAGAGACCGTCGAAGGTTCCCGAGGTCCCGAGGCCGATGATCATGACATCGATCTTTCCTCCCGTCTGCTCCCATATCTCGGGACCTGTCGTCGTGTAGTGGGCTTTTCCGTTGTTGGGATTCCCGTGCTGGTTGAGAAAGAAGGTGGAATCAGGATTCTCCTCGCAATATTTCATCGCTCGGATCCGGGCTCCCCTGGTATGCTCTGATCCAGGAGTGATGACGACCTTGGATCCGTATGCCATTATTATCTGTCTCCTCTCGACTGAAGCAAGCTCGCTCATGTAGATACGGACCCTGAATCCAATCACGGCTCCAAGGAGGGCAATGGCGATAGCCGTGTTGCCGGAGCTTGCTTCGACAACTTCCGTATCCGGTCCTATGCTTCCCTCTGCAATTCCGGCCTTGATCATCGAAAGGACCGGTCTGTCCTTTACGGACATGAGATTGAAGAACTCGAGCTTGGCAAAGATATTGGTAGTGGAATCGGGGAACAATCGGTTCAGCTTTAAAAGCGGAGTCCTTCCTATCAGCTCGGTTGCATCCTCCACGACTTCCATGAACGATGATATGAGAACGATCTATAATATCTTCTCATTTCGAGAGGGAACGTATCTTCTCGAACAGATCATGAAGGTTATCCCTCTTCACACCATCCACCCCTTTTACCATGTTCTGGGCTAGCTCGTCCTCCTTATCGTACTTCGCCGCGAAATTGAGCATCTTTCTCAGGAAGATGTTCTGGTCCTCCTGCCTGAACCTGCCATGGAGGAGATAGAATGAAATGTTTTCTTTGATACCTTCAGGCAATGATCCGTCGAGTACTTTCTTCCGTATTTGTTCATCTGGTACGTCACCGCCGACGGCGAAAACGATGACCTCCTTGTCCTGAATACTCGACCAGTTCTTCTTGATCCAACCATGAGATATCATCTTACCCGCCCTTACCCAGCTTCCGATGATAAGGATGTCTGCATCTTTCAGGTCCGGTTTAACGTTCTGTTTAAGATCGATCAAGGGAAATCCTGTCTCCTCGGCGATCCATTCGGCATACTGCCTGGTGCTTCCGTGTTTGCTCTGAAACAGGATGATGCCTTTCATCTCTCTACCTCTTCCACTTGATTAGGAGACTGATACTTATTGATTGACATACGTAGAAAAAACGGGATGTTCCTATTCAAAGAAAATCGAAATAGATATGAACGATAGGATTCAATACTTGTCCTGTTCCAATGTGGTGAAAATGGGGGTTTCAGATGAGGATGATGTGTGTCACTGCTCTTTTGATATTGATCCTTGGCTCTTCTCTTACCGTCCTTCTCAGGCATTCCATGGCGGAGGATACAATCCCTTTCGAGAACGATACAAGAGAGACGGCGACTGTGCTTGAAATGGAAACCATAGAAGACAGCATATCCATGATGGACTATTACGACTATTACATAATTGAAAAGGAACTCATCGATGAGTACTCCATACTATATTTAACGATCACTTTCATCGACGTTCCGGGCAGCGGTTTCATCGAGATGAGGACATTCATTGAGGAATACGAAAGGGACTATGCTTATCTGAACAGGGAGAACAAGACCAAGTCGATCGCTTTTGATTCCAACAAGACCTTGCACAAGGACCTCTATGTCGAGCTGATCCTGACCCCGGCGGAGGCGTACAGTGGCGGGCTCTACACCCTGGAGGTGCCGGTGCACGAGGTCTGCCCGGTCTGCGGCGGCAGCGGCTTCCACGATCTGCTCACCTGCCCCGAGTGCCGCGGCA
>JBLIRL010000178.1:0-6200 GCA_049472275.1 Thermoplasmatota archaeon | reverse complement strand
CTCTCCGACGGAGGAATCCGTAACTGGTTAGCAGGGCATGAGATAAAGAATTTGGCCAGATGGGAGCACTGGGACTGTTGAATTTGAAAGTATTTGTCGATAAACCAAATTCCAGGGTTCATGAAAATCACAGATTTTCATTCTCTGGATGTTAAGCCATCGAATCGATTGCTTCTTAATCATCCAGATCCAGGTAAAAAGACTACATTTTAACTGTCATTCTTTTTAGGGTATGTAATTGTATTCGACCACCCATTTTCAAAACTAAAAATAATTGACGAGCGAAAATGAGTGGGAGCACTGGGATTTGAACCCAGACAAACGGGTATCACCTACGGTTCAAGCGTAACGGGACCTTGATGGTCCCTGCGTTTACGGGTCATCGCTCCAGTCATTCATCATGAACCGAGCGTCCTCGGCCATCAGCAGACCCGTTTGATATCATCCTCGTAACTGGAGCCCGTTGTGCTACCAGGTTACACCATGCCCCCGGGGTTTACGTGACCACTAAATGATGGAAGTGTATAGAGAATATTAAGCTTTCGAGAAAGGACCCCCGCAGCATTACTTCTGCTTCCGGGCCGCCCTCTTTCTCCGGCGCATCCTCTTCTTTCTCCACTTCCACCGCATGTTTCCGCGTTTTTTCCATGCACGTGAACTGCGTTTCATTTGGTAGCCTCGTTTATCTGTCGATCGGGAAGAGCGGACCCGGAGGGATTCGAACCCTCGACATCCGGCTTAGAAGGCCGGCGCCATATCCAAGCTAAGCCACGGGCCCACAGGTTTCGCTTCGGGGTTGGGCCCGAGGCCCAACCGAAAGGGCGAACAAGGGGCCCAGGTTTCCCGTGGAAACGCCCTAAACAGGAACTTGGTTATATACCTTTTTATAGGGACGAATTCCACGACCGGGCCACATGTTCAATGTTCGTTCGGAAAGCCTTATTATATGGAGACACTGAATGTCATAGGTCCTGTCGTTACCGGACAGTTACGGGGTCGAGTACGATGAGCTCGAAGAGACACAGCAAAATATCCTCAACATCCGTGGTCCTTGTGATGTTGCTTTCGACCATCGTTCTCGTATCTTTCGATGGTCAGAAAATCGAGGGATCACTTCCTTTCGTCCCCACCAGGACGGCCGGGGATACGGACTATCTCATAATCACCAGCTCCGAGCTCCTGCCCTACTTCCAACCTCTGGCCGGATGGAGGTCCCAGATGGGTCTGAAGGCCGAGATCCATACTGTCGAGGACTCTCTGGAAAGTTCCGGCAGGGACCCCGCCGAGAAGCTTTTCAATTACATATCATCCGTGTACCAGGAGACGGACGGAGGGCTTCGGTATCTCCTCCTTGGGGGGGATTCGGACATCGTTCCCACACGATATCTCCATGCGAACGCATCCAAGTTCGGTCTCGACGATCACTATCTTAGCGACCTGTACTACTCCTCTCCACTCCTGGAATGGGACAGCGACGATGACGGGATCTTCGGGGAGCGGGAGGATATCGAATCCATCGGGGTCGAGAACATATCCTTCCCACTCGTCGTGGGAAGGGCACCCGTCAGGACCGCTAACGAGGCGGAGCTTTTCGTCCAGAGGACCATCGGATACGAAACGGACCCCCCGGAGGGGGATTGGTTCGAGCGGGGAATAATCTCGAGCTCACTGATGGACACGCCGAATCGCATCGATGATCCGATCACACCGGAGGACGAAGGGTACAACGCTTACAAGGACAACGGGTACAAGGCCGTAGAGAACTACACGCTGGCATACATCCCGAGATCGTTGGACATCATCAGCGCTCATGATTACACGCTCTATCGGGGAGGTTCCTATTCAGGCTCCAACGACACCCTGAAAGAGGACACGCTCCCAACCCTGCTTTCCAATGGAAGCGCCTTCTTCACCTTTGCCGGACAGTCCTTCTACGATGTCGAATATCCCGTATCCCCGCTTCTCGCATATTCCCTGGCCCACTGGTTCGATGACAGCGGGACGGCGACCCCCTCGTCCCTTGGATTCCAGCCTGCGTTGACCTACCAGGACACCTTCAACCTCACTAACGGGGGAAAGCTCCCGGTCGTGTACATCTCATCCTGCGACTCGGCCAACTTCTCCGATCCCGGGGACCGCGACCTCGAGAACCTCCTTTACGCACCCGAAGGGGGGGCGATATGCCTGATAGGCTCCACCGGTATCTCCTGGAGGGGCGAGGGAGAGGATTATTCCCTGGGGAACTGGTACCTCATGTCAAGGTTCTGGCAGAACTACATGTCCAGCAACAGACCGGGCGATTCCCTCTTCGAGCTGAAAGAACAGTATCTCGATCAGAAATGGGACGAGATAGCCTCCAAAGAACCGCTGCTCGTGGGACTTTACACCTACAACTACCTCGGGGATCCCGCTCTCAGATCATGGGTGGGAAGCCCGCGGAATTTCCAGGTCCATCTTCCGTCGCTCGAGGTATTTGCGGGAGGCGACAGCCTGGAGCTCGAGGTGAGGGACATCCTGGGCACTCCGGTTGCGGGGGCAACAGTATCCATCTACAAGGAGGATGAAAGCGCGGTCCATGTATCGGCCACCGGTCCGGACGGCAAGGTCAGCGCATGGTCGGATTTCTCATCGGGAGGTTCGGCGAAGCTGACCATCACCCACAGGAATTACCTTCCATATATCACGAACATAACGGTCCTCGACGAACCCGCGAACGTCCGGATAGATCCCTCTTCCATCGAGTATTCCCCCTCCAATCCGTCGGAGAGCCTCCCCCTGAACGTCACCGTCACCGTAGAGAACAGCGGAGGACGGGACCTTGATGGCCTGTCGATCGCACTGTTCTCCGAGGAGGTAACGGACCTGAGAGGCGATCTCCCCGAGGCCCTTGACCTTGCAGAGCTTGACCTCGAACGCGGGTCCAGCACGAAGGTGGTCCTTTCCGCCGACCCCGTGAGATCATGGAAACGGCTGTGGGTTGCTGCCCTGCCGCCCGATGACGAGGTGAACCTCGGCGATAACATCGCATCGATCGAGATCAGGGTGAACGCAAGACCTCGCTTCCTCCCCTATCCCTATCTCGAGCTCTCCGAGGACCCGGAAGGCCCGGTCATCTTCGATCTCGAACCGGGCGTCTTCGATCCGGACGGGAACGTTCTGTACTTCGAGCTTCTGGAGGGAAGCCCCGAATGGATAACTCTCAACACCAACGGCACCCTCGTGGTCAGGCCGCCCCAGAACTACACGGGGATAGTATCGATAAAGGTACGGGTCACTGACGGCCTGGCCCAGGATACGACCTCCGTGGACATCCTGGTCTCATCGGAGAACGATCCCCCCGCATTGATCGATCTCCTGCCGGGATATCGTGCCATCGTGGACACCCCGTTCTCGCTCAGATTGAACATAATAGACGCTGAAGGGGACGATGTTTCCGTCCAAGTCCTGGGCGGACCAGCACAGTTCAAACCTGCAGGTGATATCATCAGGTTCGTTCCGTACGAGGAGGACATCGGAAACTACTCCGTCAGGATAATCGTCACGGATTCTCTCGGGGCCAACAGGACCTATCTGGTCGACCTCGAGATCTTGGGCCCCTCCGAGAGGCTCTACTTTACTGAACCATCGATGCATCTACCTGCCGCCAGAGTGGGATCCAGGTACTCTCATAGGATAGGAATAGACGGCGACCTTGCCGAAAATGCAGTTTTCAGCGTCAATTCCACTCTGATAGGGATCGACCCGGAGACGGGAGCCCTGTCCTTCACTCCGGGAGACGGCGACAAAGGGACTCACTGGATCAAGGTGACCGTAACGAGCGGTGATGTTTCGATCTCGAGGTCGTTCATCCTCGAGGTCGAGGAGGAGAGATCGGTCCCTTCATGGATCGTTTGGGGACTCATGATCGGAATAATAGCTCTCGTCGTGGTCATTGTCGGCCTGTATCTCTGGTCCGGTCCCAGACTGGAGCAGTACGGACTTGAGGAATGATATTCGGCATTCACGGGTAAAACCTTATAAACCCAAGTTCTCCCTTTTTCATTTCATGCCAAGGGGATGGAGAGAGTTCAACGTTTTGTACATCACATTTTTACTCGCCGGCGCTGCTATGTTCGGTTTTCTGATACCTGGTTCATTTGCCGAGAGGACGTTCCCCGGTGTTCAGGGGACCGTCACCGACGGTTCGGGATCACCGCTCGAGAACGTCGGTGTCCGGATAGGGACCATGGACCATTCATACTTCAACGGAACATGGACCAACGGGACTGGCTACTATCTGGTAAACGTATCGGCCCCCGGACATTACAGAATGGGATTCGTAATGGACGGGTACTTCGAGTATGCATTTCCGATCATGCTTCCGGAGAACCAGGTATATACCGTGGATGTCGCAATGAACCGAATGCCGCCTGAAACGGAGAGGGTCGAGGGGACTCTGGAACATCCCAACGGAGCTCCGGCCGTCGGATACAGGGTTGAGCTCCTCTACGAGGAGGGCAGGGACAGGTACGTTTACGAGGCCTGGACCGATCCTTCGGGCCGGTTCGGATGGAATGTTTTCCCCGGTGATTTCGACCTGAACGTCTACAAGGAGGGTCTGGCCCTGATCTCCGAGGAGGTCCGGGTAGAACAGGGGTCAGGTACGCTGACGTACGACCTCGTCCTTCCCGACCTTCCGCCCAAGGATGCCGTGATCAAGGGTTACGTGAAGGACGATTCCGGACCGGTCAAGGATGCCATGGTTGGCATGATGGATTCGGTGAACGAGATTTTCAACGTGACGATGTCCAATGAAACTGGTTATTTCGAACTCGGATTCTGGGCCGGCTTCCATTATCTCATAAGCTTCACACAGGGTTACGAGGGATATTTCAGGGGTCTGGATGTCCGGGGGGCCTCCACCACGTGGGCGAACATCACCCTGATGGAGGAGGAGTTCACCATCAGCGGTACGGTCCGGGGTCCCGACGGATCACCTGTGGAGGGCATCGCGGTCCAGTATCTGCAGAGATTCGTTTTCCCCGAGACGAACTCCGACAAGACTGACGGTTCGGGACATTTCAGCATAGACATCACAGGAGGGGACGGCTACCTCCTCGTGGTCGAGGATAATCCGTTCGAGACCGGTGAATTCGATGTCTATTTCAAGGAGTATCTCAACGTATCGGACAACATAGTCGCGAGCATCGACCTCACGTCCGGCGACAGGATGATAGGTACATTGAACGTCGATCTGTCCTCATGGTCCGCCTTCTCATCCGAGTCCAGGATGCAGCTCCCGGTGAACAATTCGAAGGCCGGGAGGGCCATGGTGGACCTCATGATGGGCGACGGGGACCTTGTGATATCCGAAGGTGAGGCCCAGATGTGGAAGGATATCATAACAGGGGAGGGTTCAGAGATGAGGGAGGGCCCCTTCGGGAACATCACCGACCGCAACTTCACCATCGACAACGCCGCGTTCGTTCTTGACGAGGATTCCGTGGAGCTGGATTTCATCAACGTAACAGGACCGATCGCATCGGAGAATCCGTTCGAGCTGAGGCAGTCCTCCTCCTACACCCTCGAGGGAGAGGTGGGCCCCGGTGTCATGCACGAGATCTCCTTCAACTTCACCTACGGGGAGGGGAACGAGGAAATGGGCATGCATCTGAAGGTACCGGATGGCTGGCGCCACACGGGGACCTCGCAAACCAACCTGGATATAATCTCGTTCGTGAACCGGCTTGAATTGATAGGAGCCGAGGACCCTGATCCGGAGGACGATATCGACCACGAATGGGTGACCCTCACCTTCCACGACGACACCTTCGAAGTGGTCATCGATCCCGTGGAACCTGCATCAGAGGGGGAAGAGGTCAATTTCACGGCCAACCTTACGGATCACCTTCCGGAAAATGTCCATGAGTTCACATGGACCATAGACGGCACCGTGGAGGGGCAGGGGGACGAATCCTTTCTGACATATGCTTTTCCCGATAACGGAACCTACGACATCGCAGTGGATGTGAACGACTCCCGCGGAAGGCATACACGTTACGAGATGACCTACGATGTCGGGAACTCTCCGCCCCGGGTCCACCTGGAGTATTTGGGTATGTCCAACGCCCGCCTGCTCCGCCTGGGGATTGTCCTCGATCCCGCCGACCTCAGGAAGCGGGCCGAGCTGCTGGCGCGCCTCGGCGAAGCCTCACGCCACA
>JBLIRL010000177.1:0-6267 GCA_049472275.1 Thermoplasmatota archaeon | reverse complement strand
ATACCAACTCCGAGCCGCGCATTGCTGATGCCACTATTCAGATGTGGTACTGTGCGCCTCATGAGGAAGTCACCGAGGACACAGATGAGTATTTCTCGACCGGCCTCGAGGGGCTGGATCGGATCCTCGGGGGCGGATTCAAGAGGGGGAGCTACAACATCCTGGATGTGGATGACAACATAACCTCGAACGAATATTTCCTCTTATTGAGACCGGTGCTTCTTAACTTTCTGTATCACAACCACGGTGTTCTGATGGTGCCTCCCGCCGGCGAGCACCCTGAATCAATACGGAGCGATCTGAGCGGCTTCATCGAGGTGGAGACCCTCAACGAGATGCTCTACTTCCTTGATTATTTCTCGACCTCATCCTCCAAATCCTACATCGTCCCGATGGGTTCCACAAGGAAGGAGGGATTGCAGCAGCGGGGAATGGAGATCATACAGAAGCTCAGGGGGATCGAGGGGAAACCCTACCTGGACTTCGTGGGTCTGGACACTATGGAATATCTGATCGGAGAGTCGCTCACACTGAGACATCTTCTGACGGGAATATCCAAGACCAAGGTCACTAAAACTCTGGGTATCGGCATCGCCAAACCTGGCCTAAAGATCGGCCAGGGGATAAGGAATATGTCCGATGTGTATCTGAGGATGGTGAAGATAAACTCCATACCCTGTTTCTACGGGGTCAAACCTGAGACAGGCATATACGCCCTGATGCCGGATCCCGAAGCCGGTTACCCGAACCTCCTGATCCAGCCCCTGACATGAAACGGTCACTTTTTCTTGTATTTCCTCACATTGGAGCCGCAGACAGGACACTCGTCCCTTCTCTGCTCCTCTTCGAAATACCTGCCGCAACCCCTGCAGCGGTACGTCCAGCTCCAGACCCGAGCGATCTTCCTCTCCCCGATCTCTCCCGCGCTTTCGAATTTCATTCCCATCGAACCAAGGACATTCTGGACCCTGAAGTCGTCGGTGACGACAATGGCATCACTTACCTCCAATGCAAGTGCGATAACGGAGATATCCGCTTTGGAAAGCGATCCCAGATCACCTGTGGCCCTGGCTGCCACCTCGGCCTTCTCGGTCGAGGCGGGACCCCTGATATCCAGACCTGCATCGAGAAGCCCGTCCATGAGTCTCGAAGGTGCTCCTTTCGCCACCTCATCACAGACAAGCGGTGTTATAAGTACACCATCGTATCCTGCAGGTATGGAATTGAACCTGCCGGAAAGCAGGGCCGAGGAGTCCAGGATGAGATACATCGCCCTGAAAGAGCGAATATTTTATTTCAAATTACCCTGGTTCCATCTCATTCTCTTTCGTAGTAGTAGGAATGCCTCCTGTCCTTCTCCTCCCTGACTACACCTGAGTTGCGGAGAAATTTCACATGGTAGAACACGACCTTCCGGCTCACCCCCATCCTCTTTGCTATCTGGGACTGGGTTATGCCGGGCTCCTTGTGGATCTCCTTGAGTATGTTCTCCTGTATCCTAGAGAGCCTCACCTTGTCCGTATCATGTTTCACGCCCGCCGCCCAGAACCGCCTGTTGTTCCCGTCCTGTTCCGATACTATCAGCTGTTCCTTCTCCAGTACGTTAAGGTGATGGGAGAGGACCCCCACCTCGAGGTCGACTGCTCTCTGAAGCCCACGGAAGTGCTCCCCGGGATTATTCATGATATGGTCGTAGATCCTCTTGCGGTTCTCCTGATTTAGGAGGTCCTCCCTGCGGATGCGAGAATAACCGAAGATTATCACGCCGACCACAACGGCGATCACAACGATTATTATCAGAACGATCAAAATGGAGTCGTTTGCCATATCGCTCGGAGCGATCCTCGACCTATCCTCGTCTTCCTTGAAAGGTGAGGGCCAGAAGCTTCCATCACCATCCGAATCGTCGTCATCGTCACCGATAGAATCACCATTAGTCGGGCTCGGGATCGAGTTCGGGTTCTCCGCTTCCGAACCTCCAGAATCATCATTCCGATCATTACCGCTGAAAGGCAGATTTCCATCATCATCTTCTGCGGGTTCGTTCGTCTGATCGTCCGGTTGGTTAATCACCAGGATGAAGGAGGTGTAGGGGGTCACGAAAGAATAGTCCAGCGCAAGATCGATCACCCTCTGCTGGAGATATTCCGTCTCCCCCTCCACAATCATCTTTTCGAGATAATGAAGTATCATCCTGTGTGCCCATAGTCGGGGGATGAACTCCATCTCCGAGTCCTGGTCCACCTTCCAGGATTCCTCGAAAACCCTCTGACCCTGTGATGTCGTGGCGGTCACGGTGGAGGTAATGCTCTCCCGGGTCCTGTCGAACCTGCCAACGACAACGGCCTCGGACCCTGCGAACAGGCTCGGTTTGTAGTCGGGTATGACCTCGGATGAGCCCCCCGTGTAATTGAAGTAGATGTTCTGCAGGAGAGGTATGGATATAGTATCGTAGAATCCCTGCATCATCCGGGACGCGTCCTCGGATTCCGGGATCTTAACAGCGAAACCCCTGTTCTCGAGGCTCAATGCGGATAGGAATTCAAAATCCACGTCCTCGCCGAAACCGAGGGAATATATGGAAACGTGGTTCTGGTTTGCGTAGAGTATGTTCTCTCTTATAGTCGGTATGTTCGTGACTCCTGTTGTTGGCAGACCATCTGTAAGGAAGACTATTATCGGAACCGCCTCGATATCCCCCTGATACATGTCCAACGCATCCAGCAGGGCCTGATTGATGTTTGTGGACCCAAGGGGATCGATCATGTTTATATACTCGACGGAGCTGCCCTTGTTATCGGAATTGGCCTGTACCATCTCGGGGCTCCATTCGTCGATCTCTGAGCTGAAGGAGATGATATTGAACCGATCCTCCTCGTGGACCTGGTAGACTATCTCGGAGAAGGCATCCTTGAGCTGTTCGATCTTCCTGCCCCCCATGGAACCGGATTTATCGAGAACGAAGATCACATCCTTCGGAAGGTAGGTTCCGAGGTCCTGAAGCTCCGGTGAGAAGACATGCATGAAGTACCCCCCCGTGTCGTCGATGTAGGTTCTGAGGACACCATCCACCGGAGGTGCCTCCTCCTGGTATACTATTCCTATGGAGGATGTGCCTGCAATATTTTCGGAGACGTGTGAGTATCTGACATGGGATGTTGTGATCCACGATTCCGTCGGCGTCACCGTTCCCTTGCCGATATCTATCGGAGTGATGTTGCCCACCCCTTTCACGTCTATGATCACGTTGAGGGAGTTGAACAGTTCCGAATTTGAGAGAACACTGAATGGAAGCATGTAGGTGTAATTGTACATTTTCTTGACGATAACCTGCTCGTATCTCAGTGAAAGGGACATATTGCTGTTCTTCCTGATGTTGACATCGAGATAGAACATTGTCGGGTCCGGCGAAGCTCTCAGCTGTGTGGCCGTATCACCCTCGTCCTTTGCTTCATCATAATCCTGCTGGGCCTGCGATCTCGGTGCAACCCTTGCATACGAGGTAATTCCGTCGATCGTGATGGACAGGTTGGAGATCATGGCATCATCCGGGATATTGATCGATATGGTGGTGTCTTCGCTGAACTCTGTCGGGTTCTTGATGTGCCCTGTGAATGTTGTCATTGCATAATGGTTCTCTATACGGGCCTCGATCTCCAGCCCCTCATACAGGATCACATCTCCCGATTGTGCATCCGATCCCTGTAATACCATGGCCGGCAGGGCTATCAACAGTGCCGCGATCGATACGACAGCAAGCGTGGAACTTCTCATCCTTACACCCGACATAATCATGCAATGTTGTTTATTAATCAAGACTGGAACGTTTGTTCAACAAATATATATTGGCATTGGAACAGAATCTAGACATGAAGATAATGTCAAGACTCCCCAATTCAGTCCTTTCTGCGGAAAAAGATATATCTTACACTCCCATATGAGAATGAAAAGGGGATAAACATGAAGATTCTCATCGGAGATGGAGATTCGATTTCGAGGTTATCTGTTAGCAAGATACTGGACATGGAGAACGTTAGGTATTCCCAGGCATCGGACGGAAAGGCCGCCCTTAACACCTATATCAAGGACACCGAGATCGATATGGTACTCCTTGAATGGGACCTCATGGGAAGGGATGGTCTCGAGGTTACCAAGAGTATCAGGGAATACAACGAGAAATCCAAGAGGGATTGCTACATAATCATTCTATCAGAGAGGGCCGGCAAGTGGGATATACACAAGGCCATCGAGATGGGGGCGGATGATTTCATCACAAAACCCTTCGACAAGAATGTGATAAGAGACAGACTGGCGACCGGATATCGACATCTCGGGTCCGACAGCTCTCTGCAGACATTGAGGAGCATGGACCCGATCAAGCACCTGATCGATGAGCATGAGATCCTGAGGTTCCAGGCAAAGAAACTGACGGAGCTTCTGGAGGATATCGACCAGGAGGCCCCCTACAAGCTCGTGAAATGGATGAGCGGCGAATCCTTCGTACTTGAGACGGACATGCACCAGGACAAGGAAGCATCGTTCTCGGTCGCCTTCCTTGACAGGATATCCCGGGAACCGAGGGTGAGGTTCATGTCCTTCACCGATTCTACGATAGCCTCCATCGAAAAGGAACACAGTGAACTCGAGGAGCTCGTTCGGGAGGTGAGGGACAGTTTCAGGAAGCTGCAGGACGAACTCGAACATCCGGAGGAGTACTCAAAGACCTTCAATATCATGGAACATACTGATGAGTACCCTGCATTCTGCGTGAAATGCAAGAAGAAGGTGGAGATCCAGATCCCCGAGTTGTTCACTATGGAGAACGAGATGCATGCTTTCAAGGGGAAATGCCCGGAATGCAGATCGAACGTGACAAGGATCATAGGCAAGTCCATAGGAATCCAGCAGAAGCATATCGTCCTCAAGAAATCACTCCGGGAGTACATCGATATACTCACCAAGCATCTTGTCAAGGAAGAGAAGCATTTCTTCCCGTTCGCAAACAAGTACATGACCCCCGGCGACAAGGAGAGGCTGATCGACCATTTCAAGAAGATCGAGGACAAGCACGGGATAACCAGGTTGGGGAAGCAGTTCAAAGCATCATGAGAGTACTTCCATGGATTCAGGAGCATTCTCAACAGGTGCCAAATCCAAAACCCGGTTTATCTTGTACTGCAGATAGAAAATGCTAAAAAAGAATGTTAAAATGGGTGATATCTCCACTCCATAATGTTCAATTAGAATATTTCTGGCTTTGAATGAATAAACCAATATGATGATGTATCCAAGGAGATAGAAGGTTTGCAGGCCAAAATCCAACATGGGATCTATGGGGACGGTCCAATAGAAAAACGAGACCAGTATATATGGTATCTCCAGTAATAGGATGAAGAACGATATGATCAGCGGTCCTCTAGTCAATTTCCTTTCGGAATTCAGACCATTGAAGGCTTCTCGATATCTCAATAACCATAAAGGTATGTATAAGCCCAGAGTAATTATTGATAGTATCAATATGTTGACTATACTTCTTCTTTCAAATTCTTTCATCCGTGCATCAATTGATCTACAATTATTTAAAAAGTTGTTCGTGTAATATCGATCAAATATTACAATAAATATCTTCCAGATATTTTCCCCATAACAACCTATTTATGATTTGATCCGTAATCCGGAGAGGTCCAGGAGGTCGTTCTGCCTGCCCCGATCCATTCAGCTCATCCCTTCAACCATTCTTCTTCTTCTTCTTCTCATTCCGGGGCAAGCCATGGCCCAAACGATATCGCCGGGTTTGGGATCCTTCATGGAGATCAATGAGTTAGGGTCATCGTTTCCTTCGGTCTCGGGAGGATCCATCAACCATGATGAGATATCCATCGACGGAAACGATGAGTTGGTCCAACTTCTCGATTATGAAGGATGGGACGGGTCGGGTACTTCCTCCGATCCGTTCGTGATACAGGACCTCGTCATAGATGGTGGGCAAAAGGTTTCATCAGGTATCAGAATCAACGGTACGGGCCTCCATCTCATCATAAGGAACTGCACGATCAGTGGATACAGATCACCATCCATCGATGATGGATGCGGTATAATCCTAGGTAATGTCGAGAACATTTCCGTTGTCGAGAATTCGATATATGATTGCGATATTGGGATCAGATTTTTCAACAGTTCGAATTGTTTCTACCATTGCTTTGAACTCCTGCGGCTCTAAGGAGAAAGCACTATCAGGGCCCGGCATTTTCCGCGAAAGGGTAAAGT
>JBLIRL010000176.1:0-6271 GCA_049472275.1 Thermoplasmatota archaeon | reverse complement strand
TTGCGAGTTCTCCAGGGCAAAAACACCACGGTGTTCCATCTACACGCAACGGATCTCGGGTGGTGGGTTGGGCACGTCCTAGATGGGGATGGTCTCTACCAGAAGGTGGAGGACGCCCTCCAGGATATGGTGGGCCATCTGACATCATCGGGATCCGGAACGTCGAAGGCCTCCAGAGGCAGGTTCGTTGCGAAGGCCCCGTCTACGATCAGTGAACCCGAAAGTTTGTACGGCGTGAAGAAGAAAGGGACGGCGACCGACATCCTGACGGCAGCGGAGATCGGGAAGGAATCGGGTCTGATGTTTCCGTAGCGGTCGAGGACCAGGTCCCTGGGCATCAGAAGCTCGCAGGAGTGGCTCACATCGGAGGCCATTATGGAGAGTCTCGGTCCGTCGTGCCTGTCCAGGTCGGCCAGCATTCCGACCTTCTCCATCGGGAGCCTCCCGAATGTATTTGCTTTCTTCTTCGCCAGAAGCTCCTCGATCCACCTCTGGAGCTTCTCCCCCTCGTACATGCCGTACGAGGTGGATACCGCGGCAAGCTTGGCCAGCTTTGGGAGGCGCTGGTCCCAGAATCCGTCCCTCAGGTCCATGAAATCCTGGTTGAAGAGCTCGTCCATGAGCTCCCTGGTGGTGAAACCGGCCGAAACGATAGAGGCCGTGAGCGCCCCGGCGGACGTACCCGCCAGTCTCTTGAAGCGGATCCCCAGTTTATCAAAGGCCCATATGGCACCCAGGTGAGCGACGCCCTTGGCGCCGCCGCCTGCGAACACGAGATCGATCACATCCCTATCCTTTGATGAGCTTATCCGGAAATCAGGATCGTCCCTGAGCTCCAGCAGACCGTTCTCGATCCTCTCAAGGGTGTTCCGGCACTCCTTCGAAAGCGACCTCATCGTTGACCTCTCCTCGGAAAGCAGCCCTTCCGGGGTCTGGTATGGTGGTCACTCCCATTTCATCGTTTCGATTACGGGGGCCTGACCCCTGTAAGGCTGGGCTCTCCTGATCATCAGGACAAGCAGGGAACCGTCCTCCTGTGAGCCCATTACCAGCTCGTCATCTGGCTGTATGCCTATGGATTTGAACCATTTGGTCAGACCTCCCCCGAGCCTCACTCCTCCCGTCTGAGATATCATGCACTTTGTCTCGAGCGAGGCGTCCTTCCTTATCCATATCGTGACAGGCCCCTCGGACAGCAGGTGGCCCTTCTCTTTGGGAACGTACAGGAAGCCCTGCCTAATGGAAGTCCTCGATATCGGAGAGACAATGGTCCTTTCCTCGGAGAACTCCTCCTTCGTGATGATCTCCTCCACCATCTGGGTTATCGTATCCGTCACTGGCATGCCCATATCGTCGACTGGGGCGGAAATGGTTCTTATGATGGAGGCCATGTCCTCCTTCAGCAGCGGCAGGATGGTGACCCCTTCCGGTTTGAAGGTCTCCTTGACCACATTCACGGTCCAGGGGTCCAGCAGGAAGAAGTATCTTGATTGGACATTCTCCTTCTCGACCCTCTCGAGGTTGCGCTTCATGGCATCGTGCTGCCTTCCCCCGAAATTGCTCTTGCCGTGAAGGCTCATCGTCCTTATCCTCGCAACCACCTTCTCCTTGCCGTCCGAAAGACCCTTTATCGTTGATTCGTCAGGCCGGTCGATGACCTCCCAATCATCGATCTCCCTGTGCCTGCTGGTCAGGTCCGCCCTCGCCAGGAACAGTGAGGTGGCCCTGATCCGATCGTCGAGGTCCTTGAGGTTCTCCTTCATACCGAAGAGGAAGGTCAGCTGGACCCTCATCTCTTCCGTCAGCTTCTCATCTTCAGTCATTTATATCGGGCGTGTTATCGCTTTCTATTCAATAAGGCTTTCGGTAATGGGACATATTGAAACGAATTGAAATGGCTTCCTCTCGAAGAATCAAGCATCTGGCTCATCAGTTTCCTTGGTTTTTTCTGGATCTCTGGAATTGAAAGGTTTGATCCTGAACCTGCGGTTCCTTCTCCTGGATATGACCTCTATGGAGCCGCGTACAAGGACCCTCATATCGTCCTCGGCAGCCACTGTCCTGACGCCCGAGCGGTCCTCGACCCACCTCGCCTGTTTCCTGGGGCCTTCCTTGAGGAACTTCTTCCCGAGGTGGGTCAGGAAGACGACCTCAGGTTTCAGCTTCTCCGCGACCACGGCCGCGTCCTCCGTAGAAAGGTGGTAAGGGATCCGGGCCTTCAGCGGCCTGGTGGTCGCCATTATCAAGACCCGGCACCCTTCGTGCGGAGCGGAGACGCCTTCCCTTAGCTCGGTGTCGGAGATGTAAGATACAACCCCGTCGCGGGTCTCGATCCTGAAACCCACCGAATCAGGATCGCTGTGGAAGGATGGCGTGGCCCTACCTTTCAGCTTCCCTACCTGGAACTCCATCCCGGGGGAGACGGTCAGGACCGTCTCCATCTTATCCTGGTGGTAGCGGGAAATCGCCGGTCCGACCTTGTCCCTTCCCTCGGTCACGGAGTGCGAGGCCACGAGAAATCCCCTTCTTTCCCTGCGGCCCGTGTTGATACCTTCCATGAGGATCTCGGCGTTGGCATAATGGTCGGGGTGACAGTGGGATATCATGATCCCGTTCGTCTGTATCGGATCTATCCGGTTCCTCCTGAGAGCGTGCAAGGCTCCCGGACCGGGATCGATATGAACCCTGTGGCCATCCTCTAGATAAATTCCTCCTGTGGACCTTTCCTGCGTCAAGGTAACGAACCTGCCTCCTCCCGTACCAAGGAAGGTCAGCCTCGTCATGATGCAGGGCAATCGGAGCTATCGTTTAATAAAGTATCTAGGAATGGGTATTGACGCAATTAGTGACCCCGGTACCTCTAAAGGTTATAAACGAAGATGTCAAATCCATGCCCGAGGGAGAAGGAGCCGTGGCTCCCGCCATGCTCTGAAGCCATTCCCTGTCAAGATCGAAAGACCATATGGAGGAAAGATAAATGCAAAGCAAGTGGAAGAACCTGCTCCTGGCATTCGTGCTGGTTGCCGTTCTGGCAGTTCCGGCAGGGATCGTCGGTGCAGAGGATGAAGGTTCCTCCGGGGCATCTGATGAGATAATTTTCAACAGCAGCCTCGAGAGCGAATCCGACCTGGTAAAGGTCGAGAAACTGGAATCCGGAGATTTCATCTCGGATATGAGCAAGCTCGAGTTCGTCGCACCCGAGGATTCGCCCTTCGGCTTCTCGGCCAGCACCGAGCACAAGGCTCTCGACGTGATGGACCAGAAAACGCCAAATGTACCCGATGGGTATGTCAAGGCGTTCGAATACGGTGACTTCACCAGGATCGACACCAGAGCCTCGGACGACGAGGGAGAGCAGAATTTCCAGGATTGGGCCAACGGCTCAGTGATCAACACGGCCGGTGAGACAGTAACCGGCTCCCTGGAGTGGTCCAACGTCCAGGCGAACCAGGACATGATCGACTGGTACAAGATCTCGCTGACGACCATCGCGACAGTGGCAGGCGGCACACCGGTCAAGAACATCAGCCTGAGCCTGGACTCGTACTCCGCCGGCGAGGGCGACATGTACGAGTTCGCCCTCGATGCCTCGGGTACAACACTGGCAGAAGACTACGCCGACCTCCTCGAGTTGTACGTCATATCCACCGATGACATGTTCGGAAGGATAGACATCGGTGGAGCGGAATGGTGGTACGACGACGGGAACGACGCCGACGGATGGTACTGGGACGATAACTGGACCTTCGATTTCTGGACCCCGAGGCACTCCAACAAGGCCACCGAGGACGCCGATGGTTTCGCGAACCGGCTCACCGAGGTGGGATGGATCTACATCGGACTCTCAATGAACTACTACCTCACCTCCCAGTCCCCGCAGACGAGGCCGGGATTCGTTGCGGACTACCAGTTCACCCTGGGTTTCAACTCGGACCCAGTAAGGGACAACGTTGGCAACCACTGGAAGAACGCCACGGCGTTCACACCTCTCGGAACGACCAAATCGAACATAATCACCAGCTCCACTGAGAACGTTATGGACTGGTGGAAGTTCACGGGTTCCGATACGACCAAGCTGTGGAACATGTCCATGCGGATAAACAGGACTGACGGCGTCATCTGGAGGCAGATGAACTCCGCCAATTTCTGGGACAACTGGCTGGAGATCCTCATCGTATGGAGGAACGACGGCGAGGACAACATCTGGGATACCGCGGATGACGGCTATTCCGCTGCGATCTTCATCATGTCGGTCTATATCAGCGGAGGAGCGTACATAGGCGATACGCTCAACGTCTGGCTTCACAACAACTGGACCGGAGCTCCGGAAAGAGGAGTGTGGATCGGGCTCAATCAAAGACCTGTCCACGGAGCAATTTCGGGAGGCCAGATAATCGGATACTACTATCCCGAGCACTGGGTCTGGAGCGAGTATCAGATCGCCCTTTCCGTTGGGGAGGTCGCCCCGAACGTACCTCCATCGATAACCGATGTTACACTTACCTCGGATTTCGCCCAGGACCCATCTGGGGGATACTACGACAGCGAGTTCCTCCTCACGGTCACCTACGAGGATGAGGATGATGATCCCCCCAAGGAGATCTGGGTCTATATCGACAAGGACACCCCCTACGAGAAAGCCGTGGATGTCTCCGAAAGCCCGACGGACGTGTTCGACAATACCTACACGGATGGAAAGAAGTACAAACTGGAACAGCTGGGAGAGGACCTCACGGACGATCCCTACCCGCATACCGTCCACGTTCAGGCCATAGATGATGTGCCCGAAGCCTCCATAAGGTCTCCGAAATGGTCCGAACTGTTCCATTTCGAGGACGGAATAACGGTCTGGGACGACGAACCCGTGGAGAAGAATCCCAACTGGCAACCCTTCGACGAGCTGATGGAGGACGATCCAACCACATACTTCCCTCTCGAGGGCATCGACGGTATGTTCAAGGACCCGGAGAACAGCTTCGAGACCTTCTACGTATGGAACGCAACATCCGAGGAGTGGGCAACGGAATACGATACAACCATAGCCACGATCGGTGTGGAAGAGTATGACGGCATCTGGCAGGCAGCGGTGACCCCGAAACACAACGAGAACGGAAGGGTCAATGTCAAGTTCCAGGCCGAGGACCTTCATTCATGGGTGAACCTTTCAACCGCCGTGATCATCAGAGAGGTCAACGACCCGCCCACGGTCAAATCCGTGGAGATAGACGGAGACACATACGAGGTTGATGACATCGACCCGCGCAGGCCTGTCATCCATCTCGAGGACAAGATCGAGATCCTAGAAGACGAGGAGTTCTCCTTCACCATAATAGCGGAGGACACGGACAAGGAGGATGAGAGAACGCCTCTGGAGTACAGCTATGTCAGGTCGACCTCGTCCGACTGGGACGAGGACCCGGATGTCGGCTACAACACAGGCGAGGTGACCTTCACCCCGACCAACGCGGATGTCAGGGCCGGGAACGACAAGATGGTCTTCACCATAGACGACCACGGAGAGGACGGGGACATCAAGTTCGAGGTCTACCTCGAGATCACCAACGTCAACGACCCCCCGACGATAATGATCCCGACCACCACATCGAGGACCTGGAGACAGTTCTCGAAGATCTCCATCAGGCCCATAGCGACCGATGAGGACAAGAACGACCAGATAACCTTCTCCGTGAACTTCGATGATACCATCGGCGATGAGTTCGATTCCGTGGCCGATCAGCTTCCCTTCTTCGATGCCACCAAGGGTATCGACTGGGACATAACTCCCACAACCGGGGATTTCTGGTTCCAGCTGGACGACCAGAACATCTGGAAGACCTCTTCGGGCATGGTCAAGAGCCAGGAGATCACACTCGTCTTCATGGCCACGGACAAGGAAGGCGGCGAGGCCACTGCATCCATCACTCTCGTGCTCAACGACGAGAACGAGGAGCCTGAGAGGCCGGACCAGATCAGCTACAGCCCATCGAATCCCGTTGAGAAGGAACCGGTCAACTTCTGGGTCGACTCGGTCAGCGATCCCGACGGCGACAGACTCACCTACAAGTGGGACTTCGGTGACGGGTCCACCGGCGAGGGAATAAACGTCAACCACACCTATGCAACGAAGGGATACAAGACCGTGCAGATGTGGGTCGAGGACGGACAGTTCGCCACAGAGAAGATATCTGTCAGGGTCGAGATAGCAGAGGCACATCCGTGCGACGATGACGTCTGTCCGGATGACGATGATGACTAGACCGGACCGGCAACC
>JBLIRL010000175.1:0-6289 GCA_049472275.1 Thermoplasmatota archaeon | reverse complement strand
AACAATCCCTGTCGGAGCGAAAGTTGACCGTCACCGGCTGGCCGATGGCGACGGCGTCGCGGTCCGACCAGACCTGGATCCTGAAGCCGGCCTGATGATTGACGGGCAGCACCCGGATATCCCTCTTCATCTTTCGTTCCGAGGCTGCCGTCAATCAATGGGAAGCTCAAAAGGAGGACGGGATCATGCTGGGCCAGGCTGGGCGATATCGATGAAGCCCGAAAGGACCTCAAGCAAGCATATGCCTCTTTCATCGAGGCGGGGCAGAGGGAAATGGCATTATGGGTGCTTGTGGACCTCCATGAAATGGCGAGAAAATCCGGGGACCGTAAAGCAGCTGCAGGGTACCTCGAGAAAGCCGCGGTTGGCATCGAAGAGCTCAAGGGACCTTCGTCGAGGAAGAACGAACTCCTCCTCGAGATGGCCAGGCTCAGGTTCGATCTTATGACCGATGAGAAGAAGGGCGGAGTGGACAAGGCCGCGGACGACCTGGCGGAAGCCATAATCCAGACCATGGAGCCAAAGAGGTCCGTACTTTATCTAGACGGCCTCATAGGGGATATGAGGAGATACGATCGGATCCTGCCGGTGCTCGAGAGCTACGAGGCCAAGGCCTGGGCGAAGGGAGAACGGAGCGGGTCCCTTGTCATATCACTGAGACGAGCAGCCCTGCTCATGGAAATCGGAAAGAGCGAGAAAGCTGCCGTTTTGCTACGTACAATCATCAAGAGAGGCGGGAAGCTGGGTTTCCAAAAAGCCGTTCGCAGGGCCGAGGAACTGATGCGAAATATCTAGGATCAGGGACTCATCGTTCATTCGTCATATTCATCCTCATCCCAGTCGTCACCAAACTCCACATCCTCGTCGAACTCATCCTCTTCAAGGCTCTCGTCATCCTCCCATTCGAACTCATCATCCTCTCCTTCACCGGGTCTCCCGACATAGAAGAACACGATCCCAGCGATCAGCAACGCCACCACCACCGCTATCACAATGAGCCAGACCCACCATAGCGAACTCTCCCGTTCCTTGTATCTTTCTACGGTCAGATGTTCGGTTGGAGTCACGGTCTTGCCGGCTGTCACCTCGACCTCGAACTCCGCAAGCACATGTCCTTCCAGATCGGATATCGTCACCGTCCGGGTCCCCGGAGTGGCCTCGAGGATGAAATCTCCGTTCCTGTCGGTGAACTCCTGTTCGTCCGTGTCAAGGGAGATCCTTGCATTTCCCACGGGTTTCCCCTTTGTATCGATGAGCTTCCCCGTTATCCATCCCTTGGTAGCTGTCCTGAAGTTCCTTTTCTCGTCAAGGGTGTTCCCGGCCAGGTCCCTTCCAATGATATCGACCGTGTAACTCACTCCAAGGTCCATGATGGCATCTATAGTCAGTATCATGCCATCCCCGGCCAGGGTTCCCGACACATTGGCATCGTTAATTTCTACAAGGATGCCCTCGGGGTCCATTCTCTCGGAGAAACTGATCACTATTGGGTCGCCCGGGGGCGCGTTCGCTCCTGTATGTGAGAACTCAACTATTTTCGGAGGGGTCGTATCCACCATGAAGGTCACGGAGGCCGTTTCGACGTTTCCGCCCTTGTCGGTAAGTTTCAGCTGTATCGTCCTTTCCCCGTCTCCGAGGGACGTGAACGTGGTCTCGTAGACCACGGGGAGCTCCTCCCACTCTTCACTGTCCACCCTGATCTGGTACATCATCGGGGCATAGGTCGTACCAAGAGCTTCCCACGTCACATCAACGGTTGAATTTGCCAGATATGATCCTTCTGCGGGTTTCAGTATGGCAAGTATGTTCTCGGCCTCTCCGATCTCGAAATCGACCGTCTCTTCCACGATGTTGCCTGCCCGGTCCATTGACCTGAGATGAAGGACATGGAAACCTTCCGAAAGGTTGTGGAACAGGTGCTCGGTCAATAGCTCCTTGTCCAACCAGGGGCCGTTGTCCAGCTTCAGACTGAACTCCATGACCCCCGACATCCTATCCGTGCCCTCCCATTCGATATTGAGAGAGCTTGATGCAACCAAAAGTCCGGTATGAGGATACGTTATCGAAAGATCGGGGTACGTCAGATCGACGCCGAAATCGGACCTTCCCATGAGCATGTTGCCTGCCCTGTCCGCGATCCGAACCTCCACGTAATGATAGCCCTCGGTCACATTGTCGAAGACGAATCCCTGCATCAAACCGGCATCGATCCAGGAACCATTGTCCATCCTGACCATGTATCCCGAGATGCCCGAGATATCATCGACTCCTTCCCATGACACCGTCACCTGCGGGGAATTCACATATCCTCCGTCTACCGGCTCGAGGATCGTCAGACCCGGACCTGATATGTCCACTACCACCGTTACCGAAGCTGTCTTCTCGTTCCCCGCTCTGTCTATAGCTTTTACCCGAAGTATATGCTGACCCTCGGACATCGAGGAGAATGTGTGGGAGAGTGATGCCCCGACGGATTCCCATTCGCCCTCGTCCATACGGACCTCGTAACGTTCGATCCCGAGGAGGTCATCCGTCCCGACCCATGTCATCTGTATTGAAGTCTCGTTGACGGCGGACCCGTTCGCGGGAGAAGTGATCACAACCTCCGGAGGGGTCTTGTCGTTCCAGGGAGGGAGGCAATCCTCCACCCCGGACATCAGCGGATGAGTGTCCATTCCGTATCCGGTATTGAAGGGGGTGTCCCCGATGCCGTCATCGTTCGTGTCGGGACCCGCATACCTGTCCCAGTAGTTTCCGATGAAGCTCGAGAAGTTCCTCATCCCGTGTCTGTACCATATCGGTTCCGCCGAGACCCACCTGATCGTGGTATCATCGATCATTATATCTGCCGTGTTGTTCACGAAATTATTGGCATATGCGGTCACACCCTTCGTGTTGTTGAGAACCAGTCCCACCTTGCATCTCTCGATATTGTTGCCAATCAGCTCCATACCCCCGAGATCTACGGAGCTTGCGCCCGAGACGGACAAAGAGTGGATGGACGCTATCCCCCAATCAACGGAGTTCCTGACATCATTTCGAAGAATGCTCATCTCACCGGTCTCCAACCTGACATTGTCGTCGACGTTGACGTTGACGGGGATGAAGAGACCGTAGTTCTCGGACCTCCAAATGACATTCTCGGATATCGTGATATCTCCGAAACGGATCACTGCATCCATCGAGGGAGCACCGAACTCCAGAGGCAGCGTTATGCCCTCGCTCGCATCTATCTCGTTTCCCGATATCCTGATACCATCGACGGAGATCGCGGCCTCACCCTTTGCCATGTCGGAAAGTCCGTTGAAATCCACGATGATACCGGGTTCTGTGGATACCAGATCGTTGTCCTCGACGGCGATCCGTCCAAGTTCGAATCCGGATGTCCCCCCCATCTCACAACCGACCTGCCTGAACTCCAGAAAGATCGACGACCCGAGGGAAGATATCTCGTTTTCCGAGATATGGAAACCTTCCATCCTCGAGGTCGAGGCCTCGTCGCTCTGGAAACCCCACACGCTCATATTGGTGAGTGCCAGTCCGTAGCCGCCATCCGCGTTTATCCTATTGTCGGTGATCATGAACTCACCGAAGAACGCATCCGCTTCTCCCGTTATGAGCGAGTTGATCATCTCCATTTCCTCGAATATGATACCGTTTCCGCCGGCGTCAACGTTATTCGAGGCCATGGTGAAGTTCCCCAGCCTGGATCCGGTGGTCCCATCCACCAACTGGTTGTGTCCGTCGAATCTTCTGATCATCAACCCGTCGCCGTCGGCGGAGATAATGTTCCCGGATATGGAGAAACCCTCCATCTTCAGGTCGACCTCTCCCTTAAGATCATATCCGAAGTGGGACATCTCGTCTATCTCCAGCGCTGTGCTGTTTGAGGTTATCACGTTGTCATCCATTTTCACCGGTCCGATCCTCCCGGCGGACCCGTCGGCCATCTGGTATCCGAGTCCCTCCATGTACTGGATCAGAAGCCCTTTGGAGTTGCAGTTGATCTGATTGGATGATATGTTCACGCCCTCGTATTCGCAACGGGAATGATGGTACATTACATATGATACGTAGAACAGGCTCAGGACCTGGATCCCACCGCCGCTTGATGTTATCTCGTTCCCGGTGATGGAGAAGGGACCGATCTTCACCTGGCTGTAGTTGTAGAGAACGTATCCGAGGTAGCCGTATGTTTGAACCATGACCCCCGAATATTCGGAATTGATTCGATTGCCGTCGATGCTGAACATACCCAAGGTCACAGTGGAATTGTCGTGGAGGAGGTATCCGATCATCATGTAGTTGCCGATCATCACCCCGTGGGAGAGCCTCGAGACCAGGGTGTTGTTCGAGACGAGAAGGTCCCCGATCTCGACTTCCGCCAGGCTGAAAATATTGAATCCGTGCATCATGCAGGAGGACAGTCTTATGCACTCCGTTTCGGATCGAATGTCGTTATGAGTCAACTCGATGTTCCCCGAGGTCATCTTCGATGATTCGAACATGTAGTTGCCGAAATAGTCCATGTTCCCCCATGAGATCCCGGAATAGTTGGATCGTATCGTATTGCTGTTCAGTCCGAAGGACCCTATCCTTACTTCCGAGAGATTTGTGAGGTATGTTCCGAAACCCATTACGTGACCGATAAGGATGGCATCGGAATCGGAGATGATGTCGTTGCTTTCCACATCCAACCCGAGATACTGGAAGGTAGAATTATCACTGAGGTGCGATCCGAACTGATTGAAACCCACCAGGTGGATGCCGGCCCCGCCGCAGTCGAAACCGTTGGAGGAAATCGAGAAACTGCCGATCCCTACGGAGGATCGGTCCATGAGGAACGAACCGAAATTGTTGAACTCCTCCGCGTGGATGCCGGTCCCCGACGTTGATATCTCGTTGCCCGCGAAGGTGATATTGCCCATTATGAATGAGGAGCCGTCCATCAGGTTCGATCCCACGTCCTTCAAGTTCAACATGTCAACCCCGGTAATTCCGATAAGTGTATTATCCGAAACATCCAGACCTCCGAAGTAGAAGGACGCATCCCCTTCCAGTCCGTATCCGATGGTCTTCAGATCCAGATACACGCAGGTCGAACCCGAGGTGAGCCGGTTATCACTGATGGATACACCGCCAGTATCGACTGTGGAATCCCCTGATATCGAGAAACCGAGGCTGTCCATGATGATCCAGAGGCTCTGTCCTATCGATTTGACGGTATTTCCCTTGATGAGAAGACCTTCGAAGAACAGTGAAGTGCTGCCGTCATGGAACTGCTGGTTCTGCATGATATACTGGATGCCCACATCGCAGTGGAGTATAACATTGTCCGAGATGGAATTTTTTCCCATGCTGATCCTTGATGAACCGTGGACCTCGTACCCGAGTTGAGGGCTGTTTATCGTTATCGCCGCACTCTGCGTGTCCAGGGTGTTCTCCCCCACGATCACGTCTCCGTAATCGATGATCACCGCATCACGGATGTTCACCAGGTAATATAGGAAATCTATCACCATCCCTCTTGTGGAGGGCAGGGATGATCCGACCTGGTTCCCATGCAGGACCATGTCCCCGAGCTCGAAGGTGGAATTCCCAGATATTCCCTCTATCCGGAAGTAATTGGCCCAGATCCCGAAGAAGGAATATTCGACCACGATGTTACCGATGAACTTCAGATCACCCGCTGCCAGATCGATATCCCTGAGCTGCACCAGGTTCCCGGAGAAGCTCATCCCGCTCCTTCCTCCTTCTATCCTGTTCCCGAGGAACCTTACGTTGCCCAGATCGATGCTGCCCTTCACGATTCTCGTGACACTCAGGGTAACGCTGGCCTGGACAGAGGTTCCGCTCAGGCTCAGAATATCATTGTTGACGATCAGGATTTCGTCGACATCGACATTGTATGGTCCTCCTCCATCGAAGTTCAATGAGACCTCAACCCTTATGGCATCGCGGTTAGAGTTCTGGATGAATTCATTGTCCCTCAGAACACAGCCGTAATTGCTGTGGTCGCGGTCAAGTCCAGTGTGGGAGTCCTGCAGGTGAATGCCGTAATCGTTGAACCAGAAGACATTTCCAGTGATGTTGTGACCGGAGAAACCAGAATAGATGGCAACATAGAAATCCGTGACGTTGAAACCAGTTACCGTTACGTTGTTGCAAAACATCATCGTATTGGCGACGGGGCTCATTACCGGAACTACTCATCTTCAGACATTAGACAAAAGAGAGCAGCAATACCACAATGTGACCGTCATGGTATTGCCGGAGGAGGCGGAAATAT
>JBLIRL010000174.1:0-6541 GCA_049472275.1 Thermoplasmatota archaeon | reverse complement strand
CTTGGCAGGCCGCTCGTGATCATCCTTTCATCGACGGACGGGGCAACGGGTATAGCGGGTGCTGTGGAGGTGTCGTCTCTTCTTGTGAAGGTCGGGATGGCATCCTTCTGCTTCTTGATCCATGGTGAAGATCAGCAAGGTTCCGGAATGGACCCTCTGAGGATCGCCTCGATACTCCTTGACGGCCCCCTGAGACCGGGATGCATAATCCTTGAGGGGTCATGTTCGGGCTGCGGGGACTCGGATCCCTTCGGTCTGAAAACCGTTATCCCGCCACTGATGCAGTCAGCATCCGCAGTTGAAGAATATACCGCTCCACAGTCGGCATGGCTCGAAATGAGGGAGGACGGGGGACCTTTCGCGGTCGGACCCATATCGATCCCGGGGTCCCCGGGAAGGATGGAGGCAAATCCTCCCGCCATCGTATCATTGAGAGTCCCAGAAGGGATGACCAACATCGAGGTTAGGTCCAGACTGGAGAGTGCCTTCGGAAGGACCGAGGGACTCCATTTCGCGCTGTCCCCCTCATCCGAGGATGGAGAACTCGAGGGTGCGTACATATCGAAATCCTTGAAGAAACCTGGCATGCCCGAGGGCCCCCCTCCGGACCCGGAACTGCTCAAGGAGATCCTGGGGGATGCCGGCAACATGGATATCGGACCCGATATAGAGATAATATGATGACTATGTTTTTATAATGATAAGCTGCATCGAAGGACCGCATGCGGGGAATGAGTGCGTCCAACCTTGGCGCTGCAGAGATACCGATGGGTCTTTTGATAACGGCAGTCGTCATCTCCATATCGATACCAATGGTGGTATCGGCATTTTCTGACCTGTCCGTGAACATGACAGTGATGGCATTGGAACGTGAGCTGTCGGACCTTCTCAGGATCGTGAGAGCTGTTATGGAAGGCGGAGCGGGCAGTAGTATCGAGATCGATCTCGACCTCGAGGAATGGGGAAGCTCCAGGATGGAGGAGGTGATAATCGGCGGCCCCGTCGGGGTTGGTTCCGAGAGATGCTTGGTTTCCTTCCGGGTCCAGGGGTACGGCAGGGGTTTCCTGTCCCTGGATCCTCCCGTGCCCATGACCTCATGGGAGGGGGATGAAGGCCTCGAGCTTCAAGCTGGTTCGTACAGACTTCTGGTTCGACACTGGACAGCCGGGGACGAGGATGTATGCACCTTCAGGATCATATGACCATTCATGAGCTAGGAGGTGTCAGAGCCTCTCCTTCACCGGCCTCGATAACGTCGATCCCCTTCAGGTCGACGACCCAGTAATCGTGGAAATATTTGTCGTAGATGCATTTTCCCGTGAAGGATATCCTGTCGTCTATGTGGACCTTCGTCTTTCCGAGAAGCTCGGTGTACTCCTTGAGGGAGATCTTGATCCAAAGCTTCCTGGTCTCTTTCTGCTCGTCCGGTCTTTCGACATCAGCCACAAGGGTATCGTAAACCAAGACCTTGAGGTGTTCATGTCCCTTTCTATGCACCGGTTTGTATGAGCTGATCTTGCCCTCCACCTTGACCTCCCTGTCCATGAAGGGCCCGTACATCTTCTGCATGTTCTCGTTCCAGATATCGAGGAACTTGATGAAAGGGGAGTCAATCTTGTCCCATCCCTCCACCTTCCCCGAACATACCTTCATGAGGTCCTCGAACCTAAGCTTCTTCTTACCGTGGGGGCATTTGTCCCGGGGGCCTCTGCATCTGTTGTCCCAGAGGACCTTCTTCAACTTCCTGATGTCCTCCTCGGGAATCTCTTTGGTGTATGCATGCTTGATTATCATTCCGTCGTCGACAGCGCCTTCCCTGAGAGCCTCCTCTATCAGGTTCATGAGATCGCTTATGTCCCCCCATCTCTCCTCGAAGGATTTCGTTCCCTCATCCTCCTCCTGCTGTTCCTCCGCCCTGCCCTCCGGTGGATGCTGTCTGAAGCTGTCCCTTCTGGGTCTTTCATGCTGCTGATCCCGTCTTGGATATCTCTCTTCCCTTCTGGGGGGCCTGCCGTCGCGATGGTCCCTTCTGGGGGCGCGATCCCTCCTGTCATCCATCCTTCGCGGCCTCTCCTCGACTTCAAGATGGGATGTTCCCTCGGGGACCATCCTGTCTTCCCTGTCGTAGATCCCCTGCTTGATCTCCTTCTCGCTCCTGACGTTCCATCCCCTTCTCAGCTTGTGGTGATCTCCGTAGCGGGGCGGGGCTGCTTTGGGACCCTTCAACTCCTCGGGAATGTCCTTCTCCTCGAGTAATCCGAGTTCCTTCAGGAGCCGGACCCTGAACTCCTCGAGATATTCCTCATCGGGATGGGAAAGCTGATAGGTATCGCCCTTCTTCGAAGGGGTTACCTTGCCTCCCTTCATCTGGAATTCCGCGTTCAGATCGCGGATGGCCGCCTTCATGGCGTTCTTCTGTAGTACTTCTGCAGATACTTTGAAACTGCTTTTATCCATCGACGCTTCCCCGATTTGAGGTCCCATGCCCCTTGGCCGGTTAACGAACCCACTTATAAAATGCTTTTTATAGAGAGGGGGGATATTCAACCGGCGGTTTCACTATGTACATCGGTTTTTTAATAGTTTCCCCTTTTGACAGGGGTCCTTCCCTTTCAAGATATGTGAAAAAAGCGATCGATGCCGTTGAGAGGACAGGCATAAAGCATCAGGTCACTCCCATGGGGACCGTCCTTGAAGCTTCATCTCTCGAGGAGATCTTCGATTCGGCAAAGGCTGCCGTGGATGCGGTGGCGGGAGAAGGAGCGATGAGGATATCAATGTCGCTGAAGGTCGATATCAGGTTCGACAAGGAGATATCGATGGGATCAAAGCTTGCTTCCCTGGGCAGGTCCTGATCACCTGTCGAGCTGGTCGACCAGCCTCTTCTTGAGGGTGTCGTACATATCCTTGTCGATCTCCCCATCCGCAAGCATATCCTGCAGTTCCATTATCCTCTCGACGATGTATTCGTCCTGGTCGAGATGAGGTGCCGGGGATGGACGTTCGAAGGCAGGGGCCGCGATCTCATCCTCCCGTTCATGGATCATCCCCTCCTCCTCCCCGAGGTCCACTGCTTGGCCCGTTTCTTCCATCCCTCCTGGCTCTCCCCCCTCTCCAAGCGGTATCCTGCCGACATCGACCTTCCCCTCCGCCTCTGGTGGTTTCGATACGGGTTTGACTGCCGGAACCGAACCCGCAGGCCTCTCACCTCCCGGTATGTGGACAGGTCCATACCTTTCCGGTCGGGTATCAATCCTGACCGTCCCGGCCCTGGGATAACTCTTCCTCCCGGAGGTCCTGTCATTCAAGATCATTTTTCCCCTCTTCTTCTGTTCGGAACCCTTGATCGCCCTTGTGATTATTATTATCAGGATTATGGGGAAGGAGACCACACCTATGAAGGCCAGCAAACAGCAGATGGCTCCCGTGATGTCCGTGTCGCCCTCGGATTCCTGGTCCCTGCTGCTGCCGGGAACGTTCCAATCGGTCCTTTCCTCGTCCATCACGAAAACCCTTTCCTGATCGGAATGCGGGCCTTCGCCGGCATCCGACACGGCCGCTACCGAGTAGTAGTAATACCTGTCCTTCTCCGGGACCATGTCGTGGAAACCGGTTCCGATGTAGACGTATTCATTGATCTCGAGCTGACCCAGCCCATCGTACCTGTAGATGTGATATCCGGTGATCCTCGATGTCCCATGGTCTGCCGGAGGGCTCCACTGGATGTTGACATAGAACCCCTCCACGGAATGGCTGAGGCCAGAGGGTTTCCCTGGAGGTCTGGGGGTCTCCTCGGGTGTGACGGCCACAATGTTGCTTGGGTCCGAATCCCCGACGGAATTGAAGGCGGAAACACTGTAATGATAGGTGTGGTCGTACTCGATATCGATATCCACGAAATACGTCACATCCGGGTCGGTCGCACCGAGGTACTCTGTGAGGTTCTCGGTCTCGTCCCATCTGATGATGCTGTATCCCTCCAGGGTAGAGTTCCCGTCTCTCAGCGGCTCGTCCCAGTCGAGCCTGCAGAGCCGCTCTTCCACCTCGACATCGAGGTTCTGCGGTGGAGAGGGTCTTTCCCTTGGCCTGCTCCCGATCTTGTACATGTAGCCTGTGCTGTCCGCAACGTAAATGTTCCCTTCGCTGTCGAACGACGGTGTCGAGGCCACCTCATTCTCCAGTTCGTATCTCCATTCCACCGATCCCTTGTCGTCCAGGCAGTAAACGTTTCCGTCCCGGGTCCCGAAGACGATAAGACCATCGTTTGATACCGAAATGGAGGAAGTGATCGGTATCGATGTATGGTACTTCCACTGTTCCCTTCCGTGCATGCCTACCAGGTGGACATACCCTGTTGAGGTCCCGATTACCGTCTGGTAGGATCCGTATGAGGAAGGCGAGGCCCAGCCCGTATCTGATATTGTGTACGTCCAGACCCTGTCTCCAAGACTGTTAACACAGTGAAGTCTGCGGTCATCCGCGGTCACGTAGATGCTTCCCTCTTCCCCCACAGAAGGTGTAGAATACGAACCGGCCCCCATGTCATATTTCCAATACAGGGTGCCGTTCGTGTACAGACAGTAAAGGAAATGGTCTGTGGATGTGAAGAGAAGTCTGCCAGGACCCAAGAGGGCCGGTGATGAGTGTATGCTTCCTTCGGTGGAGAAGTTCCAGATGGTCCTCCCGGCCCTATCAAGGCAGTACAGGCCGCCTCCAAGCGTACCAATGAATATCCTTTCCGATGTTACGGCGGGGGAACCAACTATTGGACCGTCAAGGTCGCATCTCCAGTTCAGGACCCCATCCGTGTCGATGGAGTAGAAGCTGCTGTCAAGTGAGCCGAAATATATGTTGCCGTTTCCGTCCATCGTGGGAGATGAATGAACCTCGTCATCCACCAGAAATCCCCATTTCACCCTGCCCTGGGGTGTCACCGCATAGACGTTCAGGCTTCTGCTTCCTATGTACGATGTCCCGTCGCTCCCGATGGCGATCGAGGAGTTCCTAACTGGGGAGGTCCACACTTTCCATAGAAGCTCTCCCCGGTTGGACCCGATATTGTATTCGGACCTGCCCGAGCGGTCCATGGAACCCTTGAACGTTGGCCACTGGGGAACACCGTCCGAAGCCCTTGAGGGTTCCGGGGTGGCCCCTGTCTGCAGGGTCAAACATGATATTAGCAGCATCATCGACACGATGACCATGATGGTGAACTTCTTTCCCATGTCCCTTTCCATCTCTCCCCCTCTGGTATCTGGGTCGGATCTCCCTTTGAGTATACATACTGGATGGAATTTAATATTTGCCACAATCCTTCCAGCTTGGGTAATGTTCGAACTCGAACTGGACTCCGAGGACCTCTATTGTCAACAATGATCAAGGGAATCGTGTTTCTGGCCGCCCTTCCTCAGGCCGGAATCTGCGTCGGCCCATGTCTATTTTTGGTCATCCGGGAGACATGTTATCTGACACGGATGTAAGAGCCGTCCGGTGACACAGAAGTTAAATACCATTCCAGGTCCAGACCCTTCACGGATCCGGGTCATAAAGTACGTTTTCATGATATCCCATTATCCTCCAGTATTCCGGGAGGAGTGAGAATATGAAGAGAACGGTATTCCTGATAATGCTCACCCTTGTGATCATCTCGTGGCACCCACCTGTTGAAGCCGGTTCGATCGACGGGGAAGAGGCCCATACCAGATCAGGTTCGACAGCCACTCAAATGCGGATCCTTGTCGGACCCTATGAGAACTATACTACCATACAATCAGCAGTTGACGATGCTAACGAAGGAGATATAATCGAAGTGCTCGACGGAACATACCACGCACCTATTACGATAGACAAACCACTGACGTTGATGACGAGAAACGGTTGGTCAGGTGTAACCGTCAGAGCCCTCCGTCAAACGGACCATGGCTTCATAGTGACATCGGACGGGGTCGAAATAAGAGGCTTCTACCTAACAGGTTGGGATAGGAACTGGTCATCGAGGGCTGCGGAGGAACTGGCTTCTGGTGTGATCCTGAAAGGTGTCGATAACTGCACGATAGAGTTCAATCGCATAGCGAACTTCAACATAGGTGTCATGCTGTATTATTCGGGAACCTATGACAGACCGGTCAATTCGGACAACAATACCATAAGATACAATTCCATCCAGGGCGGAAGTGAGAATCACGGTTACACGGGTATTGCCATCGAAGGATATACAGGGACCATGTACGGGACCCCCACCAAATGGTCTCCCATGAACAATCTGATCTTCAGGAACAGGATCCATGGTACCTACATCGCGGTGGTATCGAACGGCGGGCTATACAATGAGATCATTGAGAACACCTTCGAGGAGAACGATATCGGGATACATCTGGACGGATGTCATTTCAATACCATATCGGAAAATGAGATGATCGGCTCAACAAAACATGCTGTCGCTCTGGACGCAACCGCCAACAACACGGCCAACAACTTCGCCAACAACTCCACCAACCAGCCCGATACGAGCACTCAACCCGACACGACCGTTCAGCCTGAC
>JBLIRL010000173.1:0-6683 GCA_049472275.1 Thermoplasmatota archaeon | reverse complement strand
GATCCCTCGTCGTAGTAAACATCCCTTGGACAGGAGAAACCTCCTATCTCCGTGTAGTTCTCGGTATCCTGATCGATAGCCAAAATCCTGTCATTGTTGGAGTCGGCCACGTATATGGTTCTGTTTCCATTATCGTAATGGAGCCCCCTAGGGCGGTTCAGAACACCGGGAACCTCTGTCTCCCTTGCGAAGACTTCCCATTCTGCAAGGTCGATCCGGGTCTTTATTACCCTCCTATTATTAGAATCACAGATATAGAAGCGACTGTTTCGAACATCATAGGCTAGACCGCAAGGGTGGTCGAACTCCCCGGTTCCGTTGCCTTCTCCACCGAAAGCTGTCCACAGCGAGCCATCCATTTTCGTTCCGATGATCCTGTCATTATCGTAATCCGAGATGTAGAGAAAATCATAGGTGTTCTCATAGTAGACATCCCATGGAGTATTAATTGTGGACGTGTGGGCGCTGTTGTATCTCAGCTCGGTCCATCCGGAACCTCCGAACTTGGTCTTTATGATACAGTCATCGGCGATGTAAAGGTCCCCACTATCCGGATCCATGGAAAGTCCGGTTGGAAATGAGAACTCACCCACACCTTCCCCTTCCGATCCGAAGGTCTCCCACCCCGAACCATCCATTCTGGTCCTGACTATCCTTGAATTGTACATGTCTGTCAGATATACGAGGTCGGACCGAGGGTCATATACGAGATTGCCTGGCCATCCAAGGTCCGTCGGACCGGTTCCTGCCGTGCCATAAGTGGTCCATTCATTCCCATCCATGTTGGTCCTAACAATTCTGGAATTGAATGTATCCGTGATGTAGAGCATATCCGATGACGGGTCGTGGTATACATCCACGGGAAAGTTGAACTGACCTTCTCCGGATCCGAAACTTCCCAGTGTATCCCATGAATTACTCTCGATGTCGATCTTAACGATACGATTGTTCGCTGAATCGGCGATATACACATCATCCCCCACCCAGTCGTAGCACATACCCAATGGATTCGATAGACCCGGACAGGAACCCTTCATGTAGCTTTTCCATCCGATCCCATCCTCTGGGAACCTCAGGATCCTGCGGTTCCCCATGTCAGCTAGGAGAAGATCCAGCTTATCCATTCTTGAGGCAAGAACGACATTACCGGGATAGGACCGAAAATCGATATTCGTGGAATTTAACCAGTCATGATAGTCATCCCCATTCCAGTTATCATCGTATAGGACTGAACCAGCATCGGTTGGCTCCTTGATGACGCTCATTAGAAACAACGACAGGATTACCATACAGATAGTAAATATCGATATTCTACCCGTTATTATCACCTCTTCCACATTCAATCAATGTGAATTGAAATATCTATGAACTTATGAAAATATAGAGTTAAAAAGGTTGCTACCAATCCAAACATTGAATATAAAAATACATATTATTAATATATTTATTAAACTGTTTTCATTATTCCAGTGATAAAGCGATCTTTAATTTCCTGGATTTCAAGTAGATTAAATGACATTCCATGGATCAACCTCCAAAATAATGGGAAGATAATCTTGTATACATCAATCCTTCAACAATCTCTTCCTCTTTCTGGAAGCGAGGAAGATTATGATGAAGATCACGATGAACACGACGGCACCGAACAGGATACCGAATATCATGAAGGTGGGGACGCCCTGATCGTTCTTGACAACTCCCTCATCGATCTCCTCATCCTCAATATCGTCCAAGGAGGAATTTCCTGCCGGGCTCTCATCATCGAGAGGTTGAGGGTCATCTTCATCAGTCGGTTCGGGTTCCCCGTCATCGTCCGCCGGCTCGGGTTCCGGTTCCGGATCGGGTTCCGGATCGGGGTCGTATGCGACTACCTCCAGATACAAAGTGAACTCTGTGAATATCCCCGTAGGTTCTCCCGTATCGGGATCGACGGTCTCTGCATGGATGTAGATAGGATAGGTGTCGGTCTGCGTCCTTGTTGATGTGGACACGGTAACAGTCATCAATGACATGTTTCTGGGGGGGACAAGGACCTTGCTCGTGGACATCTGGATCGCCATATCCTCGTTCGCAAGGTCGGCAAGGTTGATGATGGTCAGAGAGACCGGGACCTCTACATCGTTGTCGTTCACCACCATTACCTCGTAGGAGACACCATTGCCCCTCTGGACCTGTTTAAGGGGCTCTTCACAGCCGAGGGTTATGTCGGGACGTTCATTGACATAGAGTATCATCTGACCGGGATCGCACTCTCCGCTCTGGATACCCGGATCGTACGACCAGTTCCCCGTGACGTTCAATCTGAAGACACCCGAGATATCAGGGGGGATCTCAACAACGACGGTGATGGGCAGCTCATCCACACCTTTCGTGAAGACGAGCTGTTCCGTGACAGTGACAGACCAATCCCCAATCTCCGCCTCGAGCAACACAATCATCGACTGGACCTCGGGAATCCAAGGGATGTCCGCCATGACCATCCCCTTGAACGTGAAATCCAGGCGTTCTCCCGGGTTAGTCGGGATGTACATACTCGTCTGGTTCATCCTGATGCTGACATCTGCGGGACCTGCTCCTTCTGCCCTCTCCATCATGGGAAAAGGGCCGGACAATAGAACAATGAGGACAATCAGGACATAAGCCAGAGCGATGAATTTCCTCTTCATTCCCTCACCTGGTATCTATTGTTTGGTGGCATATTAAAGATTTACATCTCCCGAGGGGTTGGGTACCTCGATAATGTTCGGATTTGGTATTACCGATCGAATGTTCTGTGTTGGCAACCTTGTCAATGGATGGTAGTTGCTTTATAGACCCTGCCTTATCTCGGTCCGATCTTCGGGTGATCCGGATGGAAAGGAAGATATCTCTATTGATCGACGGGGACAACATCTCCCCCAACCTTATCGAGCCCATCCTCAACGAGATGAAGAAATCGGGGGATATCACCATCAAGAGGATTTACGGCGACTGGACGACCAACAGCATGAACGGATGGAAGGAGATCCTTCAGAAGCACGCGATTAGACCGATCCAGCAGTTCAGGTACGGCCCCAACGCTACGGACAACGCCCTGATAATGGATGCCATCGACATAACCTACACAAACAAGGTCGTCAACACATTCTGCGTTGTCACCAGCGATCTGGATTTCTACGGTCTGTTCATGCGATTGAGGGAATACGGATACTACATGATCGGAATGGGGAACAAACAGACCAATGAACTGCTCAGGAAATCATGCGACCAGTTCATCTTCACCGAGAACATCGGGCTGGAGAAGAAGGATGCAAAGGATACTGGACAGAAAGTGGAGAGCGAAGACGAGCTCAAGGACATCCTCATGGAGACATATCATTCAATTGACAAGGAGGAGGACGGATGGGTTATCCTGTCCCTCTTCGGCGACCAGATAAGGAGGCTTTCACCTGATTTCGATCCGCGATCGTACAACCATAAAAATCTCATCTCGATCCTCAGGTCCTACGGCAGCATATTCGAGATAAGGAAGGACCAGATGAATCCCATGCTATACTATGTCAGGATGACCGACGGGGAATACGAGGAGGAGGAGAGGATCAAGGAAGGCAAGGTCAAGAAGTTCCTCGGTTTCTACGGTTTCATCGAGTCCGATGACGGCGATTACTTCTTCAACATCACCAATATCGATGAGGAGGACAAGAAGAAGAAGCTGAGGAAGGGAATGAAGGTCAGTTTCAAGGTTTTCAAAGAACCAGATCCGGAAGGGAACACCACGGACGAGAGGAACGGCAAGGCCTTCGACATCAAAATCATCTGATCCTCATGGGATAGTAATGGTCATAAGTTCTTCCTTCAGTCCCGCGGTTTGCCCCAAGACCCTGTATTCTCTTTCATAAAGATAATTGGGCTCTTCAACTTCAATCTGCTATTTGCCAGACCTTTTTAACCTTCTTGCCATCATAGAAGCCGCCCTATCACTTCTGGGAATTCAAATATTATCAAGTAAGTTTTACTCCACTCAACAAAACTTTATTTGGGGTGTATAAATGAACAAGAAGGTGATGATAGCGACTCTCGGGGTAACGCTTCTCATACTGATGGGAGCTTTCCTGGTGGTCGGTCAGACGGATGCGAGAAGGAACAGAAATGACGATTTTGAGATGGATGACGATGATCGGGAGCCTGCAGGAAAGACCTTCGGGGGAAGATCCTGGTCAAATGCCCGCGTAAGAGCCGTCCATCTATCTCCCGACGCGCCGAACGTGGATATATGGGTCGATGGCGCTAAGGTCATAACCAACCTTGCTTTCGGTGAATACACGGACTATCTATCCGTGCCTTTCAACAGGGGAGAATCCACCTACAACATCAAGGTCGTTCCGACCGGGCTCACATCTCCCGTGGTCATAGATGCCGACCTCTCATTCAAACCGGTGAGGGATTATACGATAGTTGCCTCCGGTAGGCTCGCTGACATCAAACCAATCGTGATCGAGGACCTCAAGCCCTTCAGGCCGGTGTGGAGGTCATGGGTCAGGTTCGTCCATACTTCCCCGGACGCACCGAATGTCGATATAGCTGTCCAGAACGGGGGACCCGTCCTGTTCTCCGATGTCGCTTTCAGGGATGTCGAGAAGTACATCAGGGTGCCTAAGGGGTCCTACGACATCGAGGTCAGGGTCGCGGGAACCAACACCGCCGTCCTGAAGCTCGACGATGTTATGTTAATGAGAGGGAAGTCCTACACGGTTTTCGCAACCGGATTGGTGAATCCGGGATCGGGCGAACCCGGACTGTCAGCCCTCCTTGTAATGGACCGTTGATCGATAAGTCGATCGAGGGAATTTTGGGGAAGGCTTCTGCCTTACCCTTTTTTTTTATTAAAATCACTTTCAGTCTACTTCCTATCGGTATCGGATCTCTCGGGCCGCAGATATTCAACCTCGGGAAGGGCTTTCATCTCTCTCGAGGAAATGAGTTGGGGCATCTCTTCCGGAGTAGGCGGCAACCCCCTTCCAGGCAGATCCCCGTTAAAACCAGAGGTGCGGAGGCCGGAATCAACCTGCACGCTCCGCATCCTCAGCTGTATCGAAACGAGTATCAGGAGGAAGAACCCGAGAACGAGGGATATAAGGATTATCAGGACGATGATGTACCACGGCGGGCCGCCATCCTTCTCATCATTCTCGGGAAGGTCCTCGGATGGACCTACCTCCGATCCTCCTACCTGTACTATAAATTCCTCCGTTCTTATCGAATGATTCCCAGAAAGCGCGGTTGAGAAGATCACCTCGGCATACAACCCTCCGGCCCCCAGTTTCCCAGTGGGTCTTGTTATCTCACATCGGAACATTCCTCCGATGTGCTCAAGCCTCTTCTCAAGAAGGAATTCGTCAGATGAGGAGTTGAAGACCCTGATGACACTCAATACCAGAGAAGAGGAGGGGACCGGTGCCCCGGAATTGTACGGGCTCGTCACGAATATCTTCGAGATGTCGAGGAGGTCATACTCCACGATGTACTCGATCGAGGGGTCGGATATCAGAAGCTCGTAGAACACGGAAAAAGTCGCCGAATCCTTCTGCACAACCTCTCCGTCAACCCAGAAGGAGGACCTGAGGAAATAATCATCACCCTCTGGAAGCAGGGACGACACCTCGAGGTCCCTGATGCTCCAGGTCCCGCCAAAGTATCTCAGGGAGCTGGTCACATCTATGGATATTCCCCCGGAGGGCCCCACTATCAGGATCTCAACGGGCATGACGTTAGATTCCATATAGCTTGAGATTACCTCGATATCGGTGAGATCCAGTGTATGCTTCAAGGGATCGTATCCGATTTCCGGTCCCTCTACGGTGGTATGATGGTCCAATTCGAAGGCGGAGGATAAGGCTTCGTCACTCCCGTATGAAACGGTCCTTACCTTGACCCTTACCATATACTGGTCCTCCTCGAGAGAGGAGACGTTGATCCTCAGCGGGACCGAAACCCCATCCACCACCTTCAATCCGACGGAGACCCCTGTGGGATCAAGGTCCCCGTGGAGGATCTCACACTCCGCTGCAACTATATCCTCCGTCGGGACAGTTGTATTCATATCCGCGGATAGATAGAAACGGACCTCGGACAGCTCGACGACCTGTTCCATCCCTCCGAAGTAACGGAAAGCTAGATCGGAAACGAGGACGGGCCTGTCTATCGTGAATACCTTCGACCAGACGACGAGCTCGGGGGCATAATCTACCGAGATCCTGATATTGAAGATGTAAGACCCAAGGGGGAGTTCGGAGAGATCGGTCCTGAAACCGAAGGTACTGCCGAGGAGGTCTTGGTCGAGCTCTCCGGAGATACCAAGCGGGCCGACCCTGACATCGCTGTATGAATAGACCTCGTATGCACGGCTGTCCATCATCTCGGCTTTGACAGGCGAGTGGTGTCTGAAGCTTGACATGACAGAGAGATTCTCCAGGCTGAGGACCTTCGTCCCGGGATCGAGAGACTGGTCCCAGGAATCAATATAAAGACAATGCTCGACTGAGAAGGAGCCACCCCTGGCCTCTGTCCCAGGCACGTGCTTCAAGGCAAGATGTCCCTGGTGGGCCCCCGACCATGTCTGCCGTCGGAATTTAAAGAATACCTCCAGTGGCACAAACGGCGGTTCTACACGCTGCCCGGGATAACAGGCCTCTGGCAGGTGGAAG
>JBLIRL010000172.1:0-6742 GCA_049472275.1 Thermoplasmatota archaeon | reverse complement strand
AGTGCGGCCCGAGACCGCCCCCGCGTGCCGGGAAGCGGCCGCGGCACCGGCTTCGAGGGACAGCTTGAGAGGAGACTTCCATGGTTACATCGGATGTCCACTCGTTGGCCGCTTCGCGGATCGATCAGTACCTCCTGGAGCGGAAGCTCCGAACCCATCAGGGATATTATCGTATCCACTATGCCGCTTATGTTCTGCCTCATCTCGGCCGTTATGTTCACGTATGTCACGCCGCTCACGATCTGCTTCCTCTGTTTCTGGGGTGAGGTCATCGGTGCAGTGGCCACGCTGGTGCCGGAAATCACCGTCTTTCCCGGAGGATTATGCTCGGGGTGGGAATCCTCGGAGACGATCGGCCCGACCTTTCCGGTGATGGAGCGGACTATCAACTCAAGTGCGAGGCAGAGGTCCAAAACGTGCAGCCAGTCGCGGTACCTCTCGCCTTTCTTGCCCGGTATCCAGGGAGGTCTCCGGTCCTTTATCATCTTGATGGTGCGGGGTACCAGATGGGACAGACCCTGGTTCGGACCGATGACCTCGCAGGGGCGAACGATTGCTATGGGTACTCCTCCCTTCCTGCCAGCGATGGAAACCAGCCGCTCTCCGGCGGCCATGGTTGTGGCGTATGGATTCGTGGGATCGAGGGGTGCGTTCTCCTCCCTTCTCTGGACTGTGAAGGGACAGGAGCCGTATACCTCGTCGGTGGACACATGGAGAAGGGGCACGTTGTTCCGCACGCAGGCATCGGCAAGCACCCTCGCCCCGAGAACATTCGTCCGGATGGACCTCTCGAGCCTTTCCGTGAAATGCCCCCTGTCGTTCTCGGTGGCACAGTTGATCACCACATCCGAGACCTTGAGATAGTGTTCGTAGGATGCCAGTTCGCAGATGTCCCCTTCCTTGAACGTGTACCTCCCCTGGTACTGAGAGATGGACATGTAGTCCTCCATTGCCTCCTTCCTCTCGAGGTCGAGATTGATGATGTTGGCATCGGGCTCCCTGGAAAGTATGTGGGAAAGAAGGTTGGAGCCGATGAAACCGTTGCCCCCGGCAATGAGATAATCCAGTGGAACACCTCCTAGGTCTGAAAGGTATCGTCCGGTATGTTGTAATACTTTTTGGAGCCGCCCCCTGGAACACTGCCTTCATGAACCCTCTCTCCTTGCGTTTGGTTATCATCCTCGTATTAGAAGGGTTAAATATGTTGGTTCACCTCCACCAAACGATGAGGATGGCCCGGTTCCGGCTGTTGGCAATGGCCGCGATGATAATCGCCGTATCGTTTCTCAGCCTGGTCCGCGTCCCGGATGAGGCGGACGCTGCAGGCCAGGCCATAGTCACGGTCAATCCCGAATCGGGTCAGAGCGCTCTGCATGCGAAGGTTGACCCCTCAAGAGGGGGAATTGTGACCTTCAAGGGTTACGTAACGCTGACAGATGCATGGAATCCGGATGTCCAGTTCGTGATAGTGCAGCTGGAGGCCGAGGTGGAGGGGTGGGAGGTTACCAGGATCCCTACCCTCACGCTCACGAAATCCTTCACAGAACTCCAGTTCGCCGTATCGGTGAGGGTTCCCGCGGGATTCAGGACCTCGGGCCTGGACGTGACGAAGATCATGACGATCACCGGTAACTGGGCGTACGAACCCGAGACAAGGAGCGGCGATGTCCAGCCCCTGGACGTCTTCATCTACATCGACCAGTACTACGAATACAGGATCAGATGCGACACACCCTTCATCCAGACCTCCCCCGGAGGGGAGTTCGACATCGAACTCGAGATCATCAACGAGGGAAACGGCAACGATGAGGTGGCCATAGAGATAGAAAGAAGGGACACCATGGAGGCCAACGGATGGGCCTTCGTTTTCGAAACCACCAAATGGGACGTCCCCTTCCAGGGTTCCGTGAAGGTACCGGTCCACATCGCAACTCCAAAGAGATGGGACGGGTGGCGCAACAACATAATGGTGGTGAAGTTCAGTCTCTCCTCTGAGCAGGCGATGACCACACATTCCGTTTCGGAACCTGCCTCCTATTCCATCTTCATCAGACAGAGGGGGGTCTCGGTACCGGGCTTCGAACCGGCCTTCGCCCTGATCTCTGTGTTCCTGGCCATGTCATTCCTGTTATACAGAAGGAGGAGTTGAACCGATGAAGAGGCTGGCCGGAATGGTATTCCCCATCATTATCGTTCTTCTGACTCTGCTAGCGGGCCCGCTTGCTGTGGCAGGCGGGGAAACCGTGACAGGACAGCAGGCATCCTCTGGAGGTTTCATGTGGGAGAAGGAGGGTTTCAGGATTATACAGGTGAGCGGCTCCCCCGATGAGATCGGTTACCAGCATGGTGTCCTTCTCTCGGACCTCATCCCGAGGTCGATATCCGCCTATGCTCATGCCACCGAAAGAAGCTACGGGATGGACTGGAGGCTGGTCAGGATCAATGCCATGAACTACTGGTTCTACGTCCCGGAGGAGCAGAAGCAGGAGATAGACGGTATAGCAAGGGGTGCGTCGGAGAACGGGGCGGAGAACCCGCTCGGAGACCCCGTGGACAGGTGGGACATCCTGGCACTCAATGCCATATGGGACATATGGTGGAGGACCGATCTGCCAGGCAATCCGTGGTGGTGGCTTCCCTTCGGCACATCCCTCCCGAACTACGAACCAAGGACCCCCCATCACTGCTCGGCCTTCGTCGCCACTGGCAACGCGACTGCAGACGGCGGGTTCGTCCTCGGACAATCATTGTGGATGCCATATTTCCTCAGTCCAGCTCACGCCGTTTTCATAGACATCATACCGGACAGCGGGAACAGGATCTTCATGGAGGTCACGGCGGGCATGATTTGGTCCGGGACTGAGTACTACACCAATTCCGCCGGTCTCGTCATCGCCGAGACCACCCTGGGAACCGGACCGTACCAGTGGGGAGGCGTTCCTTCCTTCGTCAGACTTAGAAAGGCGGTCCAGTATGCCGATTCCATCGATTCCTTCAGGGACATAATGCTCGAGCAGACCAACGGGGCCTACTGCGGGGATTATCTTCTGGCGGATGCCAAGACAAACGAGGTTGCCATCCTGGAGCTCGGAAGCCACGAATGGGAGCTCAAGAGGACGAAGAACGGATTCCTGAGATCCTGCAACTATCCCTGGGACCCCGAGGTGGCCGAGGAGATGGGTGCGACACAGGGATGGGGCCACGGATGCTATCCCAGATGGGTCAGGCTCGGCCAGCTCAGGGACCGTGACTACGGCAACATCACCGTCTTTCACGGAATGGAATATCTGGGGGACCACTACGATACGGTGGAAGACAAGATCAATCCGTGCTCGCACACGCTTTGCGGTCATGTCGAGAACGCCTCGGGATACCCCCACGGCTCGCTTGACGGCAAGGTAACCAACAGGTCCATGGCATCGAGAATGGAGATCTGGGCCAGGTTCGGTCATTCCTGCGGGCAGCCTTTCATCGTCTCCGATCATGCCAGGGAGCATCCCGAATACGCCTTCGACGACCTTATCGACATAATACCGAAACCCTACGCCACCTTCGCTCCCTTCTCGAACATGGTGGTCAAGGTGACTGACAGAAACGGAGATCCCGTCCCCGGAGCGATCGTGAGCGTTACCTCCAACATGGACCGTTTCTCGTTCGAGCTCTCAACGGACACGGGAGGCTCGGCCTCTTTCGAATTCATCCCTCATTCGGATTACAACATAACGGCTTCCAAAGGGGAGAGCGAGGGCTTCATCAGGTGGGAGCAGAACGCCGATTCCACGGTGGAGCTGTCTCTCCGCGAACCTGCGTCGAAGGGTCTTCTGTCCTCCGCCGGCGGAACGATCGTCTTCATCCTGGTCGTAATCGCCGCGGCGGCAGCGGGCATCTTCGTCTATCTTCGCAGGAAGGGCGGCAAAAAATAAAATCTCCTATCATCATAATGTGACGGGGGTCCCGGGGTGCAATACTGTCCGAACTGCAGCGCATACCAGTACGATCAGGGTGCCGACAGATGTCCGAAATGCGGGTTCGATCTCACGGTCCGCAGGGAGAGGGCCGCTCCTTCGCCCGAGGAGGAAATACCGGAGAAGAAGGCCGATCCCTCATCCTTCTCAGGTGAACCATGCAGAGTATGCGGGTCCCCGACCAAACGCGTGGAGGGGAAGATGGAATTACCCGTGGAGGGGAAGAGGATCTCCATCAGGGGTCTCAAGCTGATGGGCGGGGATATCACCAAAAGGGTTGTCACCCAGGTCACATACGATATCTCCGGCCGCGAATGCAGGGAAGGACACAAGTTCTTCAGCAGTGCGTCCTCCAAGATCCGACCCCTGTGTCCCGTGTGCTATCATCCCATGGTCAGGTACGGCTCCTCCCTGCTGAGCTGCACGAGGTGCAACAAGCACTATCCGATAAACGATTGGCCGGACCCAGATCCGATGGAGGTGCTTCGTGACGACGGATGGGAGCACATCTGATCCCCGGTTGTCCGACAGGGGAAACCGTTATATCCGCTCCTTGACGATTTGTATGCAAGATGGATGAAGATTACGATCTGCACGTCGAGGCCGTTCAACAACTTAAGAAGGCGATGGTCCTCTACGAGGAGCAGCTCTATTCGGAGATGGCAGGACCTCTGGAGAGATGTCTGGAGCTGGACGATAGCCTCGGAGACGCCTGGGAGCTCTACGGCCTCGCCGCGCTTGCGGCGATGGACCCGGAAAACGCCAGGTACTGCTTCGAGAGGGCAGAATCATCGAGGGGGTCCCATACCGATGCTTCGCTGGCCCTCGGGATAATGAGGTCTCCGTCATGGCCGGAGGGAAAAGAACTCCTTGACAGGGTCAACGGCCTCGCCGCCCTCGGCCAGGTATACCTGTCGAACAGCAGGTGGAGGGCCGCCGGATTGTGCTTCGCGACCGTGTCGCCCCATATCGAACCCGGCTACAGGATTTGGTCCATCCTGGGGCTCATATACCGCGAGCTCGGACTGCTGGAGGTCAGCCTTGAACACTACGAGAGGGCATCCGCGATGGAGGACGCTCCCTTCGAACTTCTCCACGACAAATCCATCGTCCTCATAAAGATGGGCAGGTTCGTGGAGGCGGAGAGACTCATTGGATATCTCCTGGATGTACTGGAGGACGATCCGCAGCTCTGGAACAACCTGGGGGCGGTGTTGGAGGCCCAGGGAAAGGATGACGATGCCCTGGAGGCCTACGACAAGGCCCTCGATCTCGATGACGGCTACTATCCCGCCCTCTATTCAAAGGGGAGGATCCTGCAAAAGAAGGGAAAGATGGAGGAGGCGCGCCCATTCATGGAAAAGGCCCTCGGCATCGAGGGGAGGGTCTACGATCTGGACGATGTTACGGGATCGGAGATGAGGTCCGGGGACGGCCAGGTCCATGTCAAGGAAGTATCCGCCAGAAGGTCAAAGAGATCAACCGAATGAGCATTTAATACCAAAATATTGGTAGCTACAAAATATTTATTTTGCAAACCTACATAGCGCATCCGATGGGCGAGAACGAACTGGCTGATGCTCTCAAGGCCTACGGGGAAGGCCGTTTCGTGATAGTTTACGATGCCGACGGGAGGGAAGAGGAGTGTGATTTCTTCCTTGGTGCCGAATTCTGCGCACCCGAGCATATACGGCAGATGAGGAAGGACGGGGGAGGCCTGATCTTCCTGATGGTCCGTCCCGACATCCGTGACAAGCTCGGGCTCCCCTTCCTGCAGGAGGTATATCCCCAGTTCAGAAAGGACTATCCGGTCTTCAGCGCACTTGTATCGGATGATATTCCTTACGATAACAAATCCTCGTTCTCCCTTGCCATAAACCACCGCGATACCTTCACTGGGATCACTGACAAGGATCGGTCCCTGACCGTCAAGAGCTTCGGTGAGCTCGCGGTCCAAATCCCGGCGATGACCGAGGCCGAGGCCCTGTCGCACTTCGGAGAACATTTCCGCTCCCCAGGGCACATTCCGATCTGCATCGGCTCGGACCATATTCTGGAGAACAGGTTCGGCCACACGGAACTCTCCTGCGCTCTGTCCACGATGGCGGGCCTCAGCGGTGTCTCGGTCGGCTGCGAGATCATGGGCGAGGGCGGCATCGCCATGCCGAAGGAAGAGGTCAGGCAATATGCGGAGAAGAACGGGATTCCGTTCCTCGAGGGTCATCAGATCATTAAGGAATGGAGGGTTTGGGACGGGGACTGGAAGAAGGATTACGCGCCCAAACCCCACGGCGATGCAAGCGTCATGCCGCATTTCGAGAAGGAGTCCCATATCCACGGAATGCTTCCGAAGAAGAAAGGGACCCGGGTAATGGCTTCGGGGGTCTTCGATCTCATGCACCCCGGCCACCTATCCTTCCTGCAGCAGGCCAAGGCCCTTGGCGATGAGCTGATCGTCGTGGTGGCCAGGGACGCCACCGTGCAGAACCTCAAGAGACACCCCATCGTCAACGAAAGGTCAAGACGGGAGATGGTGGCGGCGATCCGGTTCGTCGACGCAGCCGTCCTCGGTTACGAAACGGACAAGCATCGCATCGTCCATGAGATCGGACCCGATATCATCGCACTTGGGTATGACCAGGTCCAGGACCAGGAGGGGCTTGCCAGGGATCTTGAGGCCGAGGGCATCAGGGCGAAGCTCGTCCGTCTCGACAAGAGCACCGGTGACATTCGGGCGACATCGGACCTGCTGGAGAGGATCAAGAAAGGGGGGATAT
>JBLIRL010000171.1:0-6758 GCA_049472275.1 Thermoplasmatota archaeon | reverse complement strand
AACTTGAACGTGAAGATTTGGGCGCCGTGCCTGGTGTACGATCACCAATCAGGCTTCAGAATCAGGTCCCTGATAATGGACGGGCAGCGCCCGCCCTTGGGGATTCGACGGTATCGGTCTTGCGGGAAATCGGCCTGCAAGGACCATATGGACGACAGGGGTTTCGCCTGCCAGAAGTGCGCTCCGAGCAGGAAAGGCCCCCGGGGATCCAAGGGTCCCGGGGAGCCCGGTGGTGTGATGGGGTGAGGTCCTTATGGAGGTGAAGATAGATCAGCTGGGGCATCCGGACCTGTCGATGATAGCTGCGCTTATGGGTGAGCTGAGGTCGGCCGATATCCCTTCCTTCGCCAGTTACGAGGCGGACCTCGAGGCGGTCTCCATAGCTGTCGATGACATGAAGGAGGCCAGGAACGTGGTCCTGATCGGACATGGAGGGTCCGTTACGACCTTCAAAGGTATCCTGGGTTCCGCGGGGAGGAAGCTCCATGCTGACCGGTCCTTCTTCCTCATCGATACCGTGGACCCGGTCCACATCGGACTGGTTAAGGAGCACTGCAGGGAGAATGACACCCACGTGATCGCCGTATCGAAATCGGGGAACACCCTTACGGTCCTCGAGGCCCTGTCGGCCTTCAAAGGCTTCAGGACCACTGTGGTGACACAGCCCGGCCACGGAACCTTGAGAAAGCTCGCAAAAGCAAACGGATGGTCGATCGTGGACGTCCCTGAAGATGTCGGGGGGCGCTTCTCGGGGGGTACCGCTTCTGCACTGCTGCCCGCCCATCTGCTGGGCATCGACGTCGAGGCTTTCGCGGAGGGAATGAGGGAAGCATATCGGTCCGCAAGGGAGGGCGATGACATCATCAACCTGGCTGGAGCCTTCTACATGATAGAAAGGCTTGGGAAGCGGACGATTTTCATGCCTGTTTACTCCAAGGGCTATGCAGCCTTCAACGATCTTGTGACCCAGCTCTTCCATGAGACCCTGAGCAAGGGCAGGAAGGGACTGACCCTTCTTGCATACGAGGGGCCCGAATGCCAGCACCATACGAATCAGAGGGTCCTCGACGGACCCGAGGACGTGGCCACGCTTTTCGTGCTTGTCGAAGGCGAGGAGGGCGAGGAGGTCTCCTGGCCCGGCGCTGGGATCGAATACAAAGGGGTTTCCATGTCCGAGATGGGCCCGTATACATTGAAGAAGGCTGTTCATTCCGAGGCACGGGGCGTCATGGGTTCGATGGACGAACTCGGGGCTCCATGGGCCTCCATAACCATGGAGGACGAATCCGAGAGATCCCTTGGATTCTATGTCGGGATGATGCAGTACCTCGCATATTATTTCGCACTTCTCAGAAGGGTCGATCCCTTCACACAGCCCGCGGTTGACAGGGCGAAGGAGATAGCCCTCGAGAACAGGCGGAAGTGATGTCGAATTTCTGTTTCACCCAACTCCCCCCTGCTTCCTTTTTTCTATGCCGAAGTCGATCCGACCGATCCCAGGGGGAACACAAGATGCACGCTGGAAATCTTTCGGTATGTCCCGAATGCGGACAGATGACTCTGGGTAGGCAGGGGCGCTGCGATTTCTGCTTCAATCCGGAATGCTGGCTCAAGGGGTGCTCCCTCTGATACGGGATTCCTGAAGATACCTGGAATATCAGTATCTTTGCCGACCGGTTAGGATACTTTTTTCCCGACATGGCATTATTTGGGGATGGATAAATGATATTACTGGTACGATATTCCAAAGGAAAACTTTAATACAATAGGGAGGTTCCATGCCCCGTCCAAGCTACCTGATATGGACGGTGAACCAATGGGTAAGATCGGGATCACGGAACTAATTTTGAGGGACGCACATCAGTCTGTATTTGCGACCAGGATGAGGACCGAGGACATGGAGCCGATACTCTCCAAGATGGACAGGGTCGGATACTGGGCGGTCGAAATGTGGGGAGGGGCAACCTTCGACGTGCCGCTCAGGTTCTTGAACCAGAACCCCTGGGAGAGGCTAAGGCTGATCCGAAAGCTCATGCCCAATACGAAGCTCATGATGCTACTTAGGGCACAGAACATCGTAGCCTACAGGAACTTCCCGGACGACATAGTCCAGAAGTTCGTTCATTACGCTCACAAGAACGGCATCGATGTTTTCAGGGTCTTCGACGCCCTGAACGACCTGCGCAACATGGACGTTCCCATGAAGGCCGTGAAGGCCGAGGGAGCGCATCTTCAGGCCTGCGTTTCCTACACTATCTCCCCGGTCCACACGACCGAGTATTACATCAAGTTCATGCAGGACCTCGAGGAGAGGGGCGCGGATTCCATCTGCATCAAGGACATGGCCGGGATGATCTCTCCAAAGAGGGCCTACGACATCATCAAAGGATACAAGGAACAGGGAGGCAAATGCCCCGTGGACCTTCATTCCCATTCCACATCGGGCATGACGGGCCTTGCCTACCAGAGGGCCGCGGAGGCCGGAGCGGACGTAGTTGATACCGACATGTCACCCGTTGCCGAGGGCACCGGGCACCCGGCCACAGAATCCGTCGTCTACGCCTTCAAGGACACCGAGTGGGACACGGGCCTGGACATGGACCTTCTCATGGAGATCAGGGACCATTTCAGGAAGGTGGCCAAGAAGTACAGGCACCTGATCAGGATGGAAGCTCTCAGACCCGATCCCTCCATCGTCATGCACCAGATCCCCGGCGGAATGATCTCGAACCTGGTCTCCCAGCTCGAGATGCAGGGTGCCATAGACAGGCTGGATGACGTCCTCCACGAGATCCCCAAGGTCCGTGAGGAGCTCGGATATCCTCCGCTGGTGACACCCACGTCTCAGGTGGTCGGCGTCCAGGCGGTGATGAACGTCCTCTTCGGCAGGTACAAGAACATCCCCAAGGAGACCGTCGACTACGTCAAGGGGATGTACGGGAAATCTCCCGCTCCCATAAAGGAGGAGATCTATCCACTGGTCCTCGGCGAGGATTGGAAGGAGAAGGTCATAACATGCAGGCCCGCTGACCTCCTCGAACCCGAATGGGATAAGAGGGAGAAGGAGCTAAAGGACATGGGGGTTTACAAGGAGCCCGAGGACGTCCTGATCTATGCGATATACCCTCAGATCGGATTGAAGTACCTCAAGGGAGAGGCCAAGGCTGAATTTACCTCCGAGGAGCTCCCGCTCCCCATCACCCATCCCGCTACCAGGGCATTCGTGAAATCATTCTTCCCCGAGCTTAAGGACATATATCTCTACGAGGAGGAGCCCAAGGGCGGCGGACCGGCGGCGATCCCCACCGAGTTCGAGGTGGAGGTCGACGGCGAGATGTTCGAGGTCAAGGTGAATCCCAAGGGCGGTTTCATCATGGCCGGAGAGGGAGGTGGCGGGGCCGCACCACCCCCGACGGACGTGGAGGGCGGCTTCAAGAGCCCCATGCAGGGAACTGTCCTTTCCATCAAGGTCGCGGAGGGCGACAAGGTGGAGGAGGGACAGGTCGTGGCAACCGTCGAGGCCATGAAGATGGAAACAGAGGTGAAGACCGACCACGGCGGTGAGGTAAAGAAGTTATACGTGGGAGAAGGGGACGCCGTGGAAACCGGAACCCTGATGATGCAGATCCTCTGAGGTGATATGTATGGCCAAGGAGGGTTTGCTAAACAAGGTCATGATCGCCAACCGCGGCGAGATAGCTATCAGGATAATGAGGGCCTGCAAAGAGCTCGGCATCGATACGGTTGCCGTGTATTCCGATGCCGACAAGAACGCGCTTTTCGTCAGATATGCGGACGAGGCGCACAACATCGGAAAGGGTCCGGCCAAGATGAGCTACCTTGTTCAGGACAAACTCATCGATGTCGCACTGAAGACCGGAGCCGAGGGCATCCATCCCGGATACGGCTTCCTCGCTGAGAACGCGGACTTCTGCAAGAAGTGCCATGACAACGGCATCGAGTTCATCGGGCCCCCGGAATCAGCCATGAGGCTCATGGGATCGAAGATCGATGCGAAGAAATCGATGATCGAGGCCGGTGTCCGAGTGGTTCCCGGTGTCGTGGAGGCCATCGCCGATCACGAGAGGGCCAAGGACATTGCCCAGGAGATCGGCTACCCGATCATGCTAAAGGCCTCCGCCGGCGGCGGGGGGATCGGTATCAGGATGGTGTCGAACGAGAAGGAGATGGAGGAGGCACTCGAATCGATAAGGGTGCTTGCTGCGAACTCCTTCGGTGACGACTCGGTTTTCATCGAGAAGTTCATCGACGATCCGAGGCATATCGAGTACCAGGTCCTCGGTGACAAGAACGGCCATATGATCCATCTCTACGAGAGGGAGTGCTCTGTCCAGAGGAGGCATCAGAAGCTCATCGAGGAGACACCTTCCACAGCCCTCGATCAGGACCTCAGGGAGGAGATCGGGAGGCAGGCCGTACTGGCCGCGAAGACTGCGGGCTACTGGAACGCCGGGACCTGCGAGTTCATGTTCAAGGACGGGGAGTACTACTTCCTGGAAATGAACACAAGGCTCCAGGTCGAGCACCCGATCACGGAAGAGGTCACGAGGACCGATCTCGCCAGGGAGATGCTTTATGTGGCGTCCGGACTCGATATCAGCTATGCCCAGGAGGAGATCACCCAGACGGGGCACGCCATCGAGTTCAGGCTGAACGCTGAGGATCCACTGAACCAGTTCGCTCCCGCACCCGGCAAGATAATAAGGTACGCTGAGGCCTCGGGCCCCGGGATCCGGATCGATTCAGGAGTTTATCCCGGTTTCACGATACCTCCTTTCTACGACTCCATGGTCGCGAAGCTCATAGTATGGGGTGAGGACCGTGAAAAGTGCATCGCAAGGTCCAAGAGGGCACTCTGGGAGATGCAGATCGGCGGTGTGAGGACGAACATCCCCTTCCACGAGGTGGTCCTGGAGCACCCCAATTTCGTGAGCGGTGATTATTCGACCTCTTTCATACCCAGATTCAACATCCTCGACAAGGTCGTGGAGTACTACAAACTGAAGAAGTCCCAGCAGGGCGGCGCCAAGAGGGCCGCCGCGATGGCAGCCGTCGAGGCCGTGATCGCCGGGGCAGCCCAGCAGCAGAAGTGAGAGGGCATATCATCCTGAAGAGATCCCGCCCCAATCATTCAACCCGCAGTTATCTGGATCTTAGTTTAAAAATACCTGTAAGCAATCAAAACCATTTTAAGCCCCCTCGGTCCGTACAAGCATTATGGAACCCAAGCTCTTCTGGGCGTGGACCGTGGCCCTCGGGATCCTCCTTGTGATAATAGGAGGCTTCCTGGCGGTGATACCCTTTCTGGGCCTCCCGATCATGGGGATCGGGATACTCATGATGATCGTTGGTATCATAGCCTTATTCCCCATACTCATCAGGGAGATGAGGTCCGATGACCGGGAGATGAGGGAGAACGTTGAAGAGGAGGACCTGAGACCATGAGGATGTCCAATCGGGATCATATTGCGGGATACGAGATAGTGGAGGACCTGGGGCTCGTCCGGGCCAATGTCGTCCGGGCGAAGCACGTCGGGAAGGATATCGTCGCCGGATTGAAGAACATCGTAGGTGGAGAGCTCAAGGAATACACCGAGATGCTTTCAGAATCCAGGGAGGTGGCGCTGTCGAGGATGGAGAAGAAGGCGGAGGAGCTCGGGGCTGATGCCGTTGTGAACATCCGCTTCATGACCTCGGCTATCACGGGTGGCGCTGCTGAGATAATGGCATACGGAACCGCCGTGAAGTTGAAGAAGATCAGGAGATAATCCGCATCAGTTCATTGTTGTCATATGCTTCTTGGCATTTTTCTCTTCAAGTACATCGTCCGACTTCATTCTGTGCGCATATATTGTAACGGGAAGGAATATGACAAGATAGATGGAATGTACCAGAAGCCTCCCCCATTCCATCTTCGAGGAATATCCAAAGAGCACCTTGAAGACCGAACCGATCATTCCGTTGTGATGGAGCAGGCTTCCTCCCGGGATCCCGAGATCGAAAGCGGTAGTCCCTATCCACCCGACGGACACGCCGATCTCCTCGAAATACTCGAAGAGTTCGTGTATCCCGTATCCGAGAAGACCCGCGGCGAGTAAGATCAAAAGTATCGACGAGTACTTGAAGAACTTGCCTATGTCCATTTTTATCCCGTATCTGTATATGAGCAGTGATAGTACACCCGCTGAGATGATCCCGAGGCTGAACCCTCCGACGGTTCCGACCGGATCATCGACCCCGAACGGGATCAGAAAGAGAAGCGTCTCGAGAGCCTCCCTGAAGACCAGGATGAAGACCAAACCGACGAGCCCCCACCTCGTCCCCCTCTCCACCTGAGCCCCAACCTTTTCCTTGATCTCGCCGGTCATGTACCTGCCGCTGAACGCCATCCAGAGGATGACCCATGTGAGGACAATCACAGCGGTGAACGCGGCAACGGATTCGAAAAGCTTCTCCCCCGCTTCCGAGAGACCGGAGAACATGACGAGGACCAGCACCCCGATCACAAAGCTCGAAACCAATGAGATCCCAACCCCCACCCAGACCTCTCGTCTGAGGTCCTTCCTCTCGATCTTGATCAGAAATGCTAGTATGATGGAGACGAGCAGCATGGCCTCGAAGGCCTCCAAGCTGCCACGACGCGCCGTCGCGAGGTTGTAAGCGCGACGCAAAGGCCGCGCGAAGACGAAAACCAGGACGAGCTGGGCCAGCAAGCTGAAGGCCCAGGCGAAGTTGGG
>JBLIRL010000170.1:0-6779 GCA_049472275.1 Thermoplasmatota archaeon | reverse complement strand
CGGCGCTCGTCCTGAAAGCCGACGGGTGCGTGGTATCCGGATTGAACATAACCGGCGGACTTCCCACGGGTTGGTCCGGTGAGGAGGTTGCCACGGCCGGTCTCATGATAGGCTCCGATGACAACGAGGTTTTCGGATGCTACTTCCACGGCAATTACTTCGGCATTTATCTCAAGGATGCGGGCAGCAACTGGATCCACGATTCGATCTCCGTCGACAACGAACAGCACGGTGTCTTCATGTCGGGGGCATCCTTCAACTCTTTCGATAATGTCTTGTGCAACGACAACGGGTACAACGGATTCGGTTTCTTCGTCTCGCCGGACAACGGATTCTTCTCCTGCAGGGCCGAGAGGAACGGTGTGAACGGATGGGAGATCTGGGATTCCGAGAGGGAATATGTCCGGTTCTCGACTGCCTCCGGGAACGGACGGATGGGCTTCCAGATCGGAGGTGCATACGATACCAACAGCCTGATCAACTGCTGGGTGACGGAAAACTCGGAGGACGGCATATGGATCTCCTCCGATAGCCGGCAGACAGTGGAGAACTGCACAGTGGGGGGCAATTCGAAAGCGGGTATCAGGCTGAGCTACAACGGATTGCCAACATCGGCCATCGTAACTGGGAACCTGATATTCAACAATTCGCGGATGGCCGTGGAGATAGATGCGGGATGCGATCCGAGCCTTATATTCGGGAACGATGTCATTGATAACGGGAAACGGAGTGGGAAACAGGCATCGGACAACGGGACCAAAAGTGCATGGAACAACGGGATGACCGGCAACCACTGGAGCGACTGGACGTTTCCCGATTCCAACAGGGACGGTATCGTGGACACGCCCTATACGCTGGCGGGGACCGCTTCCGCAAGGGACGATTACCCCCGTACGAACAGGATGACACCACACGCCTACGGTCCGGGGATGCCGCCGGCACCCGGGGAAGTCTACGGACCGAGGATCACGCAATCCTTCCTCGATGACGCTGTGGTGGGGGAGCCCTATTTGCAGACCATGGATTTCGTGGACAGGGATACGCCAGAAGACCTCCTGAACTGGAGCCTCGATACCGATTCCCCCTGGCTCGTGATCGAGGGCAACGTCCTCTCGGGCATACCCGGACCTGAGGACGTGGGGACCACCTACGTGACGGTACTGGTCTCGGACGGTGTCTACTCCGACATGCAGAGTTACTCGCTCAGGATCAAGCAAGGCTCCGGCGGATCGCCCGAGAGACCGGGGACCGGGATGATAGATATCGGCGGCCACGAGGGTCTCAGAGCGGGAGAGGTGACCCTCGAGGCCAGGGACCTCACGGAAGGAAGCATGGAATTCATCGAATATCGATGGTTCGTCGAGAACAACTACCAGGGGATGGGTGCGACTATCCGCATGGAGCTGGAGGAGGGGTCCTACGATGTGATCCTGAAGGCTGTGACATCGGAGGGAGAATGGTATGTGGTCTCAAGGACGGTGGAGGTCGGACCAGCCCCCGGCAGGACGGAGAGTGGCGGGATATGGTACATCGCTGTACTGATCGGAGCCGCGGTCCTCGGAGTGCTGATTGCTGTCGCAGGATGGGGGTTCTACACGAGAAGAACGGGAAGGAAGATGGTTCCCCACGGAACACACTCCGCGGAAGATCATGAAGATGAGAGAAGGTCCGCAATCCCAGGGACGGGGAGCGGGAATGGATTGCGGTTCGGAGGGGAGCTCCCGGGACCCGTAAGAAGCGGCCCGCTGCCAGAAGAGAGGAGAACGGATGATATACTCGGAAATGAGAGGAGATCGGACAGGGGTCCCGACCACGAGGGGCCCCGCATCTCCATCGACGGGGAGCTCGGCGAGATAGAGGAGGAGGCGCTTTCATGGAAGAAGGTGTCAACCTTCACCATGGACGGCAGAAAGATGCACGACAAGCTCAGGATGAAATACGAGAGAGGGGAGATCGACGATGGATCCTACGAGGAGCTCGCCGGTCTCATAGATTCATACCTTCCAGGGGAAGGGACCTAGGGTTATCCCCCTGGGTCGTGTGAGGGAGAATTGATGAAGAGAGAGCGGGGGAACAGGAGCGAGACACGGGAGGAGCTTCACCATTTCATATTGGACAATCCGGGGGTGACCTTCGGCAGGCTCTCAAAGGTCTTCGGCCTGAACCGGGGCACCCTCCGCTACCATCTCGATTACCTGGAAGGCGAGGAGAAGGTCAGGAGGGTAAGGAAGGGCAACAGGAACTGCTATTTCTCGGAGTCGCTCGGAGCACCCGGCAGAACACGCACCGAGGAGATGCTCGGCGCGAAGCACAGACGGCTCCTTTCGGCAATAAAGGACAATCCGGGAATATCGCGCAAGGAACTCATCAGACTGACCGATCTGACAAGGGAGGACTTAAACTACGGGCTCCGCAAGCTCAAGGACAGAAAGGTCATCTGGAAAACGGCGGACGGAGGGGACCCCTGCTACGAGTATATCTCAAGGGAGAAGCTTGCCGCCGAGATGATGCTCATAATACTCGAGAAGTTCCTCGACGACGAGATAGACAAGGAGACCTTCCTTCTCCTAAAGAGCAGACTGCAGGCGGAAATGGACGGGTGATGGGTCCATTCATATAGTAGAAATGCGGATTACTCGTGGGGGGAGATAGGATCGGAAAGGCAGAGCATTACAGGAAGGTCCGTCTCATCTGGATACTGATGATCATCATCGGGCCCCTTCTTCTGTTCCTCAGCGGAGCCTTGGTGGTGATCTCCACCCAGGAGAAGGAATGGGTGACCGTATACACGGAGAACGATTTTTACAAGGAATACGGAGGAGATTACTACCTAACGGCCCTGGGATCCAGGCTTGACGAGAACATGAGGGTGATCATCAAGGAGAAGCACGGTGGCAGCGTGAGGGTGTCCTTCATGGTCGAGGATTACTGGGGCGACGAGATCTACCACAACAGCGGCGTGACGCCAGAGACCTATTCGTTCTCCCTGGACAAAACGACGATCTTCGACGAGTACGAGCTCACCATTTCCATAGACAGCGATGGATTCGGGATCAACGATCTGGATGTCGAGGTCCAGAAGAGGGGGCTTGGCAGCAACTTCGGATATTTCTGTCTCGGAGCGTCGATCGTTGGTTTGATCGGGCTCATACTGCTCGTTCTCGGGATCATCTTCACGGTCGTTTACTCCCACAGGATCACCAAGCAGAGCCCGGAATACATCCGAATGGAGATGCTCCGCAAGCAGGAGAGGATGATGCGAGAGCAGCAGGCCAGGAAGGCCCAGGAGATGGAACGCATCCGCCAGCGCCAGGCGATGGTCATCAGGGCCCGCAACCTTGAGGCTGCCTACCGGCTCGAGGAGGCAGCATTCCTCTACGACAGGCTCGACATGTACGAGGATGCCGGCAGATGCCGGAGGAAGCTCAAGGAGGAGGTCTCGAGACATATTCACGTGAACGCCAATCAGCTCTTCGACGCCCTTCAGAAACGCGGTACCGCAATCCCATATCTCTGCCCGCAGTGCCACGGCATGGTGGATATCGACGGCGTCGACAAGAGATACACGAAATGTCCCTACTGCGGCGCTGCCGTGGACTTCGAGACCCTGAAAAGGGCCGCCGGAAACCTGTTCTGAGGGGCTCGCAACTGTTTAAAAGAAGGGCGAACATACCATGAACGATGGTCCCGAACGCCACCTTGAGATATCCGGGGGAATGGTTCGATCTCGGGATCGCACTGTTCCTGGGTGTCATCATCTTTCTCGTTCTCGGGGCCCTCACCTGGGGGCTATGCTGCTTCTGGGGAATCGTCGGCGTGATCGTGACGCTTCTCATGGTGGCTGTCGCCAATAACCATTTGAAGCAGGTGAGCAGACGCGTAACCGTGGAGAACGAACCGAAGCTCAATTCTCTCTGCAGGAACGCTTCTTCGAGACTCGCCATGGGGCTCCCGGAGGTATATGTCGACGGATCGCCAGAGATCAACGCCTTCACCAGAGGCATAGTGTCCCCTGTAGTTGTGCTCCACAGGGGGCTTTTGGATATGATGGACGATGAAGAGCTGAGCTTCGTTATCGGTCACGAGTTCGGACATATCAAGCTTTATCACTTCACTATCAGGACCATGTTCGATTCAAGCATATTCAGGGTGCCGTTGATAGCTTACCTGCCCCTTCTCGTCTTCAGGTTGCTGTTCCTGAACGGAAGGTTCTCGAGGTCCATGGAGCATTCCGCCGACAGGGCGGGTTTGTACGCCTGCGGCGACCTGAGGAAAGCGGTATCCTGCATGATCAAGCTGAGGACCGGCGAGAGAAAGGTTAAAAAGAGGATCGTCACCGAGGCGATCTCCGGCAGTCTGGACCTGGACGAGGACGACGGATATCTGTCGGAGATCCTCTCGACCCATCCTGACCTCGATGACCGGATCAGGAAACTGGTCGACTTCTCCAGGACGAGCGGGATAGGATCATCCGAATAGGCGGTATCCAGCCCCCATCAAAAACTTGAAATCGTATCTCGAACAATACATGATGGGGATCACATGGAAGGGAACGCAAGAATCAGGGATCTGCTTATCGTGACGCTTCTCGTGGCTTCAGGATTGGGGGTCCTGTTCGCATACCAGGATGCCGCCGACGGCTACGTGGACGAATGCATTACCGAATACGGGACATCGGACGGCTTTCCGGCGGTCGACGGCCCGTACATGGTCTACGAGACCTATGTTAGTGGTGAATCGAGGGTCATACTCAGGAACATAGAGACCGGGAACGAGACGAAGATCGTCAACTTCAACTCGTACGCTCCCGACATCTCCGGAGACCGGATCGTCTTCCTGTCGGACCACGGCGGCAACATCGACGTGTACGAGTACCGGATCTCCTCCGGAACCTGGAACCCGATCACCAACAATGCCATGAGGGAATTCTCCCCGAGGATTGACGGGGAGGACACGGTATGGTACGAGGACCAGCCTGGGCATGACCTCTCTGTCATCCATCATAATCCGGGAACAGGTATCCGGAAGCTCTCGTCCAGTGCGGACCTGGACCTCTATCCGAACATACAAGGCGGCCTCGTTGTCTGGGAGTCCTACGATCCGGGCTATTCCATGATAAAGGGATACGACCTTCACCTCGGAACGGAGTTCGATGTCTTCGACGGCGGCGGAACCTACGCGATGAAACCGGACATCTACGGGGACAGATTGGTATTCGTCATGCCCGACGGTCCCTACGAGCTGGTCCATCTCTACAACACAACGACCGGTCTGTTGAGATATGTCTCCAATCGCAATTACAGGTCGGACTGGCCGAGGGTCGATCGGGAGAACGTCGTCTTCACGACCCTATACGATGAGGGTTGGGATGTATGCCTGTACAAGATCGAAGAGGACATGAAGATCAGACTGACCCACGACTCCGCCGACGAGCTTTATCCCATCGTCTGGGGTGAGCATGTCGCCTACACCAAGAACAGGTTCCACTTCACCGTGCATTACATACTTCTGGACTACGACAATGACGGTATCCCCGACCAGAAGGACATGTTCCCCTACAATCCGACCGAGAACTTCGACACGGACGAGGACGGACGCGGTGACAACATAGATCCGGACAACGACAACGACGGAGTGCTGGACGAGGAGGATGCCTTCCCTTATGACGACAGCGAATGGAGCGACTTCGATGGTGATGGTGTGGGGGACAACGCGGACGAGGATGACGATAACGACAACATCCCAGACAACGATGACGTGTTCCCTTTCAGCGACATAAATCCGATAATGGACCTTCTACTGCTGCTGCAGACCGCCATCGAGGAGCTGCATGCCGACATAATGGACAGGCTCGATACTCTGGAGACAACGCTCATCGGACTCATCGAGGAGAATGCGGAAGAGGTCGGCAGCGCTCTGGGAGAAGCAGTGATGGCCCTCAGCATGAATCTGACGAGGTTCAACTTCTCGCACAACGAGGACATGATCATGCTCGCAGAGAACCTCACCGATATGCTCGAAGGCCAGGAGGCCATAGACGGTGGGATCACAGACCTGGACCATACGATCCGAAACATCTGGGAGGACCCGTTCTTCGTTGACAGCTTCTTCGACGTCTTCGTCGAGGTCGACCTTCCCGAGGAGGAGACCTACTTCGATATCATCGTCAACCGTTCCGCGGGGATCAACGAAACAATGGAGAGACTGGCCGAAATGCGGGAGCTCATGACCGGACTCCAGGAGATAGACGACATGGTGGCGAACCTCGAGACCGTCAGCAGGAATATAGAGGACCAGAACGAGGACCTCGAGACCTCTGACGACAACATGAGGCTGTACTTCATCGTCCTAATAGTCATAATGGCCATCTACGCCGTCATAATGATCGCCTTCTTCATGAGAATGTCCAGAAAGGATGCGCAGGGAGCCCTCGACGAGTACTGATCTTTTCGGGAATGTATTTATCTGCCGGTTCCCAATTCGTACCGGGGCGCGAAATGAGATTCTGGACCGCAGCCCCGGTCCTTTCGGTATCCCTGCTGCTACTCGCAGGGGTCCTGCTTCTGGCCGGGGACGAGGAGAGCAAACCCGAGAACAGGGTGCTTGATGAGGAGACCACCTTCTCGATAGCGGTGTTCCCTGACACCCAGATATATCCGATGTACTATCCGGACACCTTCATCAACATGACCGAATGGGTGGTCGAGCACCGAGACGAGTACAACATACGGTTCGTTCTTCACGAGGGGGATATAACGAACAACAACATCCACCGTCAG
>JBLIRL010000017.1:0-26206 GCA_049472275.1 Thermoplasmatota archaeon | reverse complement strand
CATTATCAAAGATGAACGAAACCTTGTCCGGTAATACTTCGTGATTACCGGCTATATCAAAGGATAAGGACAATATTTGATACTCATTCCCGGAGACCCACCCGATATGGCTCGTATCACAGCTCCATTGGGATATACCGCTGGTTGGAATCCAATTTTCTTCAACGGTCCATCCAGAGCCATCCCAGAATTTTTGGGTGTTATTGTCAAATATGGAGATCTCCGTTTCTGCAGGTCCTGACCCAATGCTGCCATCGCTGGTCTGGCCAGAGATCGAGACTAATGAATTCAGTATGCTCCCGCTTGAAGGATACTCTATAGAGGATATGGGTGAGATGGTATCCACAAGGAAACCGCTAGGGTCGGAAAATGATCCCCAGGAGCCGTCCGAATCCTTCACTTTTACTCGATAATACCAGAAACCGTCCTCCAGTCTGTTAAAATCGGTACCAGATGGGAACATCCATTCTTCGATTTTGGTACCCTGTATTCCGCTGTCATACTGGATATCATCGAATGCTTGATCTCTCGAGATCTGTAATTGAAATCCGGATTGACCTAGAGAATCGTTGTCCGAAAACGACCATTGAAAAGCAGGAGTGCTGTCGTTGATGATCCCTCCATTGTTAGGAATATCATTGGACACGGACGGGAGATAATTATAGATCAAAGATAAGTTCCTAAGTTCGGGAGATATCTTTCTTTCCGATGTAATCATCTTTACCTGGTACTGGAACCAGGTATCACCAAAATGACCGCTCCAAGCTTTTGTGGATGGGGGCTGATAATACGAACTTGCCGTTCCATCGGGACCAAGGAATTCTTTTACCTCCAACCCCTCTTTTAATCCGGCCGATCTTATCCTGATCTCGATCTGGGTTTGAGCTGGGATAGCATCGTCCCATTCCAATCGAAGCAGTTCGGCTCCATCTCCAATATAATACGGCCTTGATACGTACGCCCCCTGTTCCTTGTAGGATGACAGGTTTAAATTCCATGTTCCGTTTGGGACCTCCGGATCAAGTTGATGATTGCGGCCTCCGAATAAAATGCCTCCTCTTGTCTGGTCTATAGTCGTAAGGCTTGAAGACCTCTGATAACCTGGATCGTCAGTCGTATGGACCTTGGTCCAGTTATTTTCACTAAGGTCATAAATCCATGTATCATTATGATAGACTGGTCCGCTCGAATAATAATACCCGCCATTTATCACTACCTGGTCTGTGGCCGTGATGGTAGCCATGGAATGGTATGCCCGTCTGAAGGGTATATTTACCGGACCCGGGTTTGTCCATGAATCCTCACTATCATCATAAATCCATGTGAAATGAGAATATCCAGCAAAATCCAAATATGAATCAGTTCCTCCAAATAACAATACCTTATCTGAATTATCGATCGAAGCCATAGCAGGATAGAGAAAACAATTTGTTGGTTTAGAGGATGGTGTCCTTTTCATCCAGGATGAAGCACTTAAATCGAAAATCCATGTGTCATACCCGTTAAAGAAACCCCCATACATTAACACTCTATCTGTTCCAATGATAGTTGCCATCGCATGTGCAAAATTTGCTGTGGGGCTCTGGGTTGGAAAAATCTCCGTCCATGAACGCTCGCTCAGGTCGAAAATCCATGTATCATCAAATTGTATACTTGATGATTCTTTAAATTGACCCCCAAATAAAACAACCTTATCGGTGCCATCAATGTATGCCATATTGTGTTCAGAACGATTGCTAGGTGAATTGATCGAATTGACCATTTCCCATGTATTTGTAGAAATATTGAACAACCATGTATCATTTAGATAATTATAGGAACGATCCCAACCTCCGAAAACCACCGAATATCCTGTATCTCCTATCGTTGTCATCCTATGTCCAAATCGAGCAGGGGGATGATCATTAACAAGCAATTCTGTCCAATCATACAGCCTCTGAAGGGTTATTTTTGAATCGTTGCCATGACCATAAGAAGACAGGTCTTTCATTTCACCCATTTCAAAATCATTTTGAGAGGTCTCGGTCCATGCAGTACTTCCGCATGTATCGATAGGGATCGATGATATTGTCAAGATTAATAATAGTGATAAAGTAGTCCATAACAATATTGATCTCCTTCCTTCCATTTTATCCCAGGTATTAATTTTATCAAGATTATTTAAGTATAACTATGATTTGATGGGCCTCGAAATAGGTTCAAGAGCAAACGGACTTTAACTAAATATCGAATGGGCCCACCCGCTCCAAGATCCCCGATCTTGGAGAATCAAGGATAGGAGAACCCCCACACCAGAGAATCTGTCGACATTGTCGGGCAAATGCCCTGTTCACGACAGGGCAATAGTGGGCCCGCCCGGACCTTCAGCGCAAAATAATATGAGAATAATTTCAACCGTTTTTCGCCTGGCCGACAATTAAAAATCAATTGCATCGGGCGGGAAGAGACCAAATAAAAATTGATTCCCATAATTCATTTTCTAATGATGTAAAATAAATGAAAAATTATATTAAATAATTGCAGAAAATGAATAATGGGCCCGCCCGGATTGTCGACACGGAGAATTGCATTGTAATAACAGCTCCTTTGTCTAACCAATAATTATGTATAAATTACATCGGGCGGGAAGGAAACAATCATACATTGATTCCCATTTTTCATTTTTGAAAAAAAATTAATTAATTCAAAAATAAATCTATAAATTGCAGAAAATGAAAAATGGGCCCGCCCGGATTTGAACCGGAGTCTATGCGTCCCGAACGCACAAGTATACCAAGCTAACCCACGGGCCCAGATACATGGTTGGCGAATGAAATGAGACGATCATGTCTCTCATGGACCCACCGGCCCATGGCATTTTGGCGAGTGATTATCGCAAGGGGGCTGTAGACAAGTACTGCCTATAAATCTTACTATCGTTCAATGTCGCAGGGAATATCAAAACATTTATGACAAGTATCCTGTTCCTTCCAATATCCCAGGAGAGCACGGATGGCAAGAAGAGTACACGTCACGATATGCGAGGAATACGACCTCGGGCGTATCAGGGAACAGGTGCGGGAGCACCTGGACAGATACCCGAAGTTCGACGGGATCGAGGGAAAGAAGATCCTTCTGAAACCCAACCTGCTTTCGGCAACCGAATCGGAGAAGGCCGTCACGACCCACCCCACATTCCTAAAGGCAGTGATCCTGGAGCTCAGGGACCGGGGGGCCAGCGTGATCGTTGCAGATTCTCCCGGGGGAGCTTTCACGGAGGCCTCCCTCAAGAAACTCTACGATGGGACCGGGATCTCAAGGATAATCGATGAAACGGGAGCCGAACTGAACTACAACACCGCTTCCCGGGAGGTGAAGCATCCGGAGGGCAGGTTCACAAAGAGCTTCCTTGTATGCGACTATCTGAACGATGCCGATCTGATCATCGCGCTGCCCAAGATAAAGACGCACATGCTCTGCGGGCTTACCTGCGCTTCCAAGGTCATGTTCGGAATAGTACCCGGAACCGAGAAGGTCAAATACCATACGAGGTTCCCGGATTATCTGGATTTCACGAAGGTCCTGCTGGACCTTGATGACATGGTCGGAACGGACCTGTTTCTCGTGGACGGGATAATCGGAATGGACGGCAAGGGCCCCGCACAGGGGCGCCCGAGGAAGGTCGGGACCATCCTCTCGGGAACCGATCATCTCGCGATAGACCTGCACGTTTGCAGAATGGTAGGCCTGGACCCGGAAAAGATCGGTATATTCCAGGCCGCGATGGAGCAAGATAGGATCGACGCTGATGAGGAACTGACGATCACCGGAGATGGCAGGGACTTCAGATTGAAGGAGCGGTTCAAACCTTCATCCGGCGGGATCGGCAACCTTCTCGTTCCGGGCCCCATCAGGAGAACCCTCATCAACCTGACAGCTAGCAAGCCGAAGATCTCGCACACCAAGTGCGTGGGGTGCGGCATCTGCCGGCAGAACTGCGCCGGAGATGCCATACGGATCAAGAACAAGAAAGCGAGGATCACCTACTCAAAGTGTATAAGATGCTACTGCTGCCACGAGCTCTGTCCGCACGATGCGGTATACGTGAACTTCAGGGACACCGGTGTACTCAACCGGCTGATCGACATCGGTTACAGGATCTTCACCCGGTAGTTCCAATCCCGGGGAGTTCCCGTAAACCTTATTTTAAACCCCCGTGGTAATGGACCTTCCCCGGGGGATTTCTCATGTTAGCCGCAGGGTCGTCGTGGATACCCACATTGAAGGACCTTCAGGTCGCCGCATACAGGATCGAGGGGCATGTCATCAGGACGCCCGTCATGAGATCGAGCTCCATCGACGGCATCGTGGGCGCCCAGGTGCTGTTCAAATGCGAGAATCTCCAGAAGGTCGGAGCGTTCAAGTTCAGAGGGGCGACCAATACAGTCCTCTCTCTCACGGAAGAGGAGGTGGAGAACGGGGTGGCCACACACTCGTCGGGGAACCATGCCCAGGCGCTGGCACTCGCCGCCAGGAACAGGGGAGTGCCGGCCCATATTGTGATGCCGATGAACTCCCCGAGGGTCAAGGTCGATGCCGTAAGGAGCTACGGTGCGAAGATCTCCTTCTGCCAGCCGACACTGGAATCCAGGGAGAAGATGCTGGAGGAGGTTGTGGAGAAGACGGGGGCGTATTTCATTCATCCGTACAACGATCCGAGGATCATAGCTGGCCAGGGGACCGCAGCGCTGGAACTCCTGGACGATACCGATGGATTGGATATCGTGATGGCACCGGTAGGAGGGGGCGGCCTGATAAGCGGGACCGCGATAGCTTCGAAGGGAGTTTCACCGGAAACGAGGGTCATAGCTGCCGAGCCCCAGAACGCCGACGACGCCTACAGGTCCTTCAGGACCGGCACCCTGATCCCGTCCAAGGATCCCGTCACGATAGCGGACGGCCTCAGGACCTCCCTTTCCGATCTGACCTTCAGGATAATCCTCGATAATGTCGATGATATCGTCACGGTCTCGGAGGAAGGGATCGTCAAGGCCATGAGGCTCATATGGGAAAGGGCAAAGCTTGTGGTGGAGCCCTCCGCGGCCGTTCCATTGGGCGCCGTCCTCGAGAACAAGGTGGATGTTGCCGGAAAGAGGATAGGGATCATCCTGTCCGGGGGCAATGTGGACCTTGACAGGCTCCCCTGGCTCGGGAACGGCCACTCCAGGTCCATGGAGATGGATCTGAGATACTGATCTCAGTACTGCTCGTAGCAGACCGGAACCTTGAGCCTGGCGAACATCTTCATCAGCTTGTTCATCTTCTTGGGATCTATGTCCCCGGGGTAGATGATCAACTTCTCGTAGTCCGTATCGCAGACGACATTTCCTGTCATTTGCCTACCTCCAAAGGTATATCGTCTTCGACACAGATAGAACCTTGTTCCATGTTATTGAGACAAATAATTCCAATATGATGAATCAGTTCCATATTTGTCATGAATTATACGAATACATCGTTACAAATTGTTTTCTCGCATATAATTCAACATGAATTTGGATTTTCATGTATGTTACAATTTTATTCATTATTTTTTCCTGTATGTCTCTAGATTTCTAGAATGTGAGGCAAATAGTCATACAATAGTGGAAAGATTAATATAAGTCTGTAATTTACTCGATGTCGAAGAGGGAGTATCCTCCCTCACCGAAGGCTGGTAAGATGTCAGAATGGAAGGATAGGTTCAGGGACCTGCACCCGGAGAAGTTCGTTTCGGAGGACAGGGTGTTCTCGAACATACACAGGGGTGACAGGATATTCATCAGCACCGCCTGTTCCGAGCCGCAGTACCTGGTGAACGCCCTTGTGAACTACGTCAGCAGGCATCCCAAGGCGTTCTTCGATACCGAGGTCTTCCACATATGGACCCTGGGTGTGGCCCCGTACACGGACGAGAAGTTCCAGACGAACTTCAGACACAATTCCTTCTTCGTCGGGAAGAATACCAGGGATGCCGTAAACTCCGGAATGGCGGATTACACCCCGATATTCCTCTCGAACGTTCCGAAGGTGATAAGGAAAGGCCTTGTCGAGGTGGATGTCGCGCTGATACAGGTCTCTCCACCGGACGATCACGGCAACATGAGCCTCGGGATCTCCGTGGATATAATCAAGGCCGCTGTCGAGAAGGCAAGGCTCGTCATAGCCCAGGTCAACGAATATATGCCAAGGGTCCACGGGGACACCTTCATACAGATGAAGGACGTGGACTACATCATCCATCATGACGAGCCCCTCCTGGAATACATCGACACGGTCGACGACAACATCGCCATGAGGATCGGAAAGCATGTGGCGAAGATCGTCCAGGACGGCGACACCATCCAGGTCGGATACGGCAGCATCCCCAACGCTGTCCTCAAGAACCTGAAGGACAAGAAGAACCTGGGGGTCCATACCGAGCTTCTCGGCGACGGGATCGTTGAGCTGATCAGGGAAGGGGTGATCGACAACTCCAGGAAGACCATCAACAAGGGGAAATCGGTGGCGACCTTCTGCATGGGGAAGAGGGACACATACGATTTCATCCACGACAATCCCCAGATAGAGTTCAGGACCATAGAATACACAAACAATCCCCTGACGATCGCGCAGATGGACAATATCTGCGCCATAAACAGCGCACTTCAGATAGACCTCACCGGGCAGGCTAGTGCGGAATCCATCGGTTCGACCTTCTTCAGCGGGATCGGGGGCCAGGCTGACTTCATGAGGGGAGCGGTCCTTGCGGAGAGGGGGAAGACGATCCTCATTCTTAGGTCCACTGCCAAGGACGATACGATATCGAGGATAGTGCCCTTCCTGGAGGAGGGAGCGGGAGTGACCCTGAACAGGGGGGACATTCACTACGTGGTCACCGAGTACGGGATCGCCTACATACAGGGAAAGAACATCAGGGAGAGGGCGATGGACCTCATCGCGATAGCCCATCCGAAGTTTCGCCCCCTGCTCATCAAGGAGGCGAAGGCCAGGGGCCTCATCTACAAGGACCAGGCGTTCATTCCCGGCAAGAAGGGGGAGTATCCCGAGGATCTCGAGGCCTTCAGAACGACGAGAAAGGGACTGCCCATCGTTCTGAGACCGGTCAGGATAAGCGACGAACCTCTCCTGAAGGACTTCTTCTACTCTCTATCGGACGCGAGCATATACAGAAGGTTCATATCCGTCAGGAAGCACATCCCCCACGAGAGGCTCCAGGAGTTCGTAATCATCGACCACTCCAGGGAGCGCGTCCTGCTTGCAACCAACGGGAGCAGCGAGAAGGAGGTGGTCTACGGCATCGGCCAGTACGGCATCGACGAGAGCTCGCACTCGGCAGAGGTAGCGGTGGTGGTTCTCGACGAGTACCAGGGCCAGGGGATCGGCACATCGCTCCTGGAATACCTGACGGTCCTTGCGAAGAGGCAGGGTCTTCTGGGTTTCACCGCGGAGGTGCTGATGGACAACAAGCCCATGCTCCGCCTGTTCGAGAAGATGGGATTCCACATGCAGAAACGTTCATCTGAGGGGGTCTACGAGCTCAACCTGGCATTCTAGGAGGATCGATATGAAGGCGAACGATTACACGATGGACCTGTTCTTCGAGCCGAGATCGGTTGCGGTCATAGGGGCGAGCAACACGGCCGGAAAGGTCGGTTTCAAGCTCATGGACAACATCATATCGGGAAAATACGGAGGCAGGCTCTATCCGATCAATCCCAGGGACCCCGAGATCTTCGGTATCAGGGCGTACCAGGACATAAATGACATCGAGGACGAGGTGGACATGGCAGTTGTTGCTATCCCCGCATCATTCGTCCTGGAAGAGGTGAAGAAATGCGGGGAGAAGGGCGTCAAATTCATAGTGTTGATAACTTCCGGATTCTCCGAGGTGGGCAACATCGAGCTCGAGAGAAAGGTTGTGGAGGCGGCGAAGAATAAGGGGATGAGGGTCCTCGGACCCAATATCTTCGGTCTCTATTCCTCGAAGGTCGATCTGAACGCCACATTCGGGCCCAAAGGAGTCAGGAAGGGGAGCGTTGCCATCATAACCCAGAGCGGTGCTCTGGGGATAGCCATGATAGGAAAGACAGCCACGGAGGGTATCGGACTTTCAAAGATCATATCTGTCGGGAACAAGGCTGACATAGACGAGGCCGACCTGCTTGACAAGCTTGCTGACGACGAGGACACCAGGGCGATCATGGCATATATCGAGGGCATCACCAACGGGGAGAGGATGCTGGACTCCCTGAAGAGGGTAACTAGGAAGAAACCCGTGATAGTGATCAAATCGGGGCGGTCCAAGAGAGGGGCGATGGCCGCAGCGTCCCACACGGGTTCCCTGGCAGGATCGGACGAGGTGTTCGATGCGGTCATGAGGCAGTGCGGAGTGCTCCGCGCCGAGAACCTCGAGGAGGGTTTCAACTGGCTAAAGTTCATCGCCGATGCACCTATGCCGAAAGGGAAGGATGGCGTGATCGTGACGAACGGAGGCGGAATAGGAGTGATGGCCACCGATGCCTGCGAGAAGTACCGACTAGACCTTCTGGATGAGCCCGACCTCATGAAGGAGATCTTCTCCTCCTCGATGCCGAGCTTCGGCTCCACCAAGAATCCCATAGACATCACCGGACAGGCCTCCGCCGCGAACTACAGGGATGCGCTTCTGGTGGGTCTCGATAGCGACAGGGTGCATTATACAATGGCACTGTACTGCCAGACCGCGGATTTCGACAAGGATGCATACTCGGAGATGATCTCGCTCATCCATAACGAGTACATGAGGAGAAGGAAACCCATAGCCTTCTCTCTCGTCGGCGGCGAGGAGGTGGCCGAATGCGTCCATGGTCTTAGAAACAGGGGAATCCCCGCTTTCCTCGGCGTTTACGAGATGGTCTCGTGCTTCGGTGCGCTCTATCGTTTCAAGGAGAACCTCGAGAGGAGCGAGAGCGCCGATGTGCAGATCGATATCGGCGCGGAGACCATCGAGGAGATAGTCTCCGAGGCCCTCGACGATGGCAGGGATTTCCTGCTTGCACAGGAGGCAAGGTCCGTCCTCAAAGCAGCCGGGATATCGATACCCCGCAGCAGGATGGCGAGGAGCATCGAGGAAGCTGTTGAGGCTGCCGAGAGCATAGGCTATCCCGTCGTTATGAAGATCGTCTCAAGGGACATCCTTCACAAGAGCGATGCGGGGGGTGTGGCGCTGGACCTCGGGGACCCTGAGGAGGTCATGGATGCCTATCAGCTGATCATAAGGAACGCGAAGGAATACGATCCGCATGCGAGGGTGGACGGCATAGAGGTATCGGAGATGATCCCAAAGGGCCTGGAGACCATCATCGGTGCCAGAAGGGACCGGTCCTTCGGACCCATCGTCATGTTCGGTCTCGGAGGCATCTACGTCGAGGTCATGAAGGATGTTTCCTTCAGGGCGCTTCCGATAAGCAGGGAGGGAGCGATATCCCTTCTCAAGGAGGTCAGGTCCTATCCTCTGCTCCTCGGAGTCAGGGGTGAGGAGACGAAGGACATCGAGGGACTCATCGATGTGATGATGAGGGTCGGCTCCATTCTAAGTAGTGTGAAGAGGATAACGGACATGGAGATCAATCCGCTGTTCGTATACGAAAGGGGAAAAGGGGTCAAGGTCGTTGATATCAGGATAATGATCGCAGGAGAAAGGGAGGGCTCGAAATGAAAAGGATAGTGGTCGCATCTATGGAAAGGGGAGCAGGGAAGACGAGCTTCATTGTGGGGCTCACGAGGGCGAAGGGCCTCAGTATCGGTTACATGAAACCCTTCGGAGAGAGGATATTGTACCGGAAGAAGAGGCTGCTCGATTACGATTCAGTCCTGATCAGCTCGCTCTTCGACCTCAAGGAGAGCCCTGAGGACATGAGCCTGGGATTCGACCATTCCAAGCTTCGGTTCATGTACGACCGCGAGAGCATCGAGGAGAAGCTGAAAAAAGTGGTCAGCAACATCGGCTCCGACAGGGATGTGATGTTCATCGAAGGAGGCAGGGACCTATCGTACGGATGCTCCCTTCATCTGGACCCACTGAGCGTCGCGAAGACACTGGATGCGAGCGTCCTGTTCATACTCAGCGGGGAGCAGGACAAGGTCATCGACCAGGTCCACTTCCTGATGGAGTACCTCGAGAACAGGGACGTGGACCTCCTCGGCATCGTTATCAACAAGGTCGATGACCCCGATGACTTCATGGCGACTCATGGGGATGCCATCGAGGCGACAGGGGCCAGTATCCTCGGCATCCTGCCCTATCTCCGGGATCTGAACTTCTACGATATGGAGCATATCTCGAACGTCCTCTTCGCGAAGGTCGTCGCAGGGGAGAAGGGCATGAAGAACCTTGTCAAGAACATCTTCGTGGGTGCAATGTCCGGGGGGAGGGCGATAGAGAGCCCGCTCTTTCGGAAGGAAGGCAAGCTTATAATCACCTCCGGCGACCGGAGCGACCTCATCCTCGGGGCTCTGGATTCGAACACGGCGGGGATCGTCCTGACCAACAACATCGTTCCACCCTCCAATATAATATCCCGGGCGGATGAGAGGAATATCCCTCTTCTGCTGGTACCGGGAGATACCTTCAGGACGGCGAAGACCGTGGACGACATGGAGAGGCTTCTCGGAAAGGACGACGACCACAAGATCGGGCTTCTGGTTGAAGAGATCCGGTCGAGGATAGACGCTGAAAAGATCATCGATCAAGACAAATGATCCGGGGGGCAGGTGTCGAAAGATATCAGAGGATGCTCTGGAGCAGCCATAGACCCGAGAGGATACCGAGAGCTCCTACCATGACCCTCAGTCTCCTCCTGCTGATCCTGCTGGCTATGTAGGGACCTATGAGACCCCCTATTACGGCACCGATGCATAGTGAAGAGACCAGGTGGATATCCATCTCCCCGGTGAATATGAAATAGACAATGAACGCAGCGAAGCATATGAAGACCTCGGCGAAGGTGGTGGTCGCTATCGAAACTCTAGAATCAAGTCCGCCGATTATCCCGCCAGTGCTTGTGACCGGTCCGAAGCCGCCTCCGGAAAGCGCCTTGTTGAAAGCGGCTATGATGCCAAGCAGGTAATGCTTCCACCACTTGAATTTGAACTTGACAGGCACCATGCATAGGATGCTCATCGCCACAACGAGAACTAGAATGTATATCTCCACATAGATCTCCGGAAGGCTCAATCCAACTAGCACTCCGAACACAACTGCGAGCAGTCCAGGGACAACCATGGCTAGTACGACCTTGGTATCCCTAGTGAATCCGTTGAAATTCGCATTCCCGAACCTGTGGTGTGACAGGGTGCCACCGAGGCCGCCGACTGCTTGAGATATCAGAATCGACGGGACCACTGTGACCGGATCCATACCGGCCCCGATAAGCAGCGGGCTGAGAAGGGTGCCGTACATCATTCCGAGGGAGGAATCGATCATCTCCATCATCAGGGCGAGGAGCACGAACAATGCAAGGGTCGTGAGCAGGTATTCCATCAGGCTCCACCTCCTGCCTTCTGGACCATGACCTTGCCATCACGGTACGGGCACAATCTGATCCTTTCACCGTTCCTCAATCCGATCCGATCGACGATACTCTTGGGGGCCGTTATCCTCCTTTGTGTTCCCCCGATCGTCAAAGCACTCCCGGTGACGTAGAGAACCTCATCGATGTCCAGATCCATTCATCTCACCGCATAGTTAATTAAATATCATTATATAATATTGGCTTCAATCCAATATTAATTGGCGTCAATACAGGCACTGGTGGATTGCATCTTGGATTCTTGTCAATATCCTATTTTCTTCCCAGGTCTTCGATATGCAGCTCTATTGCCCTTCTGCTCGTGTACCATCCATTTCCCCTCAGCACACCAGGGAGCTCCCCCTGTCCGCATTTAAACTATAGATATTTCGTGTCATAGGGGGCCAAGGTCGCAGCTTCCTTCAATTCCAGAAGCTAATCAATATATGTATATGAATACTAATGTTTCAATGGTAATATAATGTATTTTGTATAGGATTCTAATGCCCTTCTCCTGAAAACGATTATATACAGTTCAACCGTTGTTTCGAAAGGTGCTGGATGGACGAGATCGACATAAGGATCAGCTTCGAACTCTTCTTCAACGGGAGGATGCCCTATCGGGAGCTGGCGGATAAGATGGGCATGTCCTCCATTGCTGTCCACAAACGTGTTGCGAACCTGATGGACATTGGGATAATCAGAGGTTTCAGGGCTTCTCCAAGTGTCGCTGCTGTTGGAGGAGTCCTTGTTGCGGTATCCGGGACGGGAACCTTCGATGACGTCGATCCCGTGATCGATGAGCTCGAGAGGGACGGGAGAGCCTACAAGTTGATCCGTTCACCAGGAGGTTTCCTCTTCGTCGAAGGTATCCTCAGGGACATCTCCGATCTTGATGATTTCACCACCAGAGTGATCTCGACCTGCGGCATCAAGAATCCCCGGATACTGATACCTCACCTTCCCAGTAGGAGGTCTGCCCCGAGGATCGAGCTTTCGACAACCGACCGATCGATCATAAAGGCCCTCTCGAATGACTGCAGGAGGCCCCTGAACGAAGTTGCCGGGGCGCTCGGGATCTCCACCCGGACCGTGAAGAGAAGACTCGACAGGATGATCGGACTTGAAGCCGTGGAGCTTCGGGCGGAGATGGTTCCCACAGCTTCCGGGGACATTATCTCCTTCTTGTTCCTGTATCTGTCGGAGGATGCCGACCGCGATCTGGTCGCCCACAGGCTCAGAAGCGAGAATTTTCCGAGGGTCATGACCACCATTCTCTTCTCCAACGAACCGGGATTGATAATAGCGAACTGCTGGGCGGGATCGATGAAGGCGACGGAGGACCTCAAGAAGGATCTCTCATCGAGATACCCCGTCGATCGGATCGACCTCAACGTTCTCTACGACATGCATTTCATCAAGTCATGGAAGGACCTCGGTCCGTGAACTTCCATCCGCATACTGGCTCCATGGCGGATGTCGATCTTGTTAACCAAACGGTTTCGATGATCGACAATCAGGGCCTCCATTCGGTCCGTTCCTTCATCCCTGTGATTAACATGGTTCTATAAGGAGCCCCGGCCTCAAACTCTCCTATGAAGAAAGCGCGGGATCAGAAGAAGGTCCTCGAAGAAGATTACGACCATCCGGAGGATTGTGTCTATTCTCTCGTTCACAGAGAGGAAGGGGTCAGGATAGGATATTCAAGTTCGAAGGGCTCCGGGACGGACACGGTCCTCATCGAGGTCGACCTTTATCTCGACGAGCGGGAGGCAGAGCATGTTGGACTCGAGAAGCTCCTCTCCATGGTGAGGAATATTCTCGATCTCGGTTTCACGGTCTCCCTCGGTGGGAGGATCGATCTCTCATGTTCCAAGGAGCTCAAGGTCGGAGACCTGCAAAGGGAGCTTGCGGAATTGAGTAAAGCACTTCTCGGAGAAGGGGGGGTTCGTTCATGAAAGCGGATGTCTCGGACCTCAGGGTCTTCCTTCTGCTCATGGCGATATCCTCGATCTGTCAGGTCATCGTGACTCCCTTCCTTCTGAACGAACCGCAGCTCTTCGTGAACTGGATTGCCATACCGATCCACGGGGGGCTCGGATACATCGGAATGAGATTCTTCCTCAGAGAGGCGGGACCCAAGGGGATGATGGATGTTCCGGGAGAGTGGAGGCAATACCTCTTCCCCGCGATCGCAGGTCTTTTATTCGGGGTACTTGCGACAGGTTTCGATATGATCTCTGAAACGAAGGTGCCTCAGCTCCCGTTCCCTCTCTCGATCCCGGCATACATCCCGGTCGCCATCATGGACAACATGTTCTGGAAGCTCTTCATCATGACGATGGTCGTCTATATGGTCTCCGGAAGGTTGTTCAAGGGCAGAAAACAGGAAGCAGTATACTGGGGAATGGCAGTGGTCTACTCGATCGTATACATGATGATCCAGTTCGGACAGTATGCGGCACTGGTAGGTGAGATCACACCAGTAACGGTCGTACAGATATTCATCGTATCCGGAGGGTTCATATTGACCTCCTGCTGGGCATTCCGCAGATGGGGATTTCTGGCTGCCGTCATCATGCACATCTCCCAATATCTTCTCTATCACGGTGTCTACGGAGGACTCTCTTGAAACTGAAAACAAGGAACATCAGGTGGAAAATATGAAGATCAAAGAGGAGAGAACATTGATGGCCTACGGAGATGATATCAGAACAAGGAGCTGGAAGGACTGGATAAGAGCCCATACCTCGCTCGCAAAACCGGTCCATCGATACGAAGGTGAGATCCGTCTTTATCCTGACAGGATCGAGTTCCGGGGGATCGACAGTAGGAAGGACAGAGAGTACTTCAAGGTTGTGAAGAAGGAGGATGTAACAGGGATCCATCATGGTTTTGACAGAACGTTCGGGAAAAGGGAGGACAGATCGCTGGGACTGGGTTTCAAACCCCTTAGGATCACTTTTTTCGATGACGGGACAGAAAGGACCATGTACCTGATCACATCCTTCGACCGTTTGAGGAGGTCCAGCAACAACCCTGCCTGGTACAGGTCCCTGACCGAATGGATCTCGACCTAGTGAATCCTTGATGGAACATACCCTGACCGATCACCTGATGTCTTCGAGGTCCTATTTGGGGTGGTCTTTGCATTAGATCATGAACAAATTATGTCCCGGTCGGTTAATTTCCTCCCTTCATCAGGCTGTTGGATATACCTCTCCATATATTCCCGATAATACCTTTTATCTCATCGGATCCCGACTCCATCAACGTCTCTCTCCGCAGCATGGATGCTGTTACCTCATCATCATAGGGCAATCTACCAAGGACCTTTACACCATTCTGATCCAGATATTCCTCGATATCAGAGGCCAGATCGGGATTGATATCGTATTTGTTCACACAGGCGACTACATCTATCCTGAAATGACGGCACAGCTCCAATACCCTCTTTGCATCATGTATCCCCGACAACGTCGGTTCGATCACCAGCAGGACCAGGTCCACACCGGTGATCGAGGCTATGACCTCGCATCCGGACCCCGGAGGCCCGTCTATGATGATGATTTCACGCTCCTGCGCTCTCGCAGTCTCGAGAGCCCTGGTCCTTACGCGGGAGACGAGCTTCCCTGATGCTTCCTCTCCAGGAAAGAGGCGGGCATGAACAAGGGGTCCGAACCTGGTTGCCGAGACATACGACTCACCGGACATCCTTGGGACCATCTCCAAGGCCCCCGAGGGGCAGACGAGAGTGCATACCGCGCATCCCTCGCATCTGTCCTCCTTCACCTCGAACTCCGCATCGATGGCTCCGAAGCGGCAAACATCCCTGCATTTCCCGCATCCGATGCATTTGCCAGGGTCAGATCGAGCGACATCGAGTCCGAAGAACTCCTCCCTCTCGATTATCCGGGGACCAAGGAGCAGATGGAGGTTGGAAGCATCGACGTCGCAGTCCACGATGAGAGGAGCCGCTGGAAATGAAAGCAGGGAAGCCGCGATCGTGGTCTTCCCTGCACCTCCCTTCCCGCTGATGATTGTCATCTGTTTCATGTTGCCACCAGCCTTGAGACCCTTTCAAGGATCCTCTCGAACAGGTGTCTGTATTCAGGGAGCTCCCTGACCACAATCTTTCCTCTGGAATATACCCTTGCGATCCCCATATCGTTCGGTATCGTTCCGAGGAGAGGAATGCTCTCGGCTTCCAGCCATCTCATCACCTCGTCATTCCCTATTCCCTCCCTGTTGATCACGACCCCGAAGGGTACTTCCAACGATCTCACCACCTCGACCGCAGCCTTGAGGTCATGCAGCCCGAACGGAGTGGGCTCCGTGACCAGGATGCAGACATCGGAATCCCTGATGCTCTCCACGGCCGAGCAGGAGGTGCCGGGGGGGCAGTCGATGAAGGCAATGTAATCCTTTCCCATCATACCCTTCAATTCCCTTATGATCGGAACTCCGGAAGGGATCGAGATGTCCAGGACCCCGTCGAGGAGGCGGTATCCGTTTCCCGATCCGGACCTGATCTCACCTATCCTCATCTCTTCCTCGCTGATCGCCCCCACCGGACAAACCAGCCTGCAGCCGCCGCATCCGTGGCAGAGGTTCTCGAAAAAAAGGACCCCTTCCTTGCCCGTGAACAGGGCGTTGTAGCGGCAGAAGCCGGAGCATTCTCCGCATCTGGTGCAGTCCTCCGGATCTATCACGGGTTTCGGTATTCCCAAGACCTTATCCGTTTCCATGCCGGCCTCAAGAAAAAGATGGCAGTTGGGCTCCTCCACGTCGCAATCGACAAGCAGTGAGTCCCCGGAGAGAAGCGAGAGGTTCGTGGCGATCGTAGTCTTTCCCGTACCGCCCTTTCCGCTGGCGATCGCGATCCTCATTCCCCGTCTCTCCTGTGGATCAATGATGGCGGTGGTGTCCATGACCAGGGTCGCCATGGTGCTGCGAGCGGAACATGTGCTTGCCGCATGCAGTATCCTCCGTTGCCTCGACAAGACCCCTGTCCTTCCACATCCCGATAGCATCGGAAACGGTACCCGAGGCACCAATGAAAACGCAGATATCGTAGTCACGGAACAACGCGATCGCCCTTCTTCCGAGTCCCTGGCATACAAGGATTCCCACACCGTTCCTCGCAAGAAGCTCGGGGGGTTGCCCTGTTCCGCCCATATGCTCGCTGGTGTTCTCTATCACCCTGATATTTCCCGTCTCCGTATCGTAGAGGGTATAGGTGGGGGTGCGCCCGAAGTGCTCCCCCACCATTTCATCCATTCCCTTTGTTCCCATCGTCGGAATTCCTATGATCATCTGTTCTCCTCCTCATGTTCAATGATGCCCCATCGATGTGGGCCCTTCTGCTTTTTCCAGGGCACCTTTGGAATATTCGGTCAATGCCTGCTCGACGGTTCCGGAAGCTCCCACGTACACCTCGATGCCTGCCGCGGCGAGGGACCTGTAAGCGTTGGGCCCGATATTTCCGGTTATGAGGACGCTCACACCCATATCGTTCAATGCGGATGCAGCCCGTATCCCCGCTCCCTCCGTGCTTTCACTTCCCTCGTTGCGGACGAGGTGGATGGGTCTCCGCTCTCTATCGAAGACGAGAAAGAAATCGCACCTTCCGAACCTCTGGTCCACCTCCGAGCCCGGACCTTCTCCCTTTGAAGTCACGGCTATTTTCATATTATCACTCCTTTTTGTCTATGATATCCACTATCTTCATGAACGCGTTCCTGGAAATCGTCCCACCGTCACTGGCCGCGAAGGGGTTCCCCGAGTCGCCTCCGGTCACGATACCGGGATCGACGGGGATCCTTCCCAGGAACGGCACGGAAAGTTCCGCTGCGGCTTCCTCCCCGCCGCCACTCTTGAAAAGGTCCACTCCCTTTCCGCAGTGGGGACAGGTGAAACCGCTCATGTTCTCGACGATCCCGATAACATCCATCTCGAGGGACCTCGCGAAGTTCACCGATCTTCGAGAATCCAGAAGCGCCACCTCCTGTGGGGTCGTCACTATTATGGCGCCGGACCCTGGGATCGATTGAGCGATGCTCAGAGCCTCATCCCCCGTCCCCGGCGGCAGGTCGATTATCAGATAATCGAGAACTCCCCATTCGATGTCGCCGAGGAACTCGTTGATGGCATTGATCTTCATCGGCCCTCTCCATATTACAGGAGCGTCCCTTTTTTGGATGAGGAAGGAAAGCGAGAAGACCCTGAGGTTGGGATTCACCTCTATCGGCGCCAGCCTTCCGTTGTTCATACCCGGGTTCAGGCCCTCGAGACCCAGCATGACGGGGACGTTGGGGCCGTGGAGATCGACATCCAGGAGCCCGACCTTCTTTCCACGTTCGGACAGGCTCACGGACAAGTTCACGGCAACGGTGGTCTTTCCCACACCCCCCTTCCCGCTCATGATCGTGATCTTGTTTTTGATGGGGCCGAGGTTCTCCTTGATCCTGAGCTGAGCCTGGTCCCAGCTGCTCATCGCTGCTCCTCTGGTCTCGTCCATGGTTCCACACCTTCCGGAGATTAATCCCGAATCATTCCTTTGCCAGCTCCTTCAGGCGTGACTTGATCCTGATCATCTCGGATTCCATGTCCTCCATGGATCTCTCGAGAAACTTCCTCTCCTCGTCCTTTGACAAAGGCGCCGGAGACCTGCCCAAATCATCGGGGCTCTCGGGAAAAAAGCCCCCAAAGCCCCTCCCGCGCCCGTAACCCATTCCTCTTCCATAGCCTCTTCCCCGTCCAAACGAGCCTCGTCCTGGCCTTCCCGCAGCGAATCCCGGGGAGTCGTACCCGGAACAGTATCCGAAACCTCTGCCGGTCCTGGGGCCTCTGCCCCACGGTCCGGTCCTATCTCCTGCTGGCATTCATCATCACTCCTTTATTTCATCTGTTGGTTGATGGAGACGGTGGGTTCCATTGACGATCTGGATCGCGCAACCCTTTGTCAGGGCGTAAGCAATCTTCTTTCGAGCCGTTGTGAGGTCATCCCAGAAGCTCCTCCTGGAGATACCCATCCTTGCAGCCGCCTCCTCCTGCGTCAGGCCCTCGAGGTCGGTAAGCCTCAGGGCTTCGATCTCCACGTAGGAGATATCAACGACCTCGAGCTCCCTCAGGGGGACCCCTGCGGGTTTGTAGAAGCTGACATCGGGTATCTGCTCGATCCATCTCGGCGAACGGTGTCTTCCGCGTCTCCATCCCATAATATTGCTCAATAGAGAGGAAATATTTAATTCTTTTGCACCATTGAGCAGTTAAAATGAATTATCGTCGGTACAATATGCATAACGGGAAAGGAGAAAGATGACGTCGGAGGCATCCTCTCTGAGAGGATGCAATGTTGAGGATGATAGAAGACCACAACGGGGATGTGTCGATAATCGAAGCCCTGATGGATGAGGGGGCGATCAGAACTGTCGAGTACGGGGGCCATAATTACTTTATTCGAAGCATGCCAGGATCACCGAAATGATCTTCTTTTTCCCTCCTGTTGAAAAATATCATCATGCTGATATGGCAATACTCCAATGCGGCTATCATCGATAGGAGGTGGCGAAAATGGAAGGCAGGACCGGTCATGAGGAAAAGGGGAGAAGTCCGGTAAGAGCGAAGGTCTTTCTGATCGACCCGGGGAACATGAGCGTATATTGGATGAACGAGCCGGCCTCCCGTGACCTGCCCTCCGGTCTTGACCCGTCTTCATCCGGGGTGAAACTCGACCGGGCGGTTCCACTTTCAAAGGACCTGGGTTTGCATGAGGCTCTTTCGATCGTTGCAGAAACTGGAACACCACAGCATAGGAAATCCGATCTCATCTCTTCTTCAAGGGGGATCATGTTGACCGCGGCATCAGCCTACCTCCTCCCCGATGGGAAGCTGCTTCTGATCACCGAGGTGTCATGGCAGGTTAGGAAGCGTGATACCGGGGTCTCCGGAATTCGATCCGGGGTTAGGAGATGATGCTTCTTCCATGATTGGGACAAGAAATGATGTTCTAATAAAAAGGCCAGGACGCTGTTATGCCCGAAACTGCTACCGATGATCACTTCGATCACTTCCTATCTTCTTCAATCATTCATACCTGAGAGCGTCCCCTGGCCTCAGATGGGTAGCTCTCCTTAGAGGGGGCTGCATCACAATCATTGTTAGCATTAAGGTAAAGATGCCCGCGATGATAAGAATCCTATAGGGGAAAACCATATCGAAATCGCTGTTCATCAGCTTCAAGGACATGTAATTCAGGAACCTGCCCACCACATACCCGAATGGCATTCCAAGGATCCAACCCAGCACCGCAAGGGTGATACCCTCCACACCAAAGGTCGAACGAATTGACCATGATGATGAGCCGAGACATCTAAGCATGCCGATCTCCTTCGTTCTCTCGATGACGTTCATGGTCAGTGTGCTCATTAGTCCGATAAGTGTTATGAGCATGACCAGGGCTCCGACAGCGATCATCATGTTGATGATATTCATATTGAACTGCCTCGCTTCCTCCCAGTCGACATATGGAATGTAGTTGTTGACAACGTATCCATGACCGAGCAACGCATCCTCGATATCTGTGGATACACGATCGATCAGATCATGCTCTCCGGTCGTTGTGATCACTCCGAAACCGGATATGACATCACCCAGAAGCAATCGTTTCTGCAGTGTATCCAGAGGAACATATGCGGTTCTTCCCCATTCCCCGAACCCACCATCCAAACCGATGACCTCGAATGAATGAACACCTGTGGCAATATGGACATCAACGATATCACCCAGTTTCACTCCTGCATCCTTTGCAAGGAACCTGTTTAGGACAATCACATTGCCAAGGTTGGTATTATCCTCCTTTCCGATCCATCTGCCCTCTTGCAGGGTTTTATCAAACCGATACATGAATGTATCATGATCATACCCAAAAATGAAAAATTCAATGCCCTTCAGGAGACCATTTGAAGTGAGAAATGGTTCAGCTTCTTCTACTCCATCGATCTCTTCAATGATGATCTGCAGATCTTCGGTCAGAGGATTCCCTCCGGTCATCTGGCCATGGATCTCGATATCGGACCCGTATTCCTCGAAGATCTCCTCTATCCCCCTCGAGGAAGTATGAGCGATGGCAACGAATCCCACGAACATTCCAACTGCAATAGCTATCTGCAGGATCGTGGATATGCTCCGTCCCTTCTTTCTTGAAATATTCCTCATACCCATCTGGACGTTCCTTGGAATGAAGGACACCTTCATCAGAAGCCCGTGGTAAAATTTTCTATCGTACCCATTCGTCATTCCTCGATCTTCCATCCCTTTCCTTACGGTTGTTCCTAGACTAGCAAGAAGAGCCGGGAGACCGGCAAATGTGATGATCAACAGGCCTGATGTGATGCTAAGCAATATTACCGGTGGATAGACACCGAAAGGAAGTGTCAGTCTGAAGAATGAACCAAGTAAAAATTGACCTATGAAATATGCAATGATGATCCCCAGACCGGCTCCGATGATCGAGCCTACGGACCCCATTATTAAATTCGTTCTTAGATATGATATAAACACCTGGAATTTTGTGGCCCCGATGGCTTTCATCTGCGCAATTTCCTTTCGTTGCTCGATGATGATCGTGTGCATGGTGTTGGAGATCAGGAAAAGACTGCACAAAGCGGTCATGAATGTCAGGACATAGAAGAATGACATTATATCCTGGAAAATATCCTTCCCAGGGTAATCATCCTCCATCCTTATTGCGGGGAGGCTCATGAAAGCCTTGAATTCCGTATTGATGAGTAGATACGTTTCGATCTTCTCGATGGCTTCCAAAGCTCTCTCCTCGGAGGAAACTTCAAGGTCCACGCTTATCAGGTTAATTCCCGTGGTGTTCATCAGTGCATTCACAGAATCCAAATCCGCATAGAATACGGCGTCCCCCCAGGTAGGAAAATCCGAGAAAGAAAGACAGTGACCCTTTCCGGAGATCATCATATCCTGCAACCTTCCGGTGGAATCATAGATCCTGGCGATGTCACCCCTACATCCTGAGTAAAGGGATGTTCTTTCATTCCCCACGTCGGTCAGCATTTCCATTCCATCGGGTGGGTTGCCGGAATCAATTTTCACCTGGTCCACGGATTGATCCTGAAAATTCTGAATCCCGATGACCACCGCATCGTTCCGTCTTTCTCCAATGTACATCCTTGTTATAAATATCGATTTCAACTCTATTGATCGAACATTTTCTATCTGTTCCAGACATTCGACATCGGCAATGGTAAGATCAAGGTTGTTCAAACGAAGTTGAACATCGAAGAGATTTGAATCCTCGATCTCGTCGGCCATGGCTTCATTCAATAGTGGCATGACCGCAAACAGTCCCAATCCACCGACAGACAGAGCGATGGTAAGGATAGTGAACACGGTCCTTGATCTGCGTTTTCGGAGATCGGCTATCGATTTCTTGAATAGGGCAGTTACCATCTACTCATCCCCATCATGTATCCTGCCGTCCAGGATCTTAATCCTCCTTCCGGCTCTCTTCGCCAGTTCCCTGTTATGCGTCACGAAGATAATCGTCTTGCCCTGGTCGTTGAGTTCTCTGAAGATCCTGAACATTTTGTCCGCGGTTTTCGAATCCAGGTTCCCGGTGGGCTCATCTCCGATGATTATTTTCGGATCATTCGCCAAAGCCCGTGCTATTGCCACACGCTGCTGTTCTCCGCCCGAAAGTTCGGAGGGTAGATTATTCAGTTTATCACCCAGATCCACCAGTTCCAGGTTCTTCCTGGCAATCACTCTCCTTTCCTTTGTTCTGCCGCGATTCGCGAGATCCATAGGCAGGATCGCATTCTCCAGAGCGGTAAGGGTGGGAAACAACTGGAAGAACTGGAATATTATGCCAACGTGTTGTCCCCTCCATTTTGCCAGTTTATCCTCCTTCATTTCGTCTATTCTGTTGCTCTCCACTATAACCCTGCCATTTGTGGGGCGGTCTATACCGGTGATCATGTTTAGAATGGTCGTCTTTCCACTCCCTGATGGACCGACCACAGCTATGAACTCACCCTGATCGATGCCAAGGTTCACCTCTCGAAGTGCGTGATATTCGACCTTTCCCGTTCTATAGACCTTGTCAAGATTGGACATCACGATGTGTTCCGTGTTATCATCCCCGATCAGCCATATATCCTCGTAACTATTTATGTTTTATTCTCAGATATTAATATCTTTATATTTCTTAGGAGATATATTTTATTTTTTGCGTTCTAATCCTTCAAAAAGAAAAAATCAAGAAAATGAAACAGGAGTTAAATATCTGCAACAGCATTATTAGTGTGATATAATGGCGCGAGAACATCCGGACCTTCCAGAGGTCTCATGGCTGGAGCTGGAGATACTGAACAGGCTGCTGACCAGGGAAAGGTACGGCAACGAACTCCTGATGCTCCTGATGAACACACTTGGCAAGGACAAGGTTACATCCGGAAAGCTTTACCCCAATCTGAAGAAGATGGAAAAGGCGGGATTCATCAGAAGGTTGAAGAAAAGAAAGAAGGAGGTAACCGACGAGCATGGGGGGGTCGCCGTCCTCCCCAGAGGAGTGGACCGCATCTATTTCGAGATCACGGAGAAAGGGAAGGATGAGATCGATAAAGCCGAGATGTTCATAGCAAATATACAGTTCAATCGTATGCTTTTCCAGCTTGATGCATTGGTGACCAACCGCTTCAAGGAGATACTGTCCCCTTTAAAAGGATTCAAGAACATTGGAATATTAACGGGCTCGGATACTTTCAGTATAAGAAGGAGCCTCAAGATCGTGCCCAATTTGGAAACAAAGAAATATTTCCTATTGATGATTGAGGAAGGGAAGGATCAGAAGCATTACGATTTCAAGGAGTATTTGGACAGGGAAATGGCATACTTCCCTTCCAGGATCGACGACATCCCTCTGAAGAACGATTATCTGGATGTGGTAGTTTCGACATATGATCTCACCAAGGAGATGAACATCAAGAAATATCTGGCGGAGGTCATCAGGATAGTGAAACAAGGAGGACTGGTGATCATTGTCGAGTTTGCTCAGTTCAATTCCTTCATCCTTGAGCGAATATTCAGCCAAAACCTCTATCCGGGAGATGAGAAGAAGTTCATTGGGCAATCCGGAGAGAGGATCGCAAGATTGATGGAGGAAAAGCTCGAGAACGTCTCGGTGGAGAGGATTAAGGAGCAGTTCATCGTGAAAGCAACCAAGAAATAATGAAAACGCTCCCTATCACAACCCGATATCTTCGTATCCTAAGAAGGGCCCCTGTAGGTCCTTATCATTACCAGGTGTATGGTCACACCTAAGGCAATGATGACCAACAGGATACTGACCCATAATATATCGACGAACACGAATGCGGACAGTAAAATGGTGGCCCACAGGAGTATTATGGTGAAGACCTTAACACCAAGGGGAATTCCTTTCTTATCCAGATAGTTCTTGAGGTACTTTCCGAATATCCTGTTGCTCAACAGCCAGTGGTACATACGGTCGGAGCTTCTCAGGAAGCAGGCAGCTGCCAGGATGAGGAATGGGGTCGTGGGCAGGATGGGGACGAACACTCCTATCATTCCCGTAGCCGTGAATATGATTCCCGCAATTATCAGGACCACCTTGAGAGGTCTGTTAGTTGTCTTCCTTCCCGGTTGCCGATCTTTCACGGTCCTTCATGAGAGGATCCGATTAAAAGATTATCACCTGAAAGATTGAATCCAACCGGATACGCTCAATTTTCGGAAGTTGCCTGGACAATGATACAGGTGGACCTATCATCGTTCAAATGATGACAGCGGGGCCATGGCAAAAATTCCGGATCATAATCTCGTTATCCATCGATGGTGTCGCGCATTCCTTCAGACCTCAAGCGCTGTGAGGCGCATTTGAGAAGGACCGGAAATCGACCGGGATATCTCCTGGGCTGTCATCTGCATGCCGATCTTGCTGTACATTCTCATTGACCTGTCGATGTTGAGAGAATACCTGAACCTCTCCGCAAGATGTCTCTGCTTCCTGACATTCCCGATCCTGGACATTAGATATGCACAAACAAGAAAACCGATCTGAATCATGATTATTATGATGAATGGCCATCCTATTCCCATTGACTCTGCAATGTCCGTCTCGACCTCACCGGGCAATGTCGGTATCAGCAAGGTATCTTCGCTATTTGTGATCAGGTCCATCAGGTTCACGAATATGCTGAGAAATGCAATAATCGCCAGGACCATGGAAACCTTTCCATTCAGTCTGCCGAAGGATGTGAGAACGGAAGCAATCATGAACAGACCACAGATGGGAAATGTGAAGAAGAAAATGGTGAAAAGGAGGCCTTCATAGGGGAACCGGAACAAACCCTTTATCGAATGTTCATTGAAGTTGTCCGATTCCCAGTGGCCCTCCGTGAGGGGGATCCTTCCATATTCGGTTTCGACCTTGTTTCCATTTGAGTCATACGCATGGACCGTGTATTCATACGACTGTTCTATGGGTGCTGATTCACCTGAATACGAGATCTCATACTGTTCCACTTCGTCGAGGTCGGATTCGTAGATATCGTTCAACTCCGCCCGAAACCAACCGGGAACGAACAGCATTCCCAGTGTGATAAGGGCAATAAGCAGAAAGACCCCGGCGATGAGCATCGCCTTTCCTGATCGGACCATGCGGATCTCGTCAACTTCCGTGACACGATCCAGGTTCCCAACCAATTGAGCGGGCAGATACCTGCTCCTTTCCCTCCTTGCTTCATCCCATCTCATTTCCTTCTCATGGTCGAGTGCGGCTTCCTCGAAGAGTCCGAGCCTCGAATAAAGGTCGGCTGAGAGATCGTACATGCATGCATCTCTGAACTGGTCAGCAGCGTCCTTGATGTTCCCTCTTCGCATATGTTCAAATGCGGATATGATGTCTTTTCGAAACGATCTCGTATTGATAACCAGGATCAAAGCGGAAGTGATGAAGGAAATCGAGACAATGAGGAAGAACGGACCCGGCCAATCTATCGATATCGTAGAATCCGATAAAATGAACAAAGGTGTTATCAAAGGAACGAAGATGGTCAAGAACAAAAATATCAGAAGCGGGGATCTCCGGGGCAGTTTATCCGGATCGGAGTATGAGTATTTCGATATCCTTCTCGCCTCTATCAGTATCACAAGCGATACTATTGCGATCAGAACAATGGTTACTATCAGAACAAATAGGGCGGGTTCCACCGTTTCTCCGTATCGAGCATCGCCGATAAGAGCATTATCCGTTGCATATTGTAGCGAAAGAAGTCCAGCAAGTATGAGCAGGAGGTTTACTCCAATAACGGGGACCAAGTATATCCAGAATAGCTTCTTTTCTTCGATCTGGTAGCTTTTCCAATTGAATGTTCTGAACAGTGATATGAACAACATGATGAGAAGGATCAACATCGGGATCATCAGAATGAACTCCAGCGAAGAGGCTGCTTCTTCGACCAGGGCATAATCTCCGGACTTCTGACCGGCTGGACCGAAACGAACCCGGCCCTGGCCCAGAAGATCCTCGTCGAGCCGGTGTTCGACAAGATCAGCGACCTGTTCACGCTGCCGATCAAGGTCCT
>JBLIRL010000169.1:0-6804 GCA_049472275.1 Thermoplasmatota archaeon | reverse complement strand
CAATACGATAAGTATTATGCCGGGTAGGATCGTTTGCATTGTTCTTTTCTTCATGATGATGCCTTCTTCGTGCTGTTGTGAAAAGATTGTTATGGGAAAATATAGGAGTTCTGTATCCTTTCTCAGTATACCTGGCCATATTCAAATATTAAAACTTATTATCAATATCCATTCCAGATCACTGGATAATCCTAACCCTAAATCTGGAAGGATCTATTAATCAAATGATATGAAAAATGTGAATCCTATAGAACTATTCTATGTATGAAAATGAATCCATGACCGCTAATTCTTCCTCCTCCCCCCCGAAGAAGGCACAATTTTTCGATATGTTTTTAAAATCCTCAAGGGTTTTTCTGCAATCCAGGGGGGCCCTTTCCGCTTTCACCAAAAGTCGGAAATAAAAGTGACTTTGTTTTACCCCTGGCATAGAGGAAAATTCGATGTGAAAATATGGAAAAAAATAGCGGGGGGACGCCGCGCAGGACCTCCCCCCTAGGCAGGTGACAATGATCGGATCTTCCTAACTCATTCATACCTCAGGGCCTCGGCAGGGGTGACGCTTGCCGCCCTCAGACTGGGGAGGATGGTGAAGAGGACTGTCGCGCCGAAGGCAACGAGCGCAACGAAACCTACCTTTGTCCAGGGTATTACAAATTCGTAATCCAGGGGTTTGAAGGCATCATACCATAGAGTGAACCCGATTCCAATCCCAAGAGCTGTTCCAAGCAGGATTCCCACAAGGGAGATGAATCCCGCTTCGGTCAGGAAGGAGGAGGTAACCCCCCGTTTAATGAAGCCTATTGCCCTCATCATCCCTATCTCCTGCCTTCTCTCATGGACCGCTCTTAGGGTGATTATCCCCAGACCGGCGATCCCTACAAGAAGGCCAAGCCCCATGTATGCCATGAAAAGGTCGAAGAACTGGTTCATCGACCTTGTGAACCCCTCGATCTCGGTCTGGAGTACTATCATGTTTATCCCAAGTTCCCTCTCCATGTCCCTCGCGAGAACTTCCGGATCGTGTCCCTCCTCGAGAACGAAAAGGAAGGTAGTCGCATTCTCGATCCCGAGCTCATCCCTGGTGAACTCACTGTTGATGAATATCCCCGGCATGATGAACTCGTCAAGTATGCCGGCAACCGTCTTGTTTACTATCCTTCCATCCGACATTCTCAGTTCGATATTGCCGCCAACCCTGATATCGGAACCCAGGAATGGTGTGGGAGGACCCATGTTCTGCTCGCCGTTGAACGAGTTGTCGAGCACCACGAGGTCACTGTCGTCGATCACGGCCGTCCAGACCTCTTCCCCGCTCTCGAACCCGTCCATGTATTCCATGAAGGTCCATCCGCAGCTGCGGAAGTTGCCTTCTATCCCTATGACATACCAGGGAATGAACAGGTCATCTCCCTCGTTGTAACCTGTCCTCACGGTGGTGTTAACCTCCGCATAACCGAGGCTCAGAGGGTAAATGTCCTTGAAGGGATCCGTCCCCATCGTCGAGTTGTTCTCGAGCTTGAGATAGATATCATCGATGGGATTGTTCGGATTGGCCTCTCCGATCAGATCGATATTGCCCAGCTGTTCCGAGGTCAGCTGTTCTATGTTGTGGGATATCACTCCCACGATCATTGACATTACCGTTATCGTGAAGATAACCAGTGCGAACATGTATATCGTCATACCGGTCCTGAACCTGTTCCTCATGGGGTACGAGGAAGCCGTCTTCAGCGATGCGGTGGACCTTCCGGTAAGACTCCATACCCTGGAGACCGTTCCAAGTATGTCATGGGAGTTGTAGATGAACAGCATCACGGCGCCTGACACCGTGAAGACACCCGAGAGGAAGAAGACTTCCATGTCTCCCTCATGGATGCCCGGAAGGATCATGTCGTTGGGGAGTATCCAGTAGGCGACGAGCAAGGCCGTGGCAGCGGACATGGCAAGTCTTTCACCGATGAACCTTCTCAATACCAGTCCCGACCCCAGGATGGCGATCGATATCCCAAGATGAACAGATGCCTCCTGTATCCTTTCGAGTCCCATGCCGGGAAAGGAAGTATATGCAGTGATGAACAGCGCGGTACCCGCCATTGCCGATGCGATACCCGTCACGAGCACTATCACGCTCTTTTTGTTAACTCCTGGCTCCGGTATGTTCCTGATCGCCCTGATGATGTTGAGCCTTGAGATCCTTGTTGCAGAGAGAGAGACCGTCAGGACCGTGATGAGCATTCCGAAGGTGAAAGCGATCACGACGCTTTGTGTACTGAACGTGAAGCTGTCCAGGATCCCCGTGGCTCCGAAACCGTCCTGGAATATCATATCAAGGAAGACCAGTACCAGGTAGGCAACTCCAATGCCTAGCAAGGCTCCAAGCGCGGAGGAGATCACCGCATAGATCGAACCCTCATAGACGAACCCTTCCCTTAGATGCTTCCTTCTCATTCCCACTGCCCTGGAGATCCCCATCTCACCTTTCCTTTCCTCACCGAGCATGACGAAGATGTTTATGATCAGTATAATGCCTGCCAGGATGGAAAATGAACCGAAGATCAAGAACATCTGGCTGAACTCCGATATCTCCTCCCTGCCCTCCTCGACCACCTCCCGTTTCGTTCTCTGGAGCTCGAGATCGTCATGCGCACCCCCTGCCAGGAGTTCCTCGATATCGGCTCCGACCTGTTCGCAATGCTTCTCTCCGCTCCTGATCCCTCCGTCGTTCGTCACCTTGATGATGTTTACCGAACTTCCGGCACCGAGGATCTCCTGAGCCCTTTCAAGCGGCATGAAGACGGCCTTTCCTCTTCCCCATCCAGCCCTGGTATCCTCATCGGTGATCGCTGTTATCCTGAAGGTGAACTGCCCGTTGCGGGTTTGGATGCTCACCGTATCCCCTTTGTGGGCATCAAGGATCCTCGCGGATACCTTGTCGATATACAGGCCATCATCCGGAAGATCTAGCGTTAGCCTCAAGCTGTTACGGTGAAAGTATCCGAATTCCTCGGAATCGGTATCGAAACCGATAAGCGAGAAATCCGCTTCCGCCTGGCCGGAGCTCAGGTCCATGATGCTGACCCTTTCCTCGATCTCCCCTGTGACGGCATCCACATTTTCGATTTCCATAAGCTCTTCTTTTATGTCAAGGAAAGCAGTATTGTTGACATATTCGAGGGAGCCGTCGGGTTTTGCCCCGTAGATCACCTCGTCCACTTCACCGTAGATATCGTACTGAAGGCCGACTATCATCTCGTCCATTGTGTCCCCGACCACCAGGGAGCTGGAGATGATCACCGTACCCACCATCAGACCGCCGATAACTATCGCCGACAGCCCCTTCCTGCGAAGGATGTTCCTTGCGCTGACCTTGAACAGGACATGGTTCCTCATGGCAAAGAGTGATATCGTGAGTAGAGCAATACCGACGATGACCAGGTAGAACACTGTCGGCGGAGAGAAAGCCACCGCTCCGATGAAGACAACCGCCAGGAGGGCCAGCAGCACGGGTGTAATCAGTTCAGGCTCCCTGAATCTCATCTCCCATCCCCCTCATGCAGCTGCTAGTTCACGTCCCTGAGCAGATGATGAATGGCCGTTGTCCTTGACGATCCTGCCGTCGACCATCCTGATCTGCCTGGAGGCCACGGCCCCGACCTTCGGATCATGTGTGACCAGCACGAAGGTCTGACCTTTCTCCCTGTTCAATTCGAGCAGCAGGTCCATTATGTCCTCCGTGGTCTTTCTGTCCAGGTCACCAGTTGGCTCATCCGCAAAGACAATGGCAGGATCATTCACGAGCGCCCTCGCGATGGTCACTCTCTGCCTTTGTCCGCCTGAAAGCTGCGCAGGCATATGTCCCTCCCAGGCAGCAAGTCCTACCTGTTCGAGGACCTTCCTGGCCTTCTTCCTTGCTTCCCTGGGCCTTACCCCGGATAGAAGAAGGGGTAGCTCCACGTTCTCCACCGCTGTCAACACCGGTAGCAGGTTGTAGAACTGGAACACGAATCCCATCCTTCTGGCACGATGCTTCGTCTTCTTGTCATCGCTCAACCTCCCTATGTCCATGCCCTCCACGAGTATCCCACCGCTTGTGACCTCATCGAGCCCGGACAGGCAGTTCAGAAGGGTAGTCTTTCCGCATCCCGATGGTCCCATGATGGAGACCATCTCCCCTTTCTTGATAACAAGGTCGACACCCCGGAGGGCCTCCACCTTCACCGTTCCCGTGTCGTACGTCTTCCTGACGTTTTTTGCAACTATCATATCATTTCCGTTGTATCCGTTCTTCATTGATCCTCCCTCCCTTTCCTCGATCTTCACTGATACCTCAGAGCGTCCCCCGGTCTGAACCTTGCGGCCCTGTGGAGCGGGAATTGTATTATCACCAGCGTCAGGGCGACTGTCACTCCCAACGCGATCATCACGAAGGTCACCGGGAATAGAACATCCATCTCGAGGTTCAGGATGTTGAACATTATCCAGTTCAGGAACTGAGTCACACCATAGCCCAGCGGTATGCCGATCAACCCCCCCAGCAATGCAAGGGTGACCCCTTCGGTCCCGAACATCCTCCGGATATGCGAGGACCTGGAGCCAAGGCACCTCATCATTCCTATCTCCCTCGTCCTCTCAAGTATGTTCATGGTGAGCGTGGACATCAGGCCGATCATGGTGATCAGGACGATGATGGTCCCCACTGCGATCATGAGGTTCACGACCTGGTTGTTGGCCCTGATGTTGTTCTCCTTCATCACATATAGAATATTGATGGCGACAACATATCCCCTGGCCATGAGGTCGTCCTCTATCTCGTTAGCTGCCTTATCGATCAGGTCATGATCCTTGCTCTCCATGACGATGGAGAAACCCGATACAATATCGTCGATCTTCAGGATGTCCTGTACTGTATCTATCGGCAGATACCCTACCATGCCGTTCATCATCTGGCCTGAGTTGATCCCGACCACCTTGAAGTCCATGCTTCCGGCGGCAGTATCTATGTAAACAATGTCTCCTAAAGAGATGCTCTCGGCCCTGGAGATGGCTTTCCCTACAACGATCACCCGTTCTCTGGATGCCTGTTCCTCCTCCGTAAACCAGCGTCCTTTCCACATCGTCCCTTCAACATTGAAAGTGGGGATGTCATGCTCGTATCCGAACATATAGATCTCACTCTCTCCAAGGTTCCCGACACTGATGACGAACGGATCCGCCTTTTCAATTCCGTCGATGCTCTCGATATTGTAGGCGACCCCTTCAGTGAGAGGCTTGGCTCCTTCCATCTGGCCCTCGGCCAGGATATCGTATGTGAAATGGTCATATTCCCGTTCGACAGCGACCGCAAGGGAATGCCCCGTTGCAACTATTCCGAGGAACATGGAAACGGCCAGTGCCACCTGGAGCATCGTTGATATGGACCTGCCCTTCTTTCTGGCACCGTTGCGAAGCCCCATCTGGGCGGTCCTCGGAAGCCATTTCGACCTCAGGAGAACCTTGTCGACGAGGGAACCGCCGTAGTTGGCGCTTATCCCCGCATCCTGGAGTCCCTCCCGTGTGTTCATCCTGAGGGCGCCCCAAAGGGATGGTACCGTTGCAATGAGCGTTATCCCGATACCAACCACCAAGGACATCAGGATGGTTGGAACGTAGATCGAGAAACCGGGAACGAGGCCGTAGAAGCTCGTTCCAAGGAACCAGACCATGCCGTATGCGACCCAGATACCAAGGAAGGCGCCGATCGTGGAACCGATCGCTCCCATCATGAACGATGTTGTCATGTAGGACCTTGCGACCTGAAGCCTGGTCGCACCCACCGCCTTCATCTGGGCGATCTCCTTCTTCTGCTCGCTTATTATGGTGTGCATGGTATTGGATATGAGGAAGATAGAGCAGAACAGGGTCATGAAGGTCAGGACATAGAAGAAGGAGCCCATGTTGGCAAAATGCTCCTGGCCGGGCCAGTTCCCGTCCGTCCTGGTCTCGGGCATGTCGGTGAAGGCCAAGAAGCCAGTGTTCTCCTCCAGATAGGTCTTGATATCCTGGACAGCCTGGTCCACTTTTCCCGATGAAGCATCGACCAGGTCCACCGAAAGCGAATTGTAACCCGTCGTGTTGGACAATGTTCTGACCGTTCCGATATCCGCGAAGAACACCGCGATCCCGTAGGTCGAGTGGTCATAGGTCAGTGTGCGGCCCTTTCCGGAGATGTAGAGATCGACCACGGAACCATTCGTATCGATGACCCTTACTTCATCTCCCGTACCCGCGTTGAGAAGATCGTTCCGTGAGTTCCCGGAATCTGTGAGGACCTCCATGTGACCAGGATACGAGCCGGTTTCGAGGGAGACCTTATCGACCTTCATGTTGTTGAAATCCGTCATCCCGATGAACAGAGCGTCGTTTCTCCGCTCACCGATGTATATCCTTGTGAAGAATATGAGCTTGGGCTCAACGCTCTCCACGTTGTCCAAGGATTCGAGTCCGCTTATATCCTCCTGGTCGAGATCGACGTTCTGCATTCCCGCCCTTACGTTCCACATGTTCGTCTCGTCGATATCGTGGAACATCGCATCGTCGAAGAGGGGGACCACCGCGAACATGCCAAGAGCGGCTACCCCGAGTGCAATGGTAAGGATGGTGAAAATTGTTCTGGATTTCCTCTTCTTGAGGTCTCCAAAGGATTTCTTGACATCAGACCGATATCGGTTAGAATATTGGAGATGAGAAAAATAGCGATACCTGGGAAACGAAACAGGCCGCGCCCGACCACCCAGAGCCACAGTTCTGGGGGCGGGCGCTTTT
>JBLIRL010000168.1:0-6844 GCA_049472275.1 Thermoplasmatota archaeon | reverse complement strand
GATCTCCAGTGTGTAGAGATCGTCTGCCTGGTATGCCAGGTGTTCGAATTCACCCGCCGTCTGCACAGTCACCTTCACATTACGCCCGACGCTGCGCGCGGTGATCGTCTGGGCCGGGGTCGCGAAATCGGTGACATCGAGGATCGGAACAATCTCGCAGACAAATCTCCTGACTACTGGTCGGAGAGCGATGTTGAGAAGTTCTCATGGCTGACAGAGGATATGATCGGACAACCAAAGTTGGACTACGATAACCAGCAGTTCCTTCTCGATCTCATACACCATCTGAGTCCGGCGAAGGAAGGCAAGACCAACCTCATCCTAATCGACGAGAGCAGACATGAACAACCGAACCACCTGCTGAAACCCATCTACAAGACGATGGAGGTGACGGGTTTCCTTACCTCCTCCCCCTACTATGCCTATCCGATTATATTCAGCATAGGATTCATGATGATATTCGCAGCACTACTTGTGAAGGACAAGGAGAGCTGGGCACACAATTTCGACATCAGCGTTCTGGTCCCGAGAAGAGCGGTACCGGTGGACAACAGACTTCAGACCACTAAGCTGAGACTTTCCCTGAGAGAGAAGGTGAGACTATCCAGGGGTTTGAGCCCCGAGGAATTCGCGTCTATCAATGAATCTACTATCATGAGCTCGATCCGGGACCCGGAACTGATCGAACTTCTACAGAACGTGGAACGAACGTACACTGCTCAAGAATTGCAGCGTATGATGGAGAAAATCAAGAAGATCCAGAACATCTAATGGATGGAATCAAAGAAAATAGGTGATGAGAAATGACACCGGATGGAACCCAACCAGCACCACAGGCAAGGCCACCCGCAGCACCGCAGGCGCCTCCGCAGGCACCTGCCGGCCAGCTGCCCCCGAAACCGGGAGCAGCTCCGGCCGCACCGCCACAGGGAGCCGCACCTGCGAAGAAAACTACGACCTCACCCGAGGTCCAGAGGGCAATAAAGGGTGTGTCAGCAACTTCCACCGCTCTCATAGCGGAGGTTGAAAAGGCCATTATCGGAAAAAGGAACGTACTCGAGCACGTCCTTCTCTCCATCCTGGCCGACGGACACATTCTGTTCGAGGATTTCCCGGGCACAGCGAAGTCGCTCATGGTCATGACCTTCGCTTCGGCCCTGGGATGCAAATACAGGCGTATTCAGTTCACGCCTGATCTGCTTCCCACGGATATTACCGGGACATATATCTTCGATGAAAAGGACAATGAGTTCAAGTTCAGACCGGGACCGATATTCGCAAATATCATCCTGGCTGACGAGATAAACAGGGCACCTCCAAAGACCCAGGCAGCTATGCTCGAGGCCATGCAGGAGAGGCAGGTGTCCATCGAGGGTGTGACCCACAGGCTTCCGAAACCTTTCCTCGTGATGGCGACGCAGAACCCCATCGAGCAGGAGGGGACTTATCCCCTGCCTGAAGCTCAGGTGGACAGGTTCATGCAGAAGATGTCGATGGGATATCCTTCCAGGGAAGACGAGAGGGAGATCCTTATCAGGAGGATGAGGAGAGGGAAGGACCAGGTGGATATCAACGTGATAACCTCTCCCGAGAAGATCATCGCAATGCAGCAGGTGGTCGAGAAGGTTCATATGGACCCCGCTCTTCTCACCTACATAGTGGAGATCGTCTACAGGACGAGAGAGGACCCGAGGGTGGTCGTAGGATCGTCCCCAAGGGGATCCCTGGCCCTCTTCAAGCTCGCAAGGGCGAGGGCCGTTCTCCAGGGCAGGGACTTCATAACACCGGATGATGTGAAGGCTGTGGCGATGCCGTCGCTGGCTCACAGGATCATCCTCAAGCCCGAGCCCAGGATCCGCGGTGTACTGCCTCAGGATATCATAAATAAGATCTTGGCTGAGGTCCCAGTACCTGCGGTCTGATCTTGAAACTAACGGCGTCCGGGGGGTCTTCATCACCGCCCGGACACCATTTGGAGAAGTGTGAGAGTATGTGGACGAAAAAAGCAGCTTCCTTCGTAAGCATGTCGGTGATACTCACTTTGCTAGGGTTGGCAACAAGCAACCTGCTCATCGTGATATTCGCCCTAACTGCCCTGGTCTATACCACGGTCAGTCTGTTCGCCAACACGTCCACCAGGTTGACGGCCGATAGGGAGATGTCCCAGGAGAAGATCTTCGAGGACGGAACCGTCAAGGTTGAGTTGAGAATACTCAATCAGGGCGGAAAGACCGGTTTCCTTGAGGTTCGGGACAAGCTTCCCAGGGTGATCCAGCTCAAGGAGGGCACGAACTATACTTACCTGAACCTCAACCCCAAGGGTGCAACGAGGCTCAAGTATACCATTAAGTGCCCCCTGAAGGGCGTGTTCAAGATTGGACCGATCACGCTGAGGACTCATGATCCCTTCAACATGTTCTACAAGGAGAAGACCGTAGCCTTCGAATCGGACCTCACCGTGTTCCCACAGGTCAGGGATATAAAAGAGCTGTACATCAAATCGAAACAGCCCAAGATGTATCCCGGCGAGATGAAGGTGAAGATGCCCGGTCCCGGTACCGAGTTCTTTGCCATCAGGGATTACATGCCCGGTGATCCGTTCAGGGACATCAACTGGAAGGCGTATGCTTCCACCGGTAAGCTCCTCGTGAACGAGCACGAAAGGCTCTCGGTCTCGGACATCACTATCGTGTTCGATTCCAGGACCGCCTCGAGATACGGCATGGATTCCGACAATGCCAATCTCTACGGTGCACGTGCTGCCGCCACCCTGGCGAACTTCTTCCTTAAAAGGAGGGATTCGGTACAGATGGTGGTATATTCCGACAAGGTGCTTACGATAAAGAAGGGTACCGGACAGAAGCAGCTATTCGAACTGCTGACCGCTCTGGCTGGGGCCGAGCCCAAGGGCGATATCCCGCTATCCGGGATCGTGGAGGTAGCAATACCTTACATGCCCAGGCATTCCCCGGTCATTGTCATATCGAACCTTGAGGAGGATGACTCCATAAGGAAAGCCGTCAGCATGATGAGGATGCTCGAGTTCGACGTGACGATCATATCTCCCAACTCCATCGAGTTCGAGATCATGGCCAAGCAAAAGAAGGGTGAGAAGATAAACCCGATTGCTTATGATATTCTGAGACTCGACAGGGAGATAATGATCCAGGAACTGAGGGGATACGGTGTCAAGGTGCTTGACTGGAAACCAGCCACACCGCTGACACAGATCTTACTGGAGGCAAGGAACTACTGAGGTGATCATGATGGCAGAATACTCTGATGATATGGACCTTGTTCCTTTCGAGATAGGCCTTCAGGCCAATGAGACCATCCTCATGTGGGCTCTTGGATTCCTGCTGTGGATCGCGGGTTTCATCTTCATGATGTTCTCTGTGTCTCCAGGAAACCTTACTGGGTGGGGAATATTCGGATACATACTGGGTGGATTGTTACTGATCGCCTCCCAGTTCGTATCCAGATACAACCCTCTTAAGACCACAAGGATCCCCATCACGGGGATCATCCTTTGGACATGGGTCGTGTTTTGGGTCTTTTTGATCCTCTTCAAGGCCTGGAATCTCTATCTGGTAACTGATGTTGACTTCCTTGGCTTTTTAAGGTTCGTTGCTTTCTACTCGGTGGTGGCGCTTATCATCACCGGCGGATTGCTCGTGGCCAATTTCCTGACCTCGTTGAAGATACTGAACTGGATGAGCCTGGATCTGAACACGTTCTTCTATACCATGGGAGCGCTGTCGATCGTGGGTGGAATAGTTCATATCGGATTCGACAACCCAGCACTTATCGAGCTGGGTGAGGTCTCTGTACCGCAGTGGATCCTCCTGTTCCTCTTCGGAATGTCGCTTGTGTTCATGCTTGAGCTTTTCAGCGGTTCACACCGCTTCAATGAGATCATCAAGTATGCAAAGGAGAGGTCGTCCGGCGAGTTCAGTCTGACCCCGGTGATAAACAATTACTACATAATGGGTTTCATCCTTGCTCTTATCATCGGGTTCGTTGTCCTCCTGGTCCTGGGTTTCACCTTCCTGCAGATAATTCTGCAATACATACTGGTGCCCCAGCTGGCCGACTCCATCATGGCGAATTCGGTCTATCAGGTCGTTTTCACGATCGCATGGATCTTCATTCCCATCTGGATCGCTCTGATCCTCTGGACGGAGTACAAGAACAGGAAGGAGAAGGCCGAGGAAGAGGAGATGAGAAGACAGATAGAGAAAGAGCAGAAGCTGGGGATCTACTGAGACCACCCAGCTTCTTTTTTATTTTTTTTTGATTTTCCGTTTTCTGATTGGTCAACCTTTAAATCCCCATTTTTCTATGGCACCACAGTGTTGGTCATATTCGATCCCAGACATTATCCGCTAAGGTCAGGAATAGTGGTCGTTGCGATATCTTCATCCATCGCACTGCTCGTTGTGATGTCCTCTCTGAGTGTGGGTGTCCGCGACAGCTCGAGAGAAGCCCTAGATGGAGTGGGTTCCGACGTTTATGTTGTCCCGGATTCACTCAACCCTCTGCTGCTTGACCTTCAGAGGTTCGACCAGGGTTGGGCCGTGATCAGGGAGATAGAGAATTCACCATACCCTCCAAGCCATATCTCCCCCAGGTTCAAGGATTCCATATTCTATGGATTAGAGGGGAGGACCGAAGGCGAAGTGATAGCTCATGGAGTGATACCCGGTCACGAGAACCATTTCAAACAGTTCATGGTAGTCAAGGGCAGCTGGTTCGAGGAAGAGGCAGATCCGGTGAGAGAGAGGTTCCTGTCCGGTCTGGGAATCGATAATTCGACATTGACCCTTGAGGTCCTGATATCGGAGGAGTTCTCAAAGAAGATCTCGGTGGGACCAGGCGATCACCTGGATCTGTCGTCCAGAATGGGATCTGGATCTCATATGTCCTTCCGCATAAAAGGGATATTTGTCGACAGGCTCTCACAGCGTTCAGAATCATTGCTCATTCATCTTGGAGAATTGCAGTACATCAAGGGCAGCCTGTCGAGGGATGCGCTTACGGAGATCCTTTTGGATTACCCGGAAGGTACGGATCTTGATAGGGTGGTGGAATGGTCGGGATCCTCCTCTTTTATCTTCAAGGACCTTGTCGATCTGTACACCAAGGAGGAATTTCTGTCGGAGCTATACAAGTTCACAAGGGTTCTGGACGGTTTCTCGGCCATTGTCATTTCTGTTACCCTTTTTGTTTGCCTGATTTTCACCGCCACCATATTCATGATCTCCACCAAGGAAAGAACCATGGAGCTCTCCATTTTGAGAGCGATCGGCTTCTCACCATCGAAGGTGTTCCTTCTTGTGATAAGGGATTCAATGATATTCTACCTACTGGGCGCCTTCTTTGGTTTTATTCTGGGACTTGCGCTCAACAACATGCTAAACATCCTTCTGGAGGACATGTTCCAGGGTTTGCCCACTACATTCCAACCCTTCAGGCTTGATCCTTCGATCATGTTCTGGACCATGATCTCCGCATTTCTGCTCTCGATCTCGTCAGCGCTGATACCAGCTTTGATATCCTCGCGAAGTCGCCCGGTAACCGCCATCAGGAGGGACCTCTGATGTATTCAGGAAGGCTTCGAAGGAAATGGGCAAGGAACATTCTCACGATCCTGGCTATCGCCGTATCGTTCTCGATGCTGCTCTCCCTTTCATCCATCTCCCTTGGTCTTCACAGAGCTTCCGAGGAAAGGCTTTCCGAATCCCCTAGGGACATAGTCGTCTCTTCTCTTGGACTCCAGCCGAGCATCGAAGGCTCGCATATCATAGCGGAAGAGCTGGGGGAGGATGAGAACATCTCCGCGGTCATGCCGATACTTACTGTGCTAGGAAGGCTTCACCTGGGTCCTTTGGACGGTTCGGTCCGCGAAGTGGGAGACAGGATGGGTGAAGAAGGAGAGGATCGGGTGCGGACCGTTGGCATGGTGGGGGTTGTTCCCGACCTTGCGAGGGAGTTCATGGAGGTTGATAACGAGCTTTTCATCAGGTCCGACCTTCTCAGGTTCGATGGCTGGTTCGGCGAAGGGGGAGATCCGTTCTTCGATTCGGGGTACGAGGACAATTGGACCGGTGAGGTCCTGATGGACCGGAACCTTCTCGAGGAATATGATCTCGAGGATGGTGACCGGATCTATCAGCTGAATGCCTCGGGATTCATCTCCGCAGTATATTCGATCAAGGGGAGTATCGAGACTTCCCTCGTGGGTGCGGGGTTGACATCCGAGCTGCTTGGCGGGATATGCATGGTTCATCTTGGTGAACTGCAGTTTGCGACCGGGAATCACAAGGTACAGACCGCTCAGGGAGTCAGGGAGGATCTTGCCACTGCTCTTTACATGGACCTGGAGGAAACAGTATCGACATCCGAGAAAAAGATGGAGGTCTCACTTATGTTGGAGGAAAGGTTCCCGGGTCTCGAGGTGACCTCGAAGGAATCCCGCATTTACAGGATAGACGAGGAGGTCCTGATCCTCGAGGTGTTCGCAGTATCCGTCGCGGCAGCTTCGATCTCCATCGGGATCCTGTTTTTGTCGTCCATCATGATCATAGACGTCGAGGACAGGAGGACAGACATATCCATTATGAGGGCCATAGGAATATCAAGACGGACCATATTCCTTCAGACCGTCAGGGATTCACTGGTTCTTTCAGGTATAGGTGCGATCATAGGTTTGGTACCGGGCTGGTTCGGGTCCAGCACACTAGATACTTTCCTTAGGAACCTATACGGGTTGAACATCGCGTTCTCGAGCTTCGAACCCCTTGTCTTCATCGGGAGCCTCCTTTACCTTTTCGTGCTTGCTTCG
>JBLIRL010000167.1:0-6879 GCA_049472275.1 Thermoplasmatota archaeon | reverse complement strand
GGCCCCCGTGTTCTCCCTTTTGTTCCTGGCGGACTTTGTTAAACTGTACTTCTTGTTCTTCGCAGAGCACAGTACGTCCCGTTACACATTGTCCGCCTGTAACAATTGGGAGACCAGGGGGACCAATCGGATGACGGCGACCATGGAGTTCGGGAACTACAGGGTCATAATCGAATACACGAACAGCAGCGGGATCAGTGTCATCCAGGATCCGTTGGATTACGTGGTCCTAGACCCGAACTACTACATCACAACTAACGAGGCCTTATCGATGATGTACGTCCATTTCAACCTGACCTTCACTCTGAACACGAAGGGACAGCCCCATATCAACGTGGACTTCGAGGTCGCGGCTGCACACATCTCGTATTCGGATAGGTACGAGGACATAGGACAGGTAAGGAACACCTTCATGTATGTCGGGGACCTGGAGTCGTACTGGGTCAAGGGAAGTGAATGGGCGCCGCTGCAGATGGACTCATGGATGCCAGCCAATTCGAACGTCGGTTTCACGGGTATGATGCTGATATACGAGGGAACCCAGGATTTCGAAGATGGCCCCCTCTATCCGACGAACGATCTCTTCTACATGGAAGCGTCGAACAACATCGGAAACGTTTCCGTTGACGACAGCTCCTCCGGTAGGAACTTCACCATCGAGATCGGCACGGAGAACCTTCCCATCAAGGTATCCTACGAGATCCAGCAGGTCGGCATACCGAGAGACAAGGTCATGAACTCGATCCCCGGTTTCTCCGTGAGGGTCGATACGGATTGGCCAACCGAACCTCCTGGCATACAGGTCCATGCTGATGATTACGATGATCCGAACACAATAGTGGACAACGACGGGGAGCTATATGTTACCTGGAAGGTCCCCGGAGAATACAACTCCGGCATCCATCACTACGAGGTCATGGTGAACGACGATGATACCAACCTGACCATCGTGAAGTCGAATTTCGCGAAGATCTATACGATGGACACCGAGAGGATCAATATCTCCGTGAGGGCCGTTGACAGGGTCGAGCATGTCGGTCCGTGGGGCTCCAGCTTCATATTCATCGACAGTCAGACCCTGCTGTTCACCGATTTCCATCCATCGGGCGATGAATGGTTCAATACACTCAATCCCGAGGTAGGCATAACCATCACCGATCTCGGCGGAAGGGCGATCGTCGGGGAATCAGTTGAATACTCCGTCTCATACGACGGTGGTTTGACATACGGCGACTGGGAGTCTGTGGGATTCCTCCTGAACGCAAAGGTCCTGGATGTTACATTGGAGCCCCTTCTCATGGAGGGGTCCGATAATATGATCAGGTTCAGGGCGACCGACGAGGCCGGAAACACCATGGAGAGCGATTCCTTCGGTGTTAATGTGGACGTATCCGGTGTGGAGTTCGGTGGCCTGATGATCGACGGCACCACCGACTGGGACGGTTTCTGGCTGGATTCAGGGGCCGTCAGTGTCGGTATCAGTGTGTCGGACGAGTACAGCGGTGTTGATGCGGGAACCATCGAGTACAGGGTTTCGTCAAGAGGTAGGTCCGACCTGGCATCAGCCTTGTGGATGCCCGTCGAGGGTTACAACAGCGGAGCACTCGTGGAAGTGAACATGGACATGGAATTCGCCCAGGGAGACCTCAACTTCATCCAGTTCAGGGCAAGGGATGTCCTCGAGAACGCCTTTGCATATTCGTCTGTCTTCAATCCATGGATCAATACCGATCCCCTACCGGTGATAAGCTCGCCGGAGGATGGCTCCGAGTTCGCGGAGAGAGACCTGATAACCTTCGATGCCACAAGGAGCAGCGATCATGATGGAGATGGACTGACCTTCAAATGGCTCACCTCCATTGACGGATCCGATGAAGAGACCGTTATCGGAGAGGGTACAGTCGAGGATTTCGAGAGGTTCGAGATATCCCTCTCTCCCGGCACCCACAATATCACTCTTGTGGTATCGGACGGTCTCCATGAGGTATCTTCGGAATCCATATCGATCTTCGTCGAGAAGTTCGTTTTCCCGGAGTGGCAGACAGCGGAGGACAAGGACGCCGACGGTATGCCCAACTGGTTCGAGTTCGAGTTCAATCTCGGCTGGGATGACGGATCCAACAAGGACGGGATGTACGATCCGGCCTTACATTCCTCGAAATCCAGGGAAGAGCTCTGGATCATGTTGAAACCGGATTATGCCAACCAGACAGCAGAGGTGACTGTCCTGAACGATTTCGATCATGACGGCCATACGGACTTCGAGGAATACCTGGCCAATACGGATCCGACCAATGAGAACGACTTCCCTCTATACAAACTAAAGGGGGCCGAGGAGGAAGCGGAGCTTGACCTCCTGCTTCTAATAGCAATAATCATCTCGGTCCTTCTGATAATCGTTGTGCTGATCGTAATTGTCATGAACAACATGGCGATAAAGAGCAAGATCGAAGAGGAAACTGCCAAGGATGCAGAGAACGAGCAGGCACTCCTGGAGCAGGCAATGCTTTCTGGAGGGTCTGCAAGACTGGATGCATTGAAGGCGGCATCCGAGGGGAAGCCGGTTGCCCTGGCGCCTGCGTTCCCGGAGGGGGAAGCGCTACCATCGGCCCCCATGGACGTCGGCGAAGGCTATGATCAGCCGATGGAGCCCGCTCCCTCTCCTCAGCCTATTGAAAACATGGGAGGCAATCCTCCGCAGTGAGATTTATGATTGTAAAAGAAAACAGGGGTGTGTAAATGGACCGAAGTGGGGAATACAGCAAGGGCGTTGCAGCTCTATTGATAATATTATCTCTGGTCTTGTCCGGAATTGTGCTGCTTGGAGCCGACACTGGAACCCAAGCCCAGAAGGCCAGTGACAAGGACAGTTTCGGGTATTTCTGGATGGATAACAAGGATCCAGACCCGAAGGTTGAATACAACTGGATAAACGTGCGCGGAACCGGGACAGAGCTGGCCATATATGGCAGCGGTGGGTATGATTATATCATACTTCCATGGAACTTCCCGCTATATGGAAACTCATACGACACGATATATGTGGGTTCCAGGGGATTGATATGGTTCAACGATATCGGGTATGCCCCTTCGGATTACTCCAGCTACCCAAGCAGCTCCGAGCCCAATCCGAGCATTGCTGCAGGATTTACATATCCCTACAACGACTACAATTCCTACGGAGGTGTCCACTACCTTACGGGGACCGATAACATCGGCAAATATGTCGTTATCGAATGGAACACCAACTCGTACTCCCAGACATACGAGTTGATCCTCTGGGAGACGGGATTGGTGAAGATGCAGTTCAACAATCTCGGCTCGAACTCGGGTTACAGTAACGGGGAGTATATGTCTGTGGGGATCGAGAACTCCGATTCGACCATCACCATGATGTACACCACCTACGGGAGCGCGGACCTGAACAACGGGCTTGCGGTGGAGTTCGCATTCGGTACGATGGGCTTCGCGAATTTCAAACTCGAGAACGGGGGGGGTCCGGATTCCCATACGGCCTTCGCGGAATACGATGATTACGAATTCTCCTTCGATGTGATCGATTCACAGGGTTTCAACGATATCTCCCAGGTCAGGCTCTACTTCGGTCCGCCTTCACTTGGGATATATCTGAAATACGAGGTATCCGGTGGATTGCCCGATTGGTCGGTGGGCGGCGGCGGGAGGTACATGATCTTCAATGCTTCACGCTCGATCGACGACACCAGCGTGGTAAATCAATCGGCGATCAATGTTGTTGCGCATGTGAAGTTCCTTTTCAATATTCCGCTGGATGGGAACATTTCGGCATACATATGGGCGCGGGGAGGTACTGCACTTCCATCCATAATGGAGATCGAGGATGCTATGTATCTGGACAGCCGTGTGGCACTGGACGGTCCTGTCATAGTACTGAACGACAGGGGAGAATCCCTAGAGAACGAGGCTTTCACGAAGGAGAGCGAGAACCTCACCTTCACAGGAGCTAAATTAGTATACAATTCAACCAATATGGTTTATCCCCCAAACTCCTCGTTCTACTACAAGATCACCGACGACGAGCTCATAGAGTATTTCGACAGGAACGCATCAGGACGTGATATGGATATATGGCTCCTCATGCCCACCCTTGCCATCAGAAAGGTCTTCACCATAGACCTGAGATACGGAGATGGGTCCCTATTCCCTGCAGGGAAGTTCATGGGCGAGTTCCCGGTGTTGGCCTTCAGGGTGGACGATTCCATTCCGCTGGCACCCGCTTCACTCGTCGTTAGGGCGGATTCCTTCAAGGACACTCAGAGGGAATATGACAATGACGATGTCCTCTACATAACCTGGTCCTCGGTGAAGGACAGCGGATCGGGTATTGCAAAGTACAGGATCTGGACAACCTACGCCCCCGGTGAACCCGACATACCGTTTGTCGATGCAAGGGTCACCCAGTTTGTATGGAACGGTACCGCCGAGGGCGTTTTCAGGATTTTCGTCTGGGCCGAGGACGGAGTGGGCCATGCGGGAGACTGGAAGGAGGCCTCCATAACAATCGACAAGAAGGACGTGTTCTTCACGGAGTTCTCCCCGGACCCGCTGGATGTTCCCTGGCTGAGAACACTTACTCCGGACCTCTCGATCGACGTCAAGGACAACCTGACCGTCTCCAATTCCGCCACGGGCGTCAGGCCTTCCACGGTCGAATATTCAGTGTCTACTTCCGGAATAGACAATTTCGAGGAATGGGTATCGGCCGACCTGTTCGACGTTCAGCCCGTCGTTCCCACGGAGACCATAAAGGTGGACCTCAAACCGAGGTTCGTCGAGGGAAGGGAGAACTACATACGCTTCAGGGCAAAGGATTACGCCGGGAACGGATATTCCTTTTCTGAGACATACAATCTCAAGATCGATGTCACGCCCGTGGAGGTCCAGGACTTCTTCCCGAATCCCAATGTCTGGCACGATCAGGAGGTCATATCCAATCGCGACATCGAGTGTTTCCTTCACGACGAGACATCCGGTATCAGGACCAATGCTCTCTATTACAGGATCGGTACGGGATATGATGCGAGTACCGACACCTACACCTGGGCAACCGGTATTCCGCAGCAGCAGGGCTGGGAGAAAATGCCCGCCAGATACTACGAAAGGATCGACGGCAACAAACTGGTCCATGTGATGATTCCCTACGATGGATATCAGGAGGGCGACCAGAACTTCATCCAGTTGATGTTCGGAGACGAAGCGAGGAACGGTAACTATCTGGCCTACTTCGGAGAGATGATGACGGTTTCGCCTCTCTACCAGATCTACGTCAACACACAACCGGTTGCGATGATAAAGTCACCCACACCGCTCCAGAAGTTCTGGATCACCGAGTGGGTGACCTTCGATGCATCGGATTCCTACGATATCGATGTCGACGAGGGCAATCTGAAATACCAGTGGTTCTGCGTGGAACTGAACAAGACCCTCGGATACGACATGATCGTCGAAAACGTGATGTTCCCGGTCGAGGGATACTACAACATCACCCTGTATGTGGGAGATTCGGTCCACCGCTATGATCCGGTCTCCGGTGAGGATACGAGATCCGTGGCCAAGGTCAGGATATTGATCGCTATCTACGAGATACCTGACGACCAGGATATCGAACCCGATGGGATGCTGGATCGATGGGAGCAGGCGAACTTCCTCACAATTGGATACGACGATTCCGATGAGGATGCGGATGGTGACGGTTGGACAAACCTCATGGAATACAACAAGGGAACTGATCCGCAGGACAAGGCAAGCCACCCTCCGCCGCCTCCGGTCCCGCCCAGTGATATAACCGATGAGGCGCCTTTCGGTTTCTGGTTGTTCGTGGCCATCGTCGTTGCCGCGATGATCATCGGGGCTATCGTGGTTCTGATAGGGTATCTCAGGATACACCGCTTCGAGCAGCAGGAGCAGACGGAGGAGGCCGAGGAAGAGGCAATGCTTGCCACTCCACAGCTGGATATCCCGGCAATGCCTCCCATGCCCATGGTGGATACGAGCGTACCCACCCTTCCATCATCGGAGCAGCCAGATGCGGAGGCTCTCCCTCCGGCACAGGAAGCGGCTCCTCCTCTGACCGAACCCGCACCCGCAGAGGGTTATCAGGAGCCACCGGTTCCTGACACGGCTCCGCAGCCCGTTCCCGAACAGGTTCCGCAGCCAGATAACCCCATGTATCAGCAGGAGACCGCGGAAACCCAGAATCCGCTGTATGACGGGCAGCAGTGAACTCGTCCGAGGCGGACCCAAAGGGAGCATTCTGACGAATGCTCCCTTTTTTTTATTCCCTATTACATTCAGGGAAATACCCCAGATATTTATATAAGAAGGAACTACTTAATCGACGATCGAACCTGGAGGCCAGAGGCGGATGGGAATACTGGACCGTTTGTTCAAGGGAATAAAATCACTGTTTCGCAAGAAGCAGCTCAGTATCGGTATCTACGGTCCGCCCAACGCCGGAAAGACAACACTGGCCAACAGGATAACCCGCGACTGGACAGGAAAACCACTTGGAAAGACCTCCGAGATACCCCATGAGACCAGACGGGCCAAGGAGAGAAAAGAGGTCATAATCAAGGCTGCGGGTTCCAAGATCAATTTCAATATCATCGATACACCGGGTATAGCAACGAAGATAGATTTCCACAACTTCGTCGAAGAGTACGGGATGCAGGAGGATAAGGCTCGGGAGAGGGCGAAAGAGGCGACAGAGGGTGTTATCGAGGCAATAAAATGGCTTGACGGCGTGGACGGCGTGGTTCTTCTCATGGACAGCACCAAAAACCCGTTCACCCAAGTTAATATCACCATTTTCGGCAACCTTGAGGCACGTGAAGTACCCTT
>JBLIRL010000166.1:0-6948 GCA_049472275.1 Thermoplasmatota archaeon | reverse complement strand
GTCCCCGAGGTTGATGTCGGCGACCAAGGGGGACGAGTAGAATCCCGGCGGTGTGATGCCGTCGTTCCTCGTCCATTCCTTCTCGCCAAGAAGCTCCATGTCATCCACCCGGAATGGTTCCGGCCAGAACATGGAACCCTCCGAATCCAGGGCGAAAACGCATCCGTCGGAGGTCAAAACGATGATCTCCATATCGCCGTCGAGGTTGAGGTCCGCCAGGGTGGGGGTCGAGACAGAAACTTGCTCCCCCGGAACGAGGTCCACCTGCCATTTTAGTTGTCCTCCTCCGCTCCTGGAAGGTATCTCCGCCACGACTCCGGGATCACCGATGAGAAAACCTCCGACTGTAGTTGATAGAAGAATGATTATAACTGGGAATGACGTGAGAATGGACAGTCTCAAATGCAACTCCCCCATGATGACCTCCCTTTCCTATTGGCAGGTGAACGAATTTCAATTCTTGGTTTCACTATTAACCAATTGCTGTACGGATTCGTATTGAGATCGTTCCTGCTTCCTTCAGGGATCCGCTCCCTTATCGATTCACCCTCATGGAATGCAATTACTTCCCGCTATCCCCGCGGAAAGTTATTCTTGACATCGTTTTCCCCAAGGGTTTGAGAGATGGATCCTGGGATGATCCTTGGAGATGTTATGAATTTTAAAAAAGAGAGAAATCGTACCGGCCGGACAGGCTGGAGGTATCCGGTCGCCACCGTTCAAATTCGAGGGCGGGAGAGAGAACGATGGTCCCGGTACGATTATTTTGGGATTATCTATCTATCATATCCAGTTCGAGATCATATGCAGTACGATCTCCGCGGACTCGATCAGCTGATCTGCCTGTTCTTCTGTGAGTTTCTTGCCTCGTTGAGCTTCCACCTGGTTGATGAGCGCTTCGATCTGGTTCGAGGCGGCATTGTATTCATCCTCTGCAATGGAATCCAGGGCATCGCTCAGTTTGGTCGAGAGACTGTCCTCTAGGCCTGCCTGCAGTTCCATCTCTTCGATATCCTCCATGAGCTCTCCGATGCTGTCATCGGGACCCCAGGCAGACATCAGCGGGTATCTGTCCTCGTTGCTGGCATCGATGACGCGTTCGGTATCACCGATTCCGTCATTGTTCGCATCGCTGCCGGTGTAATCGCTCCAGTAGTTGCCGCCCGAAGGATAGCCGTCATCCCAGATGTTCGTGGCATAACTGGTGAAGACCTGTATGGTATTTCCTATCAGGTTGTTGTGATGGATGTCATTGCCGTTGCTCATGTAGAACACGTATATGCCATACTGGTTGCCGGCGATCCTGTTGTTCGTTATCGAATTCGAACCGGAACCCTGCATCTGGATACCGACCCGGTTGCCTGTGATGGTGTTCCCGGTCACGATGCTTTCACTGGTGGATGCAAGATACAAACCGCCGTTTGTATTGTCCTTTATCGTATTGAGAGATACCTTGCTCGAAGGTCCGTAGAAATAGATACCCATGAAATCATTTTTTTCGACCTGGTTCCCGATCAAGGTGCTGTAGCTGCATCCGGACATGTAGATCCCGTACCTGCTGTTGCTCACCTGATTTCCGGTCACCTCGCTGTAATAGCAGTAGTTCATGTAGATCCCGTTTAGAGTGCTCCCGTTCACGACATTATTGATCACGGAACTTGATTCGCAGGTGTGCAGGTAGATGCCGTAATTTGTGGTGCTGATCTCCAGATTCTCGATGGTCGCGTTCGAAGTATTGACGATGAGAACCCCGTGCGCATTGTTGGACAGGGTCATATCCCTGATATGGACGTTGTCCGAATCCAGTATTCCGATATATCCCGCATCACCGAATTCGCTCTTTGGAGAGATCTCAACGTCCGATATTCCCTTGAGATAGTAGATCGTTCTTCCATTGATGGTGTTCGTGGTATCAATGTCCTGATAGTAGTCTCCAAGGATGTAGCCTATGATCCCGAAATTGTAGAGATTGTTGTTGATGGTATTGTTTTTAAGTACGCAGGATGGAGAATTCCCTATTGAAATTCCATATTTTCCGTCCGTGACCTTGTTGCCGGTCAATATGCCGGAATCGGAATTCGACATCTGTATGCCGTAGTCATTGTTGTCGAATATCAGATTATCGCTCAGTACGCATTCGCTGGACATTCTCACCGCGAGGCCGTATCCGTTGCCGGAGATTGTATTCCCGATGACCTTGGCATAATGTGCCCTGTCCATCACGAGGATGCCCGTGGCTATATTGTTCATGGCCGTATTGTAGGAAACCGTACAATCAGGAGAAAGGTTCACATGGATGCCGTTGTAATTTGCCGTGGCATTGTTCCCTGTAATGTTAGTGGATTCCGAACGCATGAGCCAAATGCCCTGGGAATTGCCCGAGAAATTGTTGCCGGATACGGTGCAGGAATCGGAATGATGCTGGAAGATGCCGTAGGTATTGTCAGTGGCCGCATTTCCGGTCATCGTGTTGAAGGGGGACTCCGTGAGATAGATGCCGTAAGTGTTGTCCTTCATGGAGCAGCCGTAAATGGAGTTTGAATCCGAATGTCGAAGGGAGATACCGTAATGGGTATCTGAGATCTCCACATTATCTATCACTGAATCGGTGGTTCCCAGCAATAGTATGCCATGATAGTTGTTTGTGAAGGCCAGGTCCCTGATCGTAACGTTATCAGAATCGATAAGTCCGATAAATCCCGCATCCTTGTAGGAATTCTCGGAATTGAGTTCAAGGCCGGAAACGCCCTGCAGATAATAGATGGGTTTGCCATCCACCGTGTTCGAGGGATCGATATCATGGGTGTAGTCCGCGATCGAGTAGCTGTTGATATAGAAATTGAATTCGTTATCAACCATCGCGTTATCCCTCATGATACAGGATGTTGATGTGGTCAACAGGATGCCGTTCACGTTATCCTCAGCTGTGTTTCCTGACAATTCAGTGGCACTGGAACCTCTCAGAGAGATGCCGTCCCTGCTGTTCTTAACCGTGTTGTCGGTCAGTGTGTTTGAATTACACATACTCAGATCGATACCGCCCCAAGAGTTATCCGAGACCGTGTTGCTGCCTATCGAGCTGAATGGGCAATAGGAAGAGTATATCCCGTAATAACTATTGTTCGAAATTATGTTGTTGGTTACCGTGCTGTAACCTGCCTGACTCAATTGAATGCCGTAGGAGAATTCCTGAATATTGAGGTTTTCAATGGTTATCCCCGAAGCACCGTAAGCGTAGATTCCCCTGGGACTCCATCCGCTTCCTGAAGGTCGCAGCATGGTCGCCTGGCTGCTCTCACCCTCCAGGGCCAGGGTTTTGGTAACCACCAGTTCCTCATTGTATGTACCACCCCAGATGAATATCGTATCCCCCGCCGACGCCGCATCAATTGCGCTTTGTATGCTTGTATAGTCCTCGGGTGGATTTCCCTCGCCACTGCCTGGTACATCATCCACATATATGGTCGTCGGGTCCGCGCTCACATCCATCGGCAATCCGATGAATACCATAAATACCAACAAAAATAGAGATGAAAATCCTATCAATTTGTTGGCATCCTTGCAAATTGCCATATTGTCCTACCTCCTCTCCGGGAAATCCTGGCAATTTTAATTATAAAAACATTTGAAGCGTCTCTCTTTTTTATTAAAGTGCTTTGGGACGATTTCTTTACTATCCGGCGGACGCTTGTGATGATATCACGCCCCATGATAAAAGAAGTTAATAATAGTCATTAATTGATATAATAAGGCATGTTCTATTCCATACCAACATCAAGCCATATCTTCAATCTCCTCAATCCCTCCTCCATGCTGATATCCGGTTCGAACCCGAGCTCCTTCTTAGCGGCCGAGATATCGTACCAGTGGGAGGTCGAAAGTTCCCTCACGAGGAACCTGCTTAGGGGAGGCTCCCTGCCCCTTATGAATGTCTTGTAGAAGACCTCCGTGAAAAACGCCCCGACCAGAGCGAGTTTTGTCGGGACCGACCTTCCCACGGGTTTGCCGCCGCCCAGCGAGATCAGCTTGTCGATGAAATCCCAGACGTTCTGCGGGTCGTCGTTGGATATGAAGAACGCCCTCCCCCTGCAGTTCGGATTGTCACGAAGGGCCCTGTCGGCGAGAATGTGCGCGTCGGCGGCGTTATCCACGTATACCATGTCCGCGACGTTCTCTCCTTTGCCGATCCGTGTTATGCCCCCCTTCTTCGCCCTCTCGATTATGGCCGGTATCAGGTGGGTGTCCCCGGGACCCCATATGAGATGGGGTCTCAGCGATATCGTTCTCAGATCCTCCGAGTTCGCCGCGATCACCATTCTCTCGGCTTCCGCTTTCGACTCGCTGTAAGGTGAATCGTACTTCTGCGGATAGGGAACGCTCTCATCGACCCCTTCCATGTCCTTCCCGTCGAATATGACGGAGGGCGAGCTCGTGAAAACGAGGTATTTGATCCTGTTGTGTCTGCATGCCTCGATGACGTTCTTCGTTCCTTCGACGTTCACCTTCCAGTAGTCCTCTTTCTTTCCCCAGTACCCCACCTTCGCGGCGACATGGAAGACCACGTCGAACCCTTTGAACGCTTTTTTCGTTTCCTCGGGATTCGATAGGTCCCCCCTGATGACCTTTGCTCCGAGCTTTCGAAGTTCCGGATAGTCACCCCTGGAATAATTCGCAACCTCGTAACCTTCATCAAGCAGTTTTCTAATGATAGCCCTTCCCAGGAATCCCCCGCCCCCCGTAACTACAGCTTTTCTTTTTCCGACTCCCTCCGGACTCATCCGAGTTTCCTCCCCGCCCACTCCGCCTGCTTCTCTCGGAATATCTTGGCATTGTGCCTGATATCCACCGGGAACTTGTCCTGATAGAGCAACGTGGTGATATTCTCTGTCAAGGGATTCTCCTTCGCCATTGCCAGTAGCTCCTTCTCAAGTGCCTTCCGGTCGGTCCCTCTTTCACCCTTCTCGAGCTCGATGAGCACAACGGGTCTCTTGCTCCCTTCCGGACCCACTCCGACAAGGGAGCTCCGGAAGACCTTCGGATGCTGGTTGAATATCGCCTCGCACCGGATAGGGTACATCGGACCCCATTCAGTTACCACCATGTGTGCCTTCCTCCCGCAGAACCACAGGTCACCGTTCTCGTCGAGATAACCGGTATCCCCCATCCTGTGCCAGAGGCCGCCCTCGGGATCGTGTATCTTGGCCCTTCTCGTGGCCTCTTCCCTCCTGTAGTACTCCTTGGTGACCGTGGGCCCCTTCACGCAGATCTCGCCGATCTCTCCCCGGGGGAGCGCGAGTTTGTCATCCCAGGGATCGATGGGATCCTCCGAGATGGGTATCACCCTTACGGAATTCCCTTCGAGAGGCTTGCCAATGCATGTCCCGGCACCCTCCGCGGTCCTGTTCATGGTCTCGGAAAGGATCTTCCTGCTTGTGATGTCGGATACGGGAAGGACCTCGGTCGCCCCGTACGGTGTGTGTATCAACCCGTCTTGCCTAATCACCGAACGCACCCTCTCGAGGAGATCGGGCCTGATGGGGGCTCCGGCCGTGACGACCTTTCTCACGGTATCGAGCCTGACATGGTTCTCCATGCAGTATCTGGAAAGGTTGTTGAGAAGGGCGGGGGATCCGTATATGCTCGTGCATCCGTTGTCCTTGACCGCCCTCACGATCTTCCTCGGGTCAGCTTCCGCGGGTTTGGTCATGTCCATGTCCGGAATGACCGCTGTAATTCCAAGGTTGATGTCGAAAAGAGAGAAGAGGGGGAAGGTAGCGAGGTCGACGTCTCCCGGGCCGTAGCCGAAATGAGTGTCCATGAACCTCATCTGGGCGTCGAACATCCCGTGCTCGTATACCACACCCTTCGAGGGACCGGTCGATCCGCTCGTGAAGAAGATGCCAACCATGTCGTCGGGCTTTCTATCAATCTGAGGGAATGGTTCCTTATTTTTTGATCTGATATCCTTCAGTGTGTATCCGCCCCAGAACCATTTCCTCCCAACCGTGACCTTTATCCTAAGAGACCGAAACGAGGAGGGAGAGGAGATCCTCAGAACATGAGCTAGGGGGATACCGACGAAGGCTTCTGCCTCTATCGAGGCCAGGCTGGAAACGAGCTTCCTCGTCCCCATCCCGGGATCTATGAGGACTATCACGGCACCCACCTTGACGAGCGCGAAGGTGAGTGCGAAGAACTCCGGTGACGGTCTGACCAGGAAGATGGTCTTCATGTCCTTCTCGATACCAATCTCCCTCAATCCGTGGGCGTACATGTCCACTTCACGGCCAAGCTCCCTGAAGGTCAGTGTCTCGTAGACAGCCCTGTCGGCTTTATCCCACGCCCGGTGACAGATCACGGCTTTTTTGGAAGGGTACTTCCTTGCGTTCTCCGCAAGCCTCTCAGAGAGGTTCCCGGTCCTGAACCTGTCATTCTCCGCCATCAGGAGGACCTCCCGCCCTCTTGTTCAAAGGGTTATTCACGAGGAACTCCCCGATCCTGGAGATCACCCTCTCCGTGGCATCCTCGATCACGAAATGACCCGCATCGTCGTAGACCTCAACCTCCGCTTTGGGGAACCTCCTCTTCCACTCTTCGAGGATCTCGAGATCGAGCGACTGCGCTCGCTCGGTTATGTCCAATGACGGCAAACACCCAAGGGTTCCCGGTGGTGGCAGCCAACTGGCGCGTGGGCTTGCTCGACAGTGAGCCGACAGTCAAGGGGGAGAAAACTCGATCGCATTCACCTTATTTACTTTATTGGGATTAGATTATATTGGAGATCCCTGGAAATGGAAAAACACGTTAAAAGTTACTTATGGAAGAACTAAAGTCGGTGATCAGGAATATCGAACAAATGATAATGAAATATTTTTTGAAAGTCTTTTAATCCACCATGTTAATTGGGAAGTTAGCCCTTATGCTGGAGTGACAGCGAGAACCGCAGTT
>JBLIRL010000165.1:0-6973 GCA_049472275.1 Thermoplasmatota archaeon | reverse complement strand
CAAATACAGTAGCGCCAGAGTTTTCTGCGGCGAAAAAATACCGGTGTCTGCCAGAAGGTTGTAGGTCCACGGCGCCAGATACAGAATCAGGGCCAGGACCGGGGTGCCGAAGAAGACCATCACCCAGGACATCATAAACCCGATGGCCTTTTCGGTTCTGGACATCGATGACGACGATGATCTCGATTTCATGGTCTCCGGAACGGATGCATCCCAGCTCGTCCAGATCGAGACCACAAGCGTAACTGCCATGACCTTCAAGGTCACCTGGATCGAGGATGGCGGTGTCAAGGACGTGAGGGCGATCGATTTCGCGGACATGGATTCCGATGGGGATACGGATGTTATACTGGCAGGTTACGGAACAGGCTGGGTGGGATGGATGGAGAACGACGGAACTCCTTTCAACGGGCCCGGTGACCTTCACAAGATCGGATCCATTGGCAATCCGATAAAGGTCATGGCCGCCGATGTGGATGGTGATCACGATCTCGACATCCTGGCCCTGAGCAGCGGCGGCGCGGCATCGTGGTGGGAGAACAGGGGCGATCCCTTCATATCCTGGGAGCAGTTCTCAATTGCTACGAACATCCCTACTCCGTATGGCTTCTACGCAGGTGACTTCACCGGTGACGGCAAGGCGGATATCGTCACATCATCGGCAACCGGATACTACAACTGCCAGGTCAGGCTCTATGAAGCTCCGACCGAACCCAGGACACCGAATTGGAAGCATAACGTCATAGCAAGCGGTATGCAGTACCTTAGGAACATCTGGGCAGACGATATGGACCTGGACGGGGACCTGGAAGTTCTTGCCTGCTACGGCACCTACGGTTCCGGTTCTGTTAACTACTACAGGAATCCCCTTCCTGGCGGCAATCCCATGTCAGGTTCATGGTCCAGCGTCAGCGTAGGGGGAGGAATGTACTACAACGAGGATGTGAAGACCATCGATATCACCGATGACGGTTATCCCGATGTAGTAACAACGGGTTACTATTACTACTCGCAGGTCAACTGGTTCGAGAATCCGGGAGGCGGAGGATCCTTCACGAAGAGGACCATATACTCCGGTGCATACGACTGGAACATCGCCGTTGGCGATATCGGGGATGACGGATACGCGGATATTGTCTTCAACAGAGGCAGTTACAGCGGACCAAGCTCTATCTACTGGTACGAAGAGCCCGAGGACTATACCCAATCATGGATAGGACACAGCCTCGGAGGATACAGCGGAACCTGGGCCCTGGGGATCGCGGATCTGGATGGCGACGGACTCGGGGACATCATGTCGACCTCGAAATCCCAGGATGAGATCAGGGGCTACAAGATCAATGCGATCTATCCCCAGAACGTGGCCGTGGACATTGGTGCTGACGAACCTGTATCAGACTGGTCAAAATCGGGCCAGCTGATAGGTGCGACCTCATTCAATTTCAAACAGGCCCTCCAGGACGTCATAGATACCGAACCAGGAAGCGTGGGAAAGATCATCGACAGCTACGGTACAACCCTTCTCAATATACCTCTGGAGGTCTATTCCTCCTCTCTCGGAAAGGTCGCAATGGAAGGGATCGAGATCACCTACAATGCCACGGTGACCATCAAGCAGGACGGAAGCGGTCAGGCCCTTTCCAGGGTCCTTGACAGGCTGATCCCCGATTACGTGGACAGCGATCCGTACACCAGGATATACGTGGCCGTAGGAGGGGAGTCCATCGGTCATGCCTACATCTCCGACCTGTCGGTGGAATACAACGCCATCCCCAGAATGGTCAAGCCGCTCCCCGACCTTTCAGTGGACGAGGATACGAAGAAGCTGATGGCATTCGATCTCGCCGAACACTTCACTGATGATTACACGGCTCCGGAGGACCTGTCCTACAGGATAACAATAGGCGGACCCCATGCCGACAAGATCAGGGCGACAGTGGTCAACCGCCAGATCCTTATCGATTCGACCATCACAGAGAACTTCTATACCCGTTCTTTCGCCCCGTACGACATCACGGCAAAGATAGTGGTCCAGGATGACGGGGGGCCCAACAACGTACCCTACCGCATACTGAGAACCGCCGAGGTCCCGATCCTGGTCAATCCGGTCAACGATCCACCGGAAAGGACCGGAGAGGTCCTGCCTGTCCTTCTTGCCGAGGAGGGCAAATCCGGATATGTCGCCGACCTCGATGAATATGATCTTTTCTACGATGTTGACGGGGACAAGCTGAACTACCTACTAGTCCCGCAGTTCGATGATTCATACGAAAGCAGCGCGGAGTTCGACATCAAATGGGTGAGCAGCAACAACACCCTCTTCGTTTCTCTCAACGAGAACTCGGATTGGACTGGGGACGTCAAGGTCAGACTCTATGCAACCGATGAATCCGAATTCAATCTGATGGCCAATCCCAGCGTCGATTTCGTGGTGAGCGTACAGAATGTCAACGATGGCCCGTCATGGTCACCGATAGAGGACCAGGAGGTTGTCGAGGATACTCCCGAACCAAGGATCATCGAGGTGTCCAAGTTCGTTCATGACATTGATACACCCAAGAGCGAGCTATCGATAATCCTGAACGATTACACCAACCGGTCCTTCGTTATGATCTCGCTCCTCAAGGGCCAGAACAATCAGGTATTCGTCTCCTTCGAGCCCAAGGCGGATAATTACAACGGCGGTACGCTCGTCACTCTCTCGGTGAGCGACGGGGAGTATGAGGACATGGTATCCTTCCACATCGATGTCCTGCCGGTAAACGATGTACCCACGATAAGAATAATCGAACCGGTCGAGAACGGAAGGGTCGAACCGGGGTTCTTCTCAGTTGTGGGGGAATCCTTCGATATCGAGGAAGTGGAGTTCGTCGAGGTGAACTACGGTGGGGAGTGGTATCTGGCAAACGGTCTCAATAACTGGGGAATAACCCTGGAGGCGATAGGAACGGACGAGATCCAGGAATCGATCCCGATCATAGCAAGGGCCTACGATGGATACACCTATGCCTACGCATACACCAATCTCACCATACTTCCACTGGAGGACATCGAGGACCTCGACTTCGATGGCGATGGCGTCCCCAACTTCCTTGACGCTTTCCCGTACGATGTCTCTGAGTATTCCGACAGGGACGGGGACGGGGTCGGTGACTTCTCCGATGATTTCCCCGATGAGCCGCAGTGGACGAAAGATTCCGACAAGGACGGTATTGCGGATGAGGCCGATACTCATGACCAGGACCCGGAGAGATGGGACGACCAGGATGATGACGGAAGGAACGATTTCCTTCCACCGGCGAAGAAGGGCACGAACGAACCGGAAGAGGAGAGCTACACATGGCCCATCCTTCTGTTCGTTCTGGCCGGAATCCTGCTGGCGGTGATGGTGGTTTCCCTCATTCTGTACATAAGGAAGAGGGACGCATCCAGGGACCCGAGAAAGATGGCCAAGTACTATGCCAAACAGCAGAGAATGCGGATGGCAAGACACAACCTGATCGAGAAGCTGCCCCTTGCGAACCTTGGAGACAAGGTTCCGAAGATGTCACAGACCCCGACCCCCTCCAGCCTGCCCCTGCCCGGGAGGCCGGGATTCGGTCAACCGAATATGGTCAGATCCCCTCCGGGATTGCCTGGAAGACCAGCACCTGCGCTTCCTCCGAGAAGACTTCAGCAGGCCAATCCCCCGATGCAGAGACCACCTCAGTGAGATGCCTGCTTCAAGTGAAGATTAAATAACCGTAATCGGTTCACCTAAACGGTGCCATGCACTGCTCTCCCCCAGGAGGTATGAGGTTTGCTTATCGATGAGCTTGTGGAATGCGGTGCTGTTCGTTTCGGTGAATTCACACTGACATCCGGAAGGAAGAGCCGTTACTATGTCGATGTGAAGAAAGCCTCCTCCAGACCTGAGATCCTTCGGGAGATAACAAGCCTGTTTCGGAATATCGGAATGGAATGCGATAAGGTTGCGGGGATGGAACTGGGAGCGGTTGCCCTCATTGTTTCCTATGCTCTTGAATCGGAAAGACCGTTCCTCATCATCCGAAAAAGAGGGAGGGAGCATGGCACAAGAAAAAGGATCGAGGGCGAGATCCTTCCCGGGGAAAGGATACTCCTTCTTGAGGACGTCGTTACCAGCGGGGGTTCTGTTATCGACGCCATCGAATGTATAGAGGGGGAAGGGGGATCGGTCGTGGCCGTACTGGCCGTGGTAGACAGGGAAGAAGGCGGTACCGAAAGGGTCGAGAACAGGACAGCATTTCATTCCCTGGTCAAGGCAAGGGAACTGCTGGCCATGGCAGACAAGAAATAAGGGATCTACGGGTGTTTCAAATGAAGGTTCTCATAATCGGGGGTGGCGGTAGAGAGCATGCTATCGCCTGGAAGGTTAGAAAGAGCAGATGGGTAAGCAAGGTCTATTGCGCTCCAGGGAACGCAGGTATCTCATCTATCGCCAGCTGCGTACCGATACAGCCCAATGACATCGAGGGACTTCTTGACTTCACCATAAACAACGAGATCGATCTGACCATCGTGGGGCCGGAAGCTCCCCTGTCAATGGGTATCGTGGACCGTTTCGAGGAGAAGGGACTGAGGATCTTCGGGCCGACCAAAGGAGCAGCACGGCTGGAAACATCTAAATTGTTCGCTAAGATGATCATGGAGAGATACAACATACCAACAGCCTCCTTCAGGACCTTCGATGATCCGGAAAAGGCCAGGCGTTACATAAAGGAGACCGGAGGACCGATGGTCGTGAAGGTCGACGGTCTGGCTGCAGGAAAAGGAGCATTTCCTTGCGAGGACGAGATGGAAGCCCTGGAAGCTATAGAAGTGATCGCATCGGGTAAATTCAAGGAGGCGGGATCGAGGATACTCGTAGAGGAATATCTCGCTGGAGAGGAAGCTTCCATCCTTGCCTTCTCGGACGGCAAGAACGTCATCCCCATGGAATCGGCACAGGACCATAAGCGAGCCTTCGATGACGACCAGGGACCGAATACGGGAGGAATGGGAGCATATTCCCCCGCACCTGTCGTTTCCGAGGACCTGGCATCCAGGGTCTTCGATGAGATCCTGGTACCAACAATAAAAGGCATGAGAGCCGAGGGCTTCCCTTACAAGGGCATCCTGTATGCCGGGCTCATGATCACTGAGGACGGACCGAAGGTGATCGAATTCAACTGCAGGTTCGGAGACCCAGAGGCACAGGCGGTCATTCCGAGGATCGCGTCAGATTTCATAAAACCCATACTCGCATGTTGCGATGGTACGCTTGACAAGGTCAAACTCCGCTGGAGTCGCAGCAATTGTGTGTGCGTCGTAATGGCATCCGGAGGATATCCCGGTTCCTACACGAAGGGTCATACCATCCAGGGACTGGACAAGCTCGACAGGTTCGATAACATCATTGCGTTCCATGCGGGTACGAAGTTCGATGATGCAGGCAGGACCGTCACCTCGGGAGGAAGGGTGCTCGGGATCACCGCACTCGGACCAACCATAAAGGATACAATCAAACTTGCATACAAAGGTGTGAAGAAGGTCCAATTCGATGATTCGTTCTATCGCACGGATATCGGAAAGAGGGCTCTTTTCCACATAGACGGGATGTGACCATTTTTCCTTGATCTCACTCTTCGGACGGCCCCCTGCCGCTGTCGGAAGAGACCCTCTCTGACGGTTCCTCGGCAGGGATATCTTCAGGGATCTTCTTTTTATCATCCTCATCAGCCAATGAAATATCCCCTGCAGGGGATGCATCCAATGATTCCCCCATGACCTCCTCGATAGGCGGTTCTTCCTCCTCATCCTCCTCCTTCGACCTCCTTGCGATGAAGATCACAAGTATGACAAGAGCAACGACCACCAATAAAGCTGCGATCGAGAAGACAACCACCATTGCGGATAATTCATCTTCGTCGTCATCGTCGATCGCCCCGATATCGATCAGACTGGAGATCTCCACCTGCTTCTCCTCAGTTTCGTCCACCACAATACCATCCTCCTCCACCCACGCACTGTATGTAAGATGAGTGTACGTCTCGAGATCTATACCAACAAGGGCTGCCCTGTAGAGATCGCCTTCAAAATACGTCAGGAGATATTCCACGGGAAGTCCGCAGGCTGCACCCGGGCCGTAATTGCACGGAAGTACCGTTCCCTTGACCGTGCCGTCCTCGGATATGTATTTGGCCTCGACATAGAAATATATCGTCTTCCCGGACCCTTCCAGGTATATGTCGAGAATCTCGGCATCAGGTTTCGTTGGTTCGGGCACGATCACAACTACCAGCAGATCGTACACATCCGACCCAATGACGATCCCGATATCGAAATCGAAATTCCCAGAAACTTCCTCGGGTACATTCACGGTTACCTGATAATTCTGATAGTACCTCACCCTGCCAGCCGGCTTGATCTCTTTCGAGGAGCCCTGGAAACCGAACACGAGTTTGGTAATTTCCTGAGTTATCTGGGCCCCCTCTATAGTGAGGGACCAACCCTCCGGAATGTTCGAGGAACTGATGTTGATCTCGATCTCTCCGAAGTCTTCCTCCTCGAACTGAAACCTATCGACCGTCAATATGAAAGTACCGCTCGAGGATGGATCTATCCTCCTCACTACCTGATCATCCGTGATGAACGCCATCGGGGCCGGACCAGGTTCCAAGGCCACCGAGTTGATGATCTTACCCTCATCGGATTCAAGGACTGCCACGTAGGACTCTCCCTCTTCAGGGGGATTCAGAGTCAGATTGAACCATTCACCGGGCTGAAGAGCGTCAATTTCCTGACCCGGCACGGAACCCATGTAGCGGTTCGCCATGGGAATCGATTGATTGTTCCTGATCGAAGAATGGGGTTCGATCCTGTAAATCTTGATTATACCCGAAACATCGGACCTGTATTCCGGATCCAGGTAACCGGATAGTGTCAGCTCTTCTCCTTCCGTGAACTCCAGCAT
>JBLIRL010000164.1:0-7002 GCA_049472275.1 Thermoplasmatota archaeon | reverse complement strand
ATCCGACCCTTCCGTGTGTTCCGACCAACCTCGGCATACCGTCGGATCCGGGTGGGGCCGGCCAGCAGTCCGAGGACGTGTTGCTGCCCTCGGACAACACGGCCGCGACTTTCTGGATCACGAACCCGTCCACATTGAAGGGACGGTTCTCATCCGCGGTGTACTGGATGAAGAGCTCCCCGCTCCCTCCCTGTTCGTTCATTCCGTTCTCCTCCTGCTCCCAGGGTTCGAAGGGATCATCGGTCATGGTCGTGACGATGGTGAACTCATCGGGTGTGTTCTCGTATCTTCTGACATCCGGCTCGTCCCACCAGGTCAGAGTGATCTGGATGTCCCTCACCGGGTATGCCCCCAGATCGATCTCGTACTCGTCGGTCTGCCCTTCGTTGAGGAGACCTGTAGCACTTCTCATCTCGATCTGGGTCTCGGGCTCCCCGATCACAATCGATCCGGAACTTCCTCCTCCGCTGTTCGCTCGATCGTGGAATCCCTTCATTTCCAGATAGTTGCCCACGATGAAGACGGAGGAAAGCAGGATGCCCGCAACCAGGAGTATCATTATCATCCTCAGCGGTCTCGATAGGTCCCTCTCGAACCGCTCGTACAGAGGCAGAGGTCTGCTCCACAGACTGCCCCTCCTAACGTACATGGATTTCTTCTCATCCCTTAATCTCATCGTATCGCGGTAGGCCGTGAAGATCGCAAAGTAGAGGACGATGTAGATCAGTGATATGAAGGACTGGAAGAACAGGTTCTGATAGAAGACCGCCATAGTCTCCCAGTAGAAGAGGTAGACGACCGCGATATAGGATGCATTGAAGAATGACATCACGATGGACCCTGAAACAAATACGAACGCGAGTTCCTTCTGCCGTCTTCTGGCGATCTCCCTCAGCGGCAGAGCGAGGAGGAGTACCAGGGACAGGAATCCTATCCAACCGATGATCCTTCGGATGAACAGTACCGCCGAGAACCACATCAACCATGCAGTCTCTCCCGATGAGATATCGAAATACAGGAAGTTCAGGAGGAACGGAGCTACAAGCGACGCCACGAAGAGCCAGTAGAACTTGATGGAGAGGTCCATATTCCTCATATGGGAGTTACCGACTCCCTTCGACACTCTTCTGAGCCTGTAGAGCCCGATCCCTATGAAGACCACGGCAACTATTCTGACGATCATTTCCGCCAAACCCAGAAGGGCCGAGATCATGATGTAGAACGATATGCTGCTCCCGGAATCGATCAATGCATTGAAGAGCATCCTCTCGATGAACATTATCGGAATGTCCGCGATGGAGATGGCCAGGAAAAGCGCCAGGCCTATCATCATCTTCTTCAGACCGTCGGAGGTCCCCTCATCACCCATGTCGTCCAGCTCTCTCGGTCCGTAAACGGGTCACAAGATATTTCAAGATGGCGCCAGGGTCCTTTCAAATCTCCCGATGATCGCCTCGATGTAATCCCCGACCCTCCTCTCCAAGGATGCCGAGATCCCTCTCCTCATCCCGATGCTTTCGGGCTGGATGGCCATTATGCTGATATCCTCCGGAGCGCTTCCCATCGCTCTCGCGAGTTCCACCGTCCTCAGGAGGTCCATCTCGTGCAGGGACCTCCCGCTCAGCTCCTTGACCGTCTCCACGTTCTCCGGATGGAATACTTTATAATCGCCGGGTGCCCCCCCGAAGTCTGCCGCATCTATGATCAGCACCCGATCATATCCTTCCATGTCATGGATGATCCTCATTCCCCCAGCCCCTTCATCGATCAGATCGATATCCCCGGGGAAGCCTTCGATCTCCTTGAGCCTGGAAATGAGAAGAGGGCCAATACCGTCGTCTCCCATGTATTCGTTCCCGACTCCGATGACCGCGGTCTTCATGTTGTGACCGGTAGGAGACAGCACGGATATAATCCTTCAGTGCGGCGCACTCATCTGAAGTCGACGTTCAGGTAATGGGTGGAGCAGGAGATGCATGGATCGTAGGCCCGAACCAGCATCTCGAGTGTTAGCTCGATCTCCTTCTCAGGTCTTCCGACGAGGGTGGGACCGATCGCCTCCATGTCCTTCTGGATATTGCCGTGGTTCTGGTTCGTCGGAATTATGCAGTTGGCCTTGATGCAGTTTCCAACCTCATCGATGGTATAGTCATGGAAGAGTATTCCCCTGGGCACCTCCACTGCGCCGATACCCCTCCCCGGCCTTATCTCGATCTCGTTTTGTTCCTCCTTGATCCCGTTGGAAACGAGTGTATCTATTATTCTCGTCGAATCCACAAGAGAGTCGACTATCTCGACGATCTGAGCAACCGAGTTCATGAAGGGATTGTGGCATACGGGCTTCAGGCCGAACATCTCGGCAACGGCCTTGGCCTCATCGGTCAGGAACCTGTAGTTCAGATTGAACCTCGCCAGCGCTCCCACCATGTAGGATTCCCTGTTGTGCCTTGTATGTTTCGCTGTCGACTGGGGGACCACGAACTCGTTGGTGATATCCAGGTATTCCTCGGGAGGCCACCTCCCTCCGTCGGTGGAGGCGATGTCTCCCTTGTAGTATGCGTAATGGTCATCGGCTGTCAATCCGATGAACTCAGTTTCCCTGTGGAAATCGGGGAGCTTGCCGGCGTTGGCAAGTACGACCCCGGCGACATCCTTGGCGACGTCCATGGCCTCGGTGAGCTGCTTTTTGACCTCCAGAAGCTGTCTCTCTGTCGGAATGGATGTAAAACCTCCCACCTCCAGTGTGATCGGATGTATCGTCCTGCCGCAGGTGAGATCGGAAAGGTAGTTCGCGAGCCTGTGAAGGCCTACTATCTTCACGACCTCTTCCCTGTGCGTTTTGACCAGTGGAACAACTGAGGGTGCGCCGAGCAGATCAGGTGCGACGAGGTATCCGACATGAAGCGAATGGCTCTGGAGGTTCTCTCCGTGAAGGGCGAGCCTCCGCAGAAGTTCCGTCTGCTCCGATATCTCGACCCCCATGGCGGATTCCGTGGCCCTCAGGGAGGCCAGTGAATGTCCGATGGAGCATATGCCACAGATCCTCGATGTGATGTGAGAGAGCTGGTGATAGCTCTTGCCCCTGACGAAGGCCTCGAAGAACCTGGGGGCCTCGTCGACCTCCCAGATGACATCGGACACCTCTCCATTCCTGGTGTTGAAGATGATATTGCCGTGCCCCTCGACCCTGGTCAGGTGCTTGACATGTATGTTGACGTCCTCCGGCATTCAGTAAACCCCCTTCTTGTAGTTGAACATATTGAACCGCTTCATCATCTCGTCGAGCGTAATCCCGTATTTTCTCAGAACGTCCTTGTGGGCATCCATCTTCGGGTCCTCCAGGAACCCTCTGCATCCCTCGCAGCCATCCTGGAATGAGGGGCATATCGCATTGCAGCCTGCCCTTGTCACGGGGCCAAGACAGTACTTGCCCAGTTCGAAGACGCATATGTTCTCGTTCTTCTTGCACTCGACGCATACAGGATATTCCGGGAGCTTCGGCTTCCTACCAATGGCCAGCTGGGAAACGACCTTCACGAACTCGTTGCGGTCGATGGGGCACCCCGGGATGTGGAAATCCACGTCAACGACCTCGTCGACGGATTTCGTTGGAAAGACCTCGAAAAGCCTGTTCCCCTCGATCTTGGCATCCTTGTACACCTCTTCCTTGACCTCCTCCACCGGCCATTGGTTCCTGAGCCTGTTCACACCGCCTATGCATGCACACGCCCCCAGAGCAACGAGGATCTTCGCATTCTTCCGGATCCTCTTCAACCTCTCCTCGTCCATCGGTCTCTGTATGGACCCTTCTATGAACGCGATATCGTAATCGTCCGAATGCTCCTTCATGGCCTCCCTGAAGGAGACTATCTCGACGACCTCCACGAGATCGAGGACCTTCTCCTCGAGGTTAACGACCTGTAGCTGGCATCCCTCGCAGCTTGCAAAATCGAAGAAAGCGACCCTTGGTTTCATCAGAAAGCCTCCGGTACATCCTTTACATCCTTAAAATGGAATACGGGACCCTCGAGACAAACGTAGATACCGTTCATCTGGCAGTGACCGCACTTTCCCACCCCGCACTTCATCCTCCTTTCCAGGGAGACTATGATGTTCTCATCTGGGACCTTCCGGGATTTGAGGTCCCTGATAACGAACTTGTACATCACCGGAGGTCCGACTATGATGGTGATCGTGGTCTCAGGATCGAACTCGACCTGAGGTATCAATGTTGTGATGACACCGATGTTGCCGTCCCAACATTGACCGTCTGGACATCCGTCCACCGTTGTCTTCAGGACCGTATCGAGCTGCTTGTGCCATCGGTTCAGGTCCTCGTTGAAAAGGATCGCATTGGGTTCCTTGCAGCCGTAGAGGATGGTTACCTTGCCGAAATCAGCCCTGTGCTCGAAGACATATTCTATGAGCGACCTGGTCGGGGCGAGTCCGCATCCTCCCGAGACGAACAGAAGGTCCTTACCCTCGAGCTCACTGACGTCGAATCCGTTCCCGAAGGGTCCTCTGATGCCGACCTTGTCCCCTGCCTTCAGGGATTCCAGCTTTGTCGTCAGGTCCCCGATACGTCTGACAAGTAGCTCGAAGGTCTCTCCCCCCGGGGATGACGAGACCGAGATCGGTGCTTCCCCCACACCGAAAATTGACACCTCGACGAACTGCCCCGGCCTGTGCCCCAGCTCCTTTCCGCTGTCAAGCCTCAGTTCGTAAAGTGTCTCGAGCTCTGTCTGTTTCTCCTTTGTGACGATCGTCGCCGGTTCGGGTATGAGAAGATCGGCGGTTATGCCCTTAAGCTCGACGTCCGGGATCGGTATCTTCGTTCTCTCGTTCATCGAATACGAGGCCAGGACGTTCATGACCTCGAGAGGATCGGCGATGTCCGGAAGGCACTGGGTAGCGCACCTTCCGCATCCCACGCAGGCCACGAAGCCGTTCCTCATGGGCAGGTACATGCCTTTCCTGTAGTACCTGTGCCTATAGCGCTCCTTCACCGATTCCCTGAAGACCTCACCCCCGGCTACAGCCGTGAACTCCCTGAGGAGGCAGCCGTCCCATGTCCTGACCCTCTTGCCCTCCTTCAGGTTGATCTCCATCTGGTCCTTCACATCGTAGCAGAAGCAGGTGGGACACACAAGGGTGCAGCTTCCGCAGGTGAGGCATTTCTTGGAGTTCTCCTCCCAGATGGGATGGTCGTAGTTCTCGGAGAGGAGTTTCTCCCACTGGTACTTGTCCACCTTCAGCTTTCTTTTGTACTTCGCGGGCAACTTTTCCCTGAGGTCGTTGACGGCTTCAACCTCCTTCGGGTTCGCATCCCTGACCTCGCCGTACCTGTCCAGGAGCTCCTGTCCTTTCTCTGATCCGATCGTTATGACGATGCTCGATCCGATGTCCGTTATCAGGAGGTCGAAGCCTGTCTCGATCACATGCGTTCCAAGACTTCCCGAGAAAGCCCTGTCGGCGACCTTCAGGATGTCCGAGGCGATGATCAGTGTGTTCCTCCTTCTCGTGTCATAGTGGTCGTCCGTGTGCGTCCCCAGGTAGACCTCGTCCATCTGATGGATGGCCAGAACGTCGTAGGGATGGACCCCGACGAGTATCTTTCCCGAGCTGTCCATCTTCCTCAAAACGTCGAAGGGTTTGCTGATATCGTATGTCAGAAGCTCCTCGTGGGGAGGGAGCAGCTGCTTCTTGGGTGGAAGGACCGTTACATCGTAGTCCAGCCTAAGTTCGGCGGGGTCGTCGAGATGTCCGAAGACGAACTTGGAGCCCTTCGCCTTCACACCTATGACCTCCCTGTCATCCTCCCTGATCAGTCTGTCAATGAACTTCAACCATCTCTCCTTGCTCATGGCCTTCATCGGGATCCCCCTGGAATGCTTACCTATGGTCCCCTGGTCAGTTTGAAACGTGCGGGGCACTTCGATATCGGTGATGATATCGGGGCCAGTCAAAATGAGCGACCCACGGATTAACTCCTCATCCATATTTTTAATTTATGTAATCAGGCACACGCATCCGAAACAAGGCGCGGGGAAGGATGCCAACATGTCAACGTTACTTTCGGGGCCCCGCCGGGGAACCGGTTAATATAGAAGGGAAGTTGGGAACTTGATGGGGCAGGAGAACGGCGAGAAAATCCCGAGAGAGATCAGGTTCATGAAGTCCGTGTTCAGGGAATACTACAGGGACCGTCCCGTCGAACCTCCGTACCGTTTCACGAGAAGGGAATGGGGTTTCTTCCCCTTCGGCGGGAAGATGATGTTCAGGCACATAGGCTTTCAGAGAAGGAGCGAGATCGACGATTTCTTCGTGGAAACGGCTCCCATGCACGCATACTATTCGACCGCCTACTACGGGGACCCCGCCCTGCAGCCAATGGGGGACAAGTTCAAGACCTGGATGGGGGCGGATCTGATTTTCGATCTGGATGCCGACCATCTTCCGAACGCGGATGAGATGAGCTACAGGGAACAGCTGGAGAAGGTGAAAGAGGAGGTAGGGAGGCTGCTCTTCGATTTCATATTGGATGACCTTGGACTCCCCCTCGAGCATACGCATCTCCATTTCTCGGGGGGGAGAGGTTACCATGTCCATGTGAGGGCCCCGGAAGTCCTGCAGCTCGACAGCAGGGACAGAAGGGCCATAGTCGATTACATCACCGGAAGGGGCCTCGACCTCGACAAGCTCTTCCCCAAGGAGACAATATCGGTCAACCAGAGGTTCAGAAGCCACAAGGAAAGACGGAGGTTCCCCGATGGTCCCCAGGGAGGATGGACCCGAAAGATCATGGATGGCAGGGACAGACTGATAAAGGAACTGTCAACCAAGGACGAGAAGGAGAAGATCGATTTCTACCGTTCCGACCCCTCCGAGGCGATGAAACCCCTCGTGGTCCTGGCCGAGGTCCGGTGGGTGCGGCCGGCGGGCGAGGGGACCTGGGAGGTGGGAGCCCTCTTCGTCAACATCGACGAGTGGCATCGTCGGGCC
>JBLIRL010000163.1:0-7136 GCA_049472275.1 Thermoplasmatota archaeon | reverse complement strand
GATGCTCATTCCGGAGGATTCCGTGGGTTTTCTTTATTACAATTTCACAGTTTCGGACGGCAGGATGAACAGGTTCGAATCGGAGCTCTTCGATCGTCCGATCCTGGACACGATCCTTCCCGAGATAGTGGATGTGAGGTTCGTCGACAACAGGACCTCCGAGATCGTCGATGGGCTCACCACCGGTGACACCTACATCATGGAGGTCCATGTCAAGGACAACCTCGAGGCATCCTGGGTCGATCACAGGTACTGGGACCCGGGGGGATCTCTCGATGTATCCGGCAGGATGAACAGGGGTTTGAAGTTCGGAGAACTCAGGACATACTTCATCAGGTTTGTCGTCCCATCCAACCTCACGGGAGAGCTGAGATACGAGATAACGGCCGCTGACAGCGGCGGCTCGGGTCTCGTATCCGCGGGAGGTTTCGTGATGGTGCACGACGATGATCCCCCCCTTATCTGGAACATCTCCTATGATGATCCCATCCCGCTTGCTGGATCATTCAGATTGAACTTCTCAGCATCGGACAACATCCGGCTTCAGGAGGTCCGAGTTCATTTCCCCCATAATGATACCTCTGTGGAGGTCGAACCGAGCCCAACCGGTGACCATGCTCTGGAATTCAAACATCGTATCAACACATTGAGCGGTTTGAGGCTCCAGATAATCGTATCGGATGGATATCTTGAGGCCATCAGGCCGATACTCATCAGAACCTACGACAATCTGCCCCCGGTGGTCATTACGAACCTCGAGGAAGGGAGCGAATGGCCGGACGATGCACCGGTTATGATAATTGCGAACATATTCGACAACAGCGGATGGAACTTATCAAGTATCTCTGTGGTGAAGGCCAGGTCCGGATTCGAGATAACGGATTACAATATAACCCAGGATATCGTTGCATTCTCCTTCTACCCGCAGGAGATCGGTCCATGGAGGGTCCAGATCCTTGTCGAGGACCTCAACGGTCTGGTAACCTACTTTCAACGGAACTTCACGGTTTATGACCATACGCCTCCGTACTTCCAGGTCAGGGTGCCGGGATCGATCTTCGAAGGGGATATGGTGAACCTGTCCATAGCGGATGTGAACGATTCGTCCGAGATAATCTTCATAGAGTGGACCGTCTCCGGGCCGGAGGGGGATATACGGACCTACAGGAACCTGGAAAATATCGAGTTCACGGTGGGCTCCCCGGGTTCGTACCACGTCACCGTGGTCCTGAGGGACGCTCTATCAAACGAGTTCGAAAGGAGCTTATGGCTGAACGTCCTCGAGAAGGAGGACAAAGGCGACAGGAATGTGAACTGGCCCTTCATCATCCTCCTATCGATCACGCTCCTCATAGGAATCGCCGTTGGACTGTTCAGCTTCAGGGACAGGATCGCCGGTCTTGTTCATCGTTCCAGGGGGGAGACGATTTCGACAGATGACCAACAATCTATATAACCCCCCATTTCGATTGATGCCCCGTAGATGAGGAGGGATCACCCTGAAGAAGATTGTACTTATGTCAACCACACTGCTTGCAATATCACTTCTATTGACAATGATACCGATGGGAGGCCAATCCCAGGAGGTCGTGGAGTCAACCATCTGGGGCTATGTCTACGATGCGGAGACCGAGGAACCGCTCGCAGAAGCATTCGTCCGGCTATTTCTGGATACTTCGGGCAGAGGTTACAGGACCGACGAGGACGGAAGATACGAGTTCACCTTCAACGTCGCAAGATCGGAGTCCTTCGATATCCTTGGAACGAAGGATGGATACTACGATCAGTGGAAGGACGGGGAGATCGGCAGGGGAGAGACGCTCCAGATAGATTTCATGCTTGAGCCTAAGGCCTCCATGGTATACGGTTATGTGACGGACAGTGTAACAGGTGAGCCGGTTGAAGGGGCGGCCGTTCAGCTCTATGCCACGGACTACGACGGCGAGGATGAACTGACCTGGACAGATGACGAGGGCTTCTACTACATGTTCGGGAAACCCGGCAACTACAAACTGCTCTCGGGAATGGACGGTTACGAGATCTACCAGTCGGAAGAGTTCTACCTCGACGAGGGAGAGGAGCTCGAAATGAACATTTCCCTTGTCCAGATCATCACCGGCGTATACGGCAAAGTTGTCAGCGATGAAGGGTACTCCATCCAGGGAGCCTACATAAGACTGTACGACGAGGAATGGAACTATTTCTCCTACACCTTCTCCGACGAGAACGGGGACTACGAGATCAGGGCTCCGCCCGGAGAGTACATTATAGAGGTGTCAGCAGAGGACCACTTCGATCACGACGATACCATCGTCATCGGAGAGGATGGCATGACAGAATACAACATAGAGATGACCAGGATATCCGTAACTGGAGTTCTGAGGTATCTCGTGGACATGATCATGGAGCTTCTGGGCGGTATCTTCTGATGTCGGGGGGAGGATCTCACTTCTCTCTTTTGACCCTTTTAAGTTCGTTACCCTTCACCCGCTTCAGATAGCCTAGCTCTATGGCCTGCTCGAAACGTCCCAGTTCGGAGAACGCTATGGTGATGCGGTCACCGGATTTGTATTTGGTCCTTGTCTTCCAGTCGGTGAACTTCGATGTCACCTTGTAGACATCGGCCTGCTCGATGAGAGAGTTGAGGTCCCTCTTTCCCTTTACCTGTGAATAGTTGCCGGTGTATGTCCTGAGAATCCCGTCCTTGACGAGGCCGATCTTGTTGCAGATCCGATCGAGTAGATAGCGGTCATGTGTGACCAGGACAACAGCCCCTCTGTAACTATCAAGAGCATTCTCAACAGCCGTTTTTGACCTGATATCGAGATAGTTCGTCGGCTCGTCCAGAACAAGCAGGTTCCTCCTGCTTGCTATCAGATGCGCAAGGGCGACCCTTGCCCGCTCTCCACCGGAGAGCGTCGAGATCTTTCTCTCCACCATGGCACCCTTCAGTTCGAATCTGGAGAGAACGCTTCTCGCGAGCCCCTTGCTCTCCTTGCCGAGAACGGCGATCAGCTGCTCCTCGGCCGTGAGCTCGGGGTCGAGGTCGTCATGTCCCTGGGCGAAGTAACCGACCCTGGCTCCAGGTGCCACCCAGAGATCACCCTTTGTCCCGAGGCGTCCCATGATACCAAGGACAAGCGTGGTCTTGCCGGAGCCGTTGGGCCCGAATATACCCAGCTTGTCCCCCATCTCAACATCGAGCTCTCCCTCGCGGATCACGGCCTTACCGTCCCTCAGGACCACAAGGCTGGATGCAAGGATCATGTTCTTCCCACCGCCCCCCTTCTCCTTAAGGGTGATATCCATCTCTGTTCTGGGCGGAGGACCTTCAAGCTCGCCGGTCACCTCTGCCGCCTTCTTCCTAGCCTTGGAGGTGGAGGAGTACTTCCATCTCCTCTTCTGCTCCTCGATGATCCTTGCCTGCCTCTCGACCTCGATCCTTCTCTTCTCGGCCTCCTTGGACAGCATACTGTGTTCAATGTCGGTCTTTTGCATGTAGTCCGAGAAGTTCCCCTGGTACTTCCTGATCATTCCATCCTTGAGCTCCATGATCGTGTTCACGACGTTGTCCAAAAAGTAGCGGTCGTGTGAGACCGATACCACCGCCGAATCCAGTTTGACGAGATAATCCTCGAGCCATTCGATGGTCTCGATGTCCAGGTGGCTCGTCGGCTCATCCAGGAACAGAATATCCACATCCCTGACCTGGACCAGTACCCTTGCCAGAAGCACTTTCGTCCTCTCCCCCCCGCTGAGCTGGTCCATACTCCTCTCGAGCACCTCAGTTCCCAGTCCCACCTCTTCAAGAGCACTCCCTGACAGTGAAGAGAAGTAATGGCCTCCGGAGTGGCTGTATTCCTCCTGCAGCTGCGAATACTCCTCCCCGATGGAGGTCCAGTCCACATCGGACCTTTTCCTGTCCGTCATGACCTCCTCCAGTTCCGCCAGTCTCCTTGCCATCTTCGATATCTGACCGTAGGGGGCCCCTATTATATCCTTAACCCTCGCATTCCTTCCTGTCCGGGGGAACTGCGGAAGATATCCTATCCTCTCGGTCCTTCTCCTGAGGTCGCCGGAATCCGCCTTGAGCTCTCCCATGAGCATCCTGATGAGCGTCGTCTTCCCCGATCCGTTGTCCCCCACCAGACCTATGCGGTCCGCTCTGTCGATGGTAAGAGTGGCTGACCGGATCACATCCTTCCCTCCGAAGGAGCGGGAGAGCCCCTCCGCTCGGACAAGCATGTTCGGGGTATCGGAGCGACCCTTAAATCGTTATTGGCTCGAAGCTTGATCTTTGAAGACCCAAATACCGAAAGGTACTTGAAAAATGTATGAGAGGTGAAAATTGAAAGCACCGCCCGACGAGGCGGACCCTGTGTAATTCAATAATCCCGAGGATTGGGGTAGCGTTTGGTAGAATGATATGCTCTGCATTCGGGGCAGTAGATCATGAAGTTCTTCACACCATCGATGGTGATCTCGGTTCTCTCTAGAACTACCACTCCCTTGAATTTGCAGCGTGGACACTCCATATGCCGAACACTCCAGATGGATAAAGGTCTTTTTACAATATGAAATTTCCTTATGATTGACCAGGAAATATTGGTCATCGGTCCCTGATCTTCTTTGAGCTGACGATCCATTCATTTTAACGGCCATCTCTCAATAAGCATGGGAGATTGCGATCGGTCTATCCTCTTCGAACGAGGCATAACTGTCCAACTTGAATTCCGTTCGAATTTAGAGGTAATGTATAATATCCTGTCCAGTTTTCACACCGCGTGAGAGACCTTCTCATAGAAACCGAAAGGCTTGTCCTTGAACCTCTGATCTCATCCAGCATCGCCAGCCTGGTTCGTGGAGAACGCCATATCGTGGCCGGAAATAGAATCCATGAACAATGGCCCGGATTCGAGCTCCTGGATGCTCTCCCGGTAATGTTCAACGACCTCATGGACGACCCCTCATCCCTTGGATGGCATGCATGGATCGTTGTCCATAAAGGTAACGAAACCGTTATCGGAGATGTCGGTTTCAAGGGCCCACCGGATAGTGATGGAAGGGTCCGGATCGGGTATTACATCGTTCCAGACTTTCGGAAAAGAGGTTTCGCGAGGGAAGCCCTTTCCGCTCTCTCCAGCCATGTACTGGACTCGGGCACGGTGAACTTGCTGGAGGCCGACGTGCACAGGGACAACGTTCAATCAAAAGGACTGCTGTCCTCGCTCGGCTGGGACCATGTAGGCGATAACGGGGATATGGAGGTCTGGGAATATGTCCGCGGTGATGAGACGGAGCGGTGTCCGTGGTGTCTGGGAAATGGGCTGTATATCCGATATCATGATCAAGAATGGGGGGTGCCCGTACATGACGACAGGAAGCATTTCGAGTACCTGGTCCTCGAATCGGCACAGGCCGGTCTCAGCTGGTTGACGATCCTAAAAAGGAGGGAAGGTTACAGAAAGGCATTCGCGGATTTCGATCCCGAGGTTGTTTCCGGTTTCTCCGAGGAGCGGATAGAGGAGCTTGTTGGGGACCCTTCGATCATTCGCAATCGGAGGAAGATAGAAGCGACGGTCAACAATGCAGCGAGGTTCCTTGAGGTCCAGAAGGAGTTCGGGTCCTTCGACGGGTATCTCAGGAGTTTCCTTGGAAAGGGCCGGATCGTGAACGGATGGAAAAATATGGAACAGCTTCCCTCAAGGACTGAGCTTTCCGACAGGATAAGCACCGATATGAGAAGCAGGGGTTTCAGGTTCGTCGGATCGACCATAATGTATGCGCATCTCCAGGCCGCCGGCATCGTCAACGATCACCTGGTGACATGTTTCCGATACCACCAGGTGATGGAATGAAAAATGGACGGCGGGAGGTCACCCGTCTCCCGCCAAGACGGAGTACCCAAGGGAAGGATGGATGCTCAAAGTATAGGATCTGAAACCGCTTCACTCCGCCTGTGTATGTATTCCGAAATATCCGTATATAAGGAGTCCTGTATCTTCTTTGTCAAGCTATATGAGTTTTTTCCTGCAGGAGGCCGGTCGCATCACAAGTTCCTCTTCCTTGCGAACATCACCAGGACAGCGAGGATGATGACTCCCGCAAGCCCCGCTCCCATGGTGAGAAGGCAGCAGACGTCGGATGTGGCCTCCTCGATTATCTCTCCCGTGAAATCCTCCCAGAACTCGTATTCAACCGTCACACTCGCGGTATCGGTCTCACTCGGGTTGTACATTATCACCCAGTAGGATTTATCCCTGTCATAATCCTGGTTGATCTCCTTGTAGGTCACGTCTTCGTACTTCTGGGCGTATCCTGTGAAGTTCTCTATCTCACCCTCCGAAAGGGCTATCAATTCGTAATATAGCTCGTCCGCATCGACGATGAAGATGGTCAGCGGGATATCGCTGTCGATGGTTATGTCCATCGTTTCCGTGTCCCCTGTCGGTATCAGTGGGAATCCCGCGATGTCCTCCGGTGGAATATCTCCCTCCCATTCAAAAGGGTCCTGGGCTGATGCCGGATGGGCAAAGAATATCAATGCTGCAACAACAAAACCTGCGAATGCGTATCCGAATCTCATATGAGCACTTCCTTTTGCATGAACTGGTCACTGATCTGAAGGGTAAAGGCACATCCTAGACAGAGGAGATACTGCCGCCGGTTCTGGATCCCTCACCTTCTTCTGATGATGGATACAATTCCGAGCATTGCGATGATCATCAATGCACCTGCGACCATCGCACCCCCGCAGATCCCTCCACCGTCATCCTCCTCGACGACCTCGACATAATATTCGATATCAATCTCGGAATAGGGGAAATTATCTGAGATTACGACAAAATACCATATCTGTTGGTATGGTATGACAGCTGAACTTTCTAGACTTCTAACCTGCCATTGCACCTCATGACCAACGAATGTTTCAAAATCTGCAGAATCGAATGCTGCGTAATTAGTAGAGTCCATTATTGCCACGTTCACCGATTCATCCGGTGTGCTAACGATAACTCCATATTCGACCTCATCATTTTGATCGAGTGCACCTATTTCAAAATATAACCATTGATCAGCATAGAGATGCTTTCCCTGCCAATTTGGAGCTCCCTCACCATCTTCTGGTACCAGAACCA
>JBLIRL010000162.1:0-7215 GCA_049472275.1 Thermoplasmatota archaeon | reverse complement strand
CCCGCCGCTCCACGGAGGACACGGAGAGGGCCAGCTTGACGTCCTGGCGAGAGAGGAAGGAATATCCCAGCCAGTGCTTGCCGAGGCCCTTGATCGCCACGGTAATGTCCTTGACCTTGCATTTCCCGTAAACGCCGATCGGAATGGCCTTGAGAAACTTCAACGACAGATCTGCCGTGAATCGTTCGATAACCCGTGTATCCACCAGTGTCTGCACCCTCCTGTGGGTGGCCTGGACGCTTATTCCTATCGCATCCGCCAGCTCACGGATCGGGATCCTTGAGTTATGGTTGAGAATTGACAGCAATCGGAGGTCCGTCTCGTCCATCATGACCGGCATATCAACGTCTAGAGACAATAAAATGTTTTCCTGGACAGGTTGTTTCTTCTTCATCCGATGTTCATTCTTTCAATGGCAAGTGAGATATTCTGCACATCCTTTTTCGGTTTTTATTCGATTCTTGAATTGACCTGTGAACACCCATTTATTAGCGATAGCCCCCGTGTTTTTCTCAGAGGTGAAATAAAACATGTCAGAGATCAGGACCGGATCGGGCCAGTGGGGCATCGACCTTCCAGCAATGGAGGCGGAAACCGAAAGAGCGGAATCGCAGGAATCATATCATCAGATCTCGAGTGGAACCTGCTTCAGACTCGGAATCGTCATCTCGGTCCCCAATGGGGACGGCATGGCATACTCCATCGAACTTCTTGTCCGCGTCTCTTCCGACGGCAACGAACTCCGGATCCCTCTACTGGAGAAGGCCGTCTATCTATCCAGAAAGCTACGGAGCAGGGATTATTCGATAACATGCGAAGATGAGGGATGGATCCTCTTTCAGAAACCTCTTTCTAGAAAAAACGTCCCGGGAGAATGCTCGGACTTGATGCAAATGATCTCGGAATTCAGGTCCGACAGGGAAGAGCCCAAAATCGAGGCGGGAAGGGGGGATGATCTATGAAAATTTCTGTGATATCATATTCGATGACGGGAAACAATGATGCCCTGGCAGCCGAAATTGCAGATGTAATTGCTGCGGAACACATAGTGATCACTGAACCTAGACACAGGTCCATGGGGAAGATCGTGCTTGATATCTTGCTCGATCGATCGCCGAAGATAGACCAGAACATCGATGGTATGGAGGAGAATGATCTGGTCCTCTTTGTTGGACCGGTATGGATGGGACATGCCGCCTCACCACTGCGCCCGTGTTTGAATCACCTCAGGGCCAGGCCTTGCGATTATGCGTTCATATCTATAAGCGGGGGAGCGGACGGACCCAATCCATCCCTCGGGGATGACCTGGTCAAGAGAGCGGGAAAGGCTCCCAAAGCACTCATCGACCTGCATATTGCCGACCTCCTTCCCTCCGACAGGAAACCCACCCGGAAGGACACGATGAGATACCGCCTTGACAGACAGGATACAATTGTTCTTTGCAATACCGCGGTTCGATTGTTGCGAGATATAATGGGCCTCAGAGTTGAAGGTATCGATAGTAAGCGAATCGAGGGATCCCGGGTCCAGGAATCTGCAGAATCCCCAAGGAGGCAGGTCTGATGACCCTGGTAGATTCCATCAGAAACCACTCCGTATCGATCTTCTTCTCACTCGCGTTCGGGATATCATGGCTTCTCACCCTTGCCGCAGTCGGACCCGAGGGGATCTTCGATGCAGACACAGTTTACATTGCAGGCCCCATCTCGCTTGCAGGACCAAGTATTGCAGGCATCCTCATGACAGCCCTGGTTCAAGGGAAAGAAGGCTTCCGGAATCTTGTATCCCGGGCCATCAGGTGGAAAGTGGGTACCGTATGGTATGCCGTGGCACTGCTCACAGCTCCGATGCTGATCATGGTAATCCTCTTGCTGCTTTCGATAACCTCCAGGGATTTCCTTCCCACGGTATTCGGTGCGGATGATAGGATCGGCCTTGTATTATCCGGCATCTTTGCGGGATCAGTGGTAGCCCCCTTCGAGGAGCTAGGCTGGACGGGCTTCGCAATGCCCGAAATGAGAAAGCGGTATGGTGTTAATGTCACCGGGCTCATCATGGGTGTGGCGTGGGGTGCGTGGCACCTCCCCCTGTTCCTGGGAAGCACGAGCTCCTCCGGAGCGGTCCCGTCGCTCCTATTCATTTCTGTGCTCCTTTTCTCCTTCCTGGTGCCATATCGGATCCTCATGGTGCGGATGTATGATCGCACACGGAGTCTTCTTCTGGTGATACTCATGCACCTGCCTCTGGCGGCCAGTCAGTTCATTTTGATCCCTTCCTCGATCTCGGGAGGCGCCCTCCTGACATTTGACCTATTGTTTGCCGCTGTCTTGTGGGTGATCGTTGCCGCAGCCGCAATATCGGCTTGCAGAGTAAATGATCCAAGATCTCACAGGTGCGATGGATCAAGGAGTGAAATGTCACCTGCCGCCCATGGAAGCACCGAGGCTATGAGATGAGATCATCGATCCTTCGGCTCCGTTCAATGACAGGTGCGTCCCCCCCACCAAACGGAGAGAGGCCAGATTAATAGGCCGGTTTCAACGGTCCAGAGCCTGGCTCACCAGCTCATCGCATCTGACGATCCATCTGTTGTTCCTGGAATGATGCTGGATGCTCCATTCCATTCCCCTGAGAAGCTCCATCACCTTCGTGTAGAGTGGGACGATATTGGGGGCCTTCACCCTGTAGTGCCCCTTCAGCTGCCTAACCATCAGCTGTGAATCCGAGTGAAGCCTTATCCGGTCCAGATCCCGGGACCTCGCCCACATCAATCCGATGATCAAGGCCTTGTACTCGGCCTCGTTGTTGGTGCACCTCCCTACCCTTTCCGCCCTTTTCCGGATCACCTTCTCTCCTTCCTTGGAGTCGATTATGGCAATGAAGGCTGATGCCCCTTCACCGGGATTTCCCCTGCTTCCCCCGTCAGTGTAGATGTGAACGATATCCGTCATTCCCTCAGCTGCCTCCAGTAATAGTTAACCTCATCGAGTGCCTCGGCAAGAAGCCTCTTTTTCATGCCGGGGGCCCCGCAGGAAACCAATAGTGCACTGGTGCAATCCTCCGTTATCCTTGTCCTCATCGAGTCCCTGTGGGGATACAGATGAATGACGCCTTCATCATCCGCGAGAACGGGGATCCCTCCCTCGAGCTTTGTCACCTTGTCCCCTATTCCGATGAAATCCTCGCCCTCCGAGGACATCCTCAGAAACGGGTCGCCCTCCATCTTGTCCAGGTCGTAAATTCCTATGGGCACGATCGTTTTTGCGGATGCAAGGTTACCTGCATCGACCAGGTTGTTGATGGTCGGGAGCTCCTTCTTCAGGAGCCTTCTAAGCAGTGCCTCGGACGAGGGTCTCGTCTTGGTAGGATCGATGCCGATCCTCCAGTAGAAGCTCCTCAAGGCCTTCACCGTCTTGTCCTCCTTCACCTCGTCGAGGCTCCGGAAACGTTCCCTCATCAGCATCTTGAGATCCCCTGCCAGTGCCCTGAATGCTTCCTTTCTCGACGATCTGACGACCAGGTCCTCCAGGACGTCGGTTTCCAGTGTGATCCCGAGACCGACGGCTCCCTCATCGAGAACGATCTCCATGCTCCTCCATGGTCCAACTCTTATTTCAATTACGGGGGAAATCAAAATAAACCCAGGCTACCGATAACCCGGCCGATGAGCCTCTCTCCGAAGGACCTCCGAAAGTTCGTTCCAGGTGCCGTCACGGCCGTCATAGTCATCGGAACCACGGCCGCTCTGCTGTTTTTATCACTGGATACGGACGACCCGCCCCACGCCCGGATAATCCATACCTCGGACGTGGTTGGTGTGGGACACCCCATCACATTCGACGGGACAAATTCGTCGGATCCCGAGGGAAGGGAGCTCAAGTATTCGTGGACCATCAACGAGAGCATGTTCACGGAAGAGCCGGTCTTCCTCTATTCGTTCCCTGCTCCCGGAAATTTCACGGTCGTCCTCAAGGTCACCGACACCGGCGGACACTTCGATACGGAAACGGTGATAATCGAGGTCACGGACGATCGCATCTGACCTTCCTTACTAGAAAATCCATATATAATCGCCCTCCTTTTCCAACGCCCTCAAGGGACAGGGGGTTCGGAAACGCTTCTCGAAGAACACATACCCAAGGAAAATGAGAACCTGCACAGGCTTATGATCGGACTGTCCGATCTGTCCAAGGAGATAGGGTCCGGTTTCATCACCAACCAGGGTGTGGCGGACACGAAGAACATATACGGGGAGACCCAGGTCGAGATGGACAAATGGGCCGACGAGGTCCTGGTGGAAGGATTGTCCGGACTCCCCATGGTCGCGTCGATCTCCTCGGAGGAGAGGGACGACATAATAGAGACCGACCCGGACGGAGAGTTCTCCGTGGTCTTCGATCCCCTGGATGGCTCCTCCCTTATGGGCGTCGATCTCACAGTCGGCACCATAATAGGGATATTCAGGTCCCCCACTCCACTCAGACCGGGAAAGGAACTGGCGGCGGCAATGTATATTCTGTACGGGCCCTTAACCGTCCTGGTATACACCATGGGCAATGGGGTTCACGAGTTCGTGCTCAACGCCGATGGCGATTACATCCTGCAGCGGGAGAACCTCAGGATCGGGGACAAGAAGATCTATTCTCCGGGCGGCCTGAGAAAGGAGTACATACCCCCCCATAGAAGGTTCATTGAGAGACTGGAGGAGGAAAGCTACAAGCTCCGGTTCGCCGGAGCCTTCGTTGCCGATGTTCACCAGATCATACACAAGGGCGGTGTTTTCACCTACCCGGCAACCGCAAAGAACAAGAGAGGCAAGCTCAGACTGCTATTCGAGGCGATTCCCATGGGTTTCGTTGTATCGAAGGCCGGGGGTGCGATCACCGATGGGATGGTGGATATCCTCGATATCCTCCCCGAGAGGATTGACCAGAGGGTCCCCGTCTACATCGGGGGCAGGAAAGAGGTTCGGATGATAATGGAAGAGAACGGAAGGGAGTGATGAGATGACACACAGGAAACCGGTCGCCGGGAGTGCAGTTTTCGAGGCCCTCGATGGTGTGAGGACCATCGTGATGGCTGCCAATGTGAGGATGCCAAGGGGCATCGCCAGAGGAATAATGAGAGCGGCGAAGGATACGGACTCGGTTGTGATGTTCGAGATAGCCCGCTCGGAATCGGACCTCTCGGGCGGATATACCGGCATGACCCCCGGGGATTATCATGACGAGATCATCGCAGCGGCCCATGATGTCGACTTCGACATGTTCGTCGTCCACGCCGATCACATTAGCATAAAGAAGGGTGACGAGGAGGAGCTCGAGAGCACAAGGAAGCTCATTCAGGCACAGCTGGATGCGGGATATACATCCTTCGCCATAGATGCCTCCCACCTTTTCGACTTCAGGGGGCGCGACCTCCGCGAGGAACTCGCCGAGAACATCCGCTGCACGACCGAGATGGCGCATTTCATCAAGGACAATATCGGAGGAAGACCATTCGGTCTTGAAGTCGAGGTGGGTGAGATAGGAAAGACCGATTCCACGGGCAGGGTCCTGACAAGCCCCAAGGAAGCCACAACCTTCCTGACCGCACTGAAGGAGAACGATGTACACCCGAACCTGCTTGCGATAGCCAATGGTTCCGCACATGGCAACACCTTCGATGATGATGGGAACCTCATCCCGCAGGTATCCATCGACCTTCCCCAGACCAGGGCCGTTGCTCAGGCTATCAGGGACGCCGGCCTGAAGGTCGGAATAGCCCAGCACGGCATAACGGGAACCCCGAGGGAGACCATTAACCTCCATTTTCCAAAGGGAGAGATAGCCAAGGGCAATGTGGGCACCCACTGGCAGAACGTCTTCTACGAGACCGCAAAGATCTACGAGCCGGAACTCTACGAGGATATGTGGAAATGGACCATTGATACCTACGCCCCGAAGAACGTGGGAAAGCCCGAAGGCGTGATATTCGGGAAGAACTGCAAGAAGGCCTTCAAACCCTTCAAGCACAGGACCTTCGATCTCTCCAGAGAGACCCTGCACGCCATGGAATCCGTGGCATACTCCGAGGCCCTGCAGTTCTTCAGGGCATTCTCGTCCTACGGGACGGCAACGATCGTGAGGAATTACCTGGAGGGTGCCTGAAATGAAGCTTCCTGTCATTGTCCTGAACATGAAGACCTATCCCAGGGTGGACGGTGAGGGCGCCCTTTCCCTGGCCAGGACCTGCGAGGAGGTGGCGATGGAGACCGGGAGGTCCATAGTCGTTTGCCCCCCCATGGTGGAGCTCTCGAGAATCGCCAGGGAGGTATCCATTCCGGTATTCGCCCAGAACGCCGATATATGGGACGGGACCGTATCGACCGGAGCCACGACCCTCACCGAGATCAAGGCGGCGGGAGCGTCCGGACTTCTTATCAACCACTCCGAATGCAGGCGCAGGATGGCGGACATCGAGGCCCTGATAGGGAAGGCCAGAGAGCTGGGGCTCATCACCATTGTGTGCTCCAACAACGTTGAGACGTCGAAAGCGGCCGCTGTCATGGGCCCCGACTACGTCGCCATGGAGCCCCCCGAACTCATCGGAGGCGACATATCCGTAACGAGTGCGGACCCCGACATCGTCAAGGATACCGTGGAAGCGGTCGCCAGGATCGCGCCGGAGGTCAAGGTGCTCACCGGAGCCGGTGTCAAGACCAGGAAGGATGTCTCAGTCGCACTGGAGCTTGGAACGTACGGTGTCCTGCTTGCGTCCGGTGTAGTCAAGGCGGAGGACCAAAAGAGCATCCTCCTTTCCCTTGCCGAAGGGATGTAACGGTCACCTTCCCCACCGTAAAGGATAATTAGAATGCCCACCTAGTCGGCGCAAGGGATCAACTTCTCCGGGGATTTTCAATGGGTGACCTCAAGGAGTTCTGCGGCATCTGTGCGGCCTGCACTCCCGGACAGAACGCCGGCTTCGACCTTTACCAGATGATGAAGGACCTCCAGCACAGGGGTCAGGCCGGCGCCGGTCTTTCAACCTATGATCCGACGAGGAAGATCATTCTCAGGACCTACAAGAGAACGGGGACGGTTGACGAGGTCTTCGGAGGCGCCGACCAGAACGGTTTCCAGGACATCATTCGCGAGTTCGGGGGGAGCGTTGGGATCGGCCACACGAGGTACGGCACCTCCGGCCCCCTCACCTCCCGCCATGTCCAGCCCTTC
>JBLIRL010000161.1:0-7224 GCA_049472275.1 Thermoplasmatota archaeon | reverse complement strand
TATCATACATGGTCATATCTCTCGTCCTCTTCTTTGGGGGCTATTATATGAAGAAAGGCGGGTCCTGGGCAGTGCTTCTTATACTGGCCTTTGTGGGTTTCCTCTCCAAAGGTATGATAGACCTGATAATATTCAATATAAACTCTGTTCTGGCTATCATCCTTGTTGTTGTCCTGTTCAGCATCCGGTCCGAATACAACATCAGAAGGCAGAAGCTGATGGATAGAAGGGCAGGTACGCGATGAAGAACCGTTTCACTCCCTGTTGGATAGGGATATGGTTCTTTCCACATCCTCGATGATCCTCTGCAGTCCGTTCCCCGCTTCCTGCATGAAGGCAGGATCGCTCCGAAATTGGCTCCCGTGAGGACATTTCGGATCGATCTCCATCCCCGAGACTCCAAGGGTCATGGGAAAGATCCGGCAGGCCGTGGGCCTGTTGCTGTACACGGAGCATTTTCCACCCTGATGGAATATACACTCCCCCTGGTAGAAGATCAGCTCTTTCAGGTTGTGCCCCCATCTCGAAGGTCTCGAGAACGTTTGTTCATAATGCCCCATCGTCAGAAGTCTTTCGATATCTTGATGGGTCAGAATGACCTCTCTGTCATGACAGCACTTACTACAACTGATATCCCCGCATATCGTCAAATTGCATCCCGTCCCGAAGGCATCATCTAATCGGTGTGATATTATAAATATATTTTGTACCTTGATTTCCACTGGAAAGTTTTTACTGGGTATTATCCCAATAATTATCATTTTTGATGAAGGGGTTCGATTGGAATGCATGGCCAGGAATATGGGCAAACGCCTGTGGTTGGAAGATCGTCAAAGCTGCGTTAAAGGGATAAAAGACCAGAATGCTATTCCGGTTGGGTCCGGAAATGATCAGATTTGTGGGTTGCGGTCCCTTGGTGTTTTTCATGTCACCATTTCGTTCGTGAATTTGGGTTTGCATATCTCTCCTGGCCGGTCAGCAAAAACAAAGCATTAATAAAGAAAGCAGGATTTACCACTTTCGCCACGCAAAGGGGAGGCCGTTCCAAATGGTCGATTACGAATATGGAAAGATTAAGACTGGTCTTTTTTCTGGGAAGGCTGTTGGATACGAGAGCAAGCTTGTCAGGCCGACGGCAACCGGAGAGGTCAGATCTTTGACTATGTATGATTATGACACCTCGAAACGACTCGGGAGCATGGAATACGAGATCGACGGGAACCAGGTCAAGGTCAACGGTTTTTCCTTTACCGAGTGGGGAGACACACGACTGCCGGAAGGTTTCATCAAATACTTCCTCAAGAAGATGAAGAAACGCGGGGTCAGCAAGGTAGTTGTGGAGCTTTACGACGTCGATGCCAACACCCACAACAAGCTGACGGTCTTCAAATCGATGAGGTTCGTCACCGACACCACCGGAAACATGACCGGATACCAATCATGGCTCCTCATAAGGGATATCTGAGGTTGATGATAATATGTTTCCCGGAGGAAGGATGAATCCCCGTCAAATGGAAAGAATGATGCGCAAGATGGGGCTGAACATGGAGGAGATGGAGGGCGTCAAGGAGGTTGTCATATATACGGAGACCAAAGAGGTCCACATCACCGATCCTCAGGTCACCGTGATGAACGTTCAGGGTGAGAAGAACTTCCAGGTCCAGGGCAAGGTCTCCGAGAAGGTTCTCAAAGCGGAGATACCCGAGGAAGATGTTCAGCTTGTCATGGAACAGACCGGTGTGGCCAGGGAAGCTGCCATAGAAGCCCTCGAGAAGGCGGACGGCGAACCCGCGGAAGCGATCATAAGGCTCATGGGAGGTTAGACCTCGGCATTGGGAAACCCCGAGGCCCTCCCCATATTACTATATTTATACTCGATCTAATCTGGATAACGGGTCAGCAGATGCACAGGTCGAGAACACCGCCGGATCCCCACCAGAGTGAGAAAGGGAGAGGTACGGACATCTCCCATGGTCTGATTTCACAGATCGATATCGCAACTACTGGGATTCGACTGCGACCAGAGCTGGATCCGCTTTACCTTGGATATCAGAGGTTGGATACGGATTACCAATCTTATTATACCAAGGACCTGATTGTTGGGATAGTTCGAGAGGAAGGAGAGATGTCGAACCCTATCCCTCCCTGGTCCGTGCTCATGCTCGAGCAAAGCAATGTCAACTCCATCCGGCAGGAGTTCTCAATGGCCAGGAAAATGGGATTCGATCTTGTAGGTATCCGTTTCGACGCACTTGACCCGAGATACACTCCGGAATCCAAGGCGAGAATGGGCGTATACATAGTACAGATAGCTTCGTTCTCAAGAAAGAACGTCATAGCATCTCTTCCCCCCGGAAGGTTCGGGGGCAGGGTGGACGAGAGGTTCCTCCCGGAGCTGGTCAGACTCGAGCTTCTGAACACGATTGCCTCCCAGGGGTTCGCATTCATCGAACTGGAGGATGACATACCATTTCCGGAACTGAAAGAGCTGGCGGAAAGAGCCCGTGGTTCGCAGACGAAGGTGATACTTTCAAGATACCAGAAAGGAACTGACAATTGGGTGCCACCATCACCGGCCGTGATGGAGCTCATAGACGGATACAAGCTGAATATCGAGATCGTGTCGAGGGGCGATATCCAGAGGATGTTGAAGACGTCGAAAATGGTGAGGCATTCCCTCAAGGATCTCAAGAAGATCATCAATCCCTTGGGCAGGGAAGTGGCGGAATTCAAATGGCTCTCTCCGGCTCTTGGATCGGACATAGCGCTGATGGACCCTGTTGTTGATGCGGACCTTCGCCACAGCGACCCCATAAGGGCCAAATCGGAGGCTCCCATGGATTTCTGGAAGCGAACGGGTATGATCGGTGATGGAAAGGTGAAGGATTGGTCTCTCCTCAACAGAGATATCACAGAGAACACGAAAATAATCGCCCAGATAGGAAGACAGGGTGATGCAGATTACAAGGTACCGATACACAACGGGATCTTCATCAGGACGGGAAGTGATGCCATGGTCCTCCCATGGTACACGTCCATGAATGGCATGGACAGATTCTTCAGGATGGTCCGGGAACTCGGTGTGCACGGCGTCGTCATCGATATGCCGTTCATGACCAATGCGATCTCGAGCATGGATTGGACCGATACGAATTCACGAAGGATAGGGGCACTCAATCTGGCGGTCGGGAAGAACGGCAAGCTCTATGGGTACAACACCGAACTGTATGCCGCCATGGACGTGCTGAAGGACCGTTCAGAACCCGCTAACAGGAAATTGCTGGTTCTTGGATGCGGCGTCAGCGGAAAAGCGGCAGCCCTTGCCTCTTATATACTGGGGGCGAGGACGGTGATCTCTGGATCGACCCTGGACAGGGCAAACGAGGTGGCGAGGACAATCGGCGAAGCCGTCGAGTCAACGACCTACCATGACCTCAACAAGGGCGGCAGGGAATATGACATCGTCATAAATACATTGCCCGCGGACCTTTCCCTCGGGAGGGGAGAGGAAGGTCTTACCATAGCCGATATGGTCAGAAGCATGGAGCCTTCCATAGGAATAGAGATGGTGAGATCGACACTCTGGACACCGTTCCTCTCGGCTATCGAATCGAGAGGAGGTGAGGCGGTTCCCGGAACCGAGATACTGGTTCACACGATGATCCGAGACCAGAAGCTCCTGCTTGATCGGGAGGTTCCAGAGGAGATGGTCAGTGACATTCTCGGTGAACTCTGACAGATCAGTTCCTGCCGCATTCGGGGCATTTGCCCTCTTTCTTCAGGTAGACCGTCCCGCATTTCTTGCATTTGACCTTGCCGGACATGTCCACCTTTTTGCCTATCTTCTTCAGGTCCGGGTCTTCTCCTCCATCGGATCCCGAAAGTCCTTCAGGCTCCGGCAGCTTCAGCCGTACTCCGCATTTTCTGCATTTTCTGTCGTCTCCTGATATTACAGCTCCGCAGCTTCCGCAGATGTGTTCCTCCTCGTCGAATTCCGCACCGCATTTGGGACATTTCTCGTCATCCATCGATATGGTGGCTCCGCATGTTGAGCAGGCTATCTTGGAGGCTCCTGTCCGCTCCTCTGTCTCCTTTTGCATTCTCCGGCCTTTGAAATAGGACCAGGTCAAAAAGATCACGATGAAGGTAATGAAAAGAACCGATATCACGCAGTAGGTCCTTGGGAGGCCAAGGATGAGGTCGTCCGATTCCTTTTCAGTATCGAAAACTGTAAGGGGGTGTCCTGAAAGTATGATGCTGCTCCCGTTGTCAAGAAAGGCCTTGTAGGTTATGTTGAACGTGCCCGTCTCTTGGGGGATCACAACACAATGGTAGAGGATCTCGCCATCTGTGTTATCGATATCAGGTTCCCAGTATGGCTCCATCTCGTGGACAGAACCTTCGATCAGGAGCTGTACAGACCCCGCCGAGGATCCGTTTCCCTGGGAGAACAGCACGAAGAACGATACCTCGTCTCCTTTTACGGGTTCCCTGGGTTGATAATGGTCCCCGGCAAGCTTGGCCGAGGCTCCCGCCTCGTGCGATATAGTGATGGATAACAAACACAAAACCAGTAAAATGATCGTTCTGACCCTCATCGATGACGGAAACGCGCACTTAGGATATAAGTTGATGGAAAGGTTAATCGGGCTTCCCGGTATTAAGCAAGCATGGGAGTGAAGCTCGGCGACCTCGTTGTCCGAAGGGACCTCAGGGAGAACGAGCTTGCCGGCAGGATCATCGGAATGGATGCGTACAACATCCTCTATCAGTTCGTTGCATCCATCAGGACCCCGGAGGGTTTCCCTCTCACGGATTCAAGGGGAAATGTCGTTTCACACCTGAAGGGATTGTTCTCCAGAACGGCAAGTCTGATCTCGGATGGGGTCAGACCCGTGTTCATTTTCGACGGAAAACCCCACGAGCTGAAGAAGGGAACCCTTGACCTGCGGAGGGAGAGGAAGGAGAAGGCGCTTATGGAATGGGAGAAGGCTCTGCAGGAAGGTGATATGGAGGCTGCACGGACAAAGGCCCAGCAGACCTCCAGACTTACCGATGATATGGTGAAGGATGCCAAGGACCTTCTTGACCTTATGGGCATACCCTGGATCCAGGCTCCTGGTGAGGGGGAGGCACAGGCATCGTACATGGCAGGCAAAGGAGACGTTTACGGTGCATCTTCCCAGGATTTCGATTCTCTGCTCTTCGGCTGTCCGATACTCATCAGGAACCTTGCTGTTACGGGGAGAAGGAAACTGCCTGGAAAAAGGGTCTGGATCAATGTCAAACCCGAGGTTATCGATCTCTCCGGCTCCCTGTCCGAGCTCGGGATAACAAGGGAGCAGCTGATCGACATGGCCATCCTGATCGGTACGGATTTCAACGATGGCGTCAAGGGCATCGGTCCTAAGCGCGCACTATCCCTGATCAACGAGTTCGGATCTCTTGAGAACATCGTTAAGGAGAAGAGGATCCCGCTTGTCGAATGGGACCAGGTCAGGAATATCTTTCGCGATCCCGAGGTAACCGATGATTACCACCTGGTTTTCGGGGAAGTTGACCGGGACGGGATCATGTCTTTTCTTGTGGATCGGAGGGAATTCGGTCCGTCCGGTGTTGAAAAGACCCTTGATCAAGTGGGGGCGATCGGGAAGGCTGCCTCTCAATCGTCTCTTGATGCGTTCTTCTGACCATGTTGGAAGTACTCTGTACCTTCGTCGGGCTCTTCAGGTCCGTCACATTGACCCATTCATCCACGACGGGCCCCATCCTGTTGTAATCCCTGGTCTTCTTGACCTGGTAACCGATGCCTGCCCCCACGGCGATGACGATCACCGCAACCAGAGCGATGATGATCGCCGCAAGTAAGGTGTTGGAACCTTTCTCCTTTTCCTCTTCCACCTCGGCCTCCGATCTCAGAGGGATATCACCCAGGTTCTCGACCTCGCCCTCGTAGACCTCGAAATCGACCTTCGTATCATGGTAGGAGGTATTGGAAACTATGATGAAGTTCTCTCCGGTCGTTACGTAAATGTCGAACCTACCCTCGAGATCGCATTCCCCTTTCTCCCCTGTTTTAAACCGGAAGCCGGCATAAGGGATCGGAACACCGTTCGTATTGACAACCCTTCCGTGGACCCTGCCGTACCTCAGGGATAGGTCCTCTTCGGTAACGAAGAACCAATCGAAGGGGATCATGTCATTCCCTGCCAGATCTCTTCCGGTGACCGCTATGGAATATTTTTTCGAATATTCGAGATCCTCGTCGGGCACCAGCGTAAGATTGTCTCCCCTCCAGAATTTCCTTCCCGATATCCCGGGAGAGTCGATGACAACGGAGTCCGGGTCCATCAGTTCAGAGAAGGTTATCGATATACTGCTGTTCACGGCGACATTGGTTCCACCGGGACTGACGAACGATATCACCGGAGCGGACCCGTCATATTCGAAGGAGATGTTTCGTTCGAGCAAGTTCCCGGCCATGTCCAGAACCTCGATGTTCAGGTAATGGCTCCCATCTCCAAGCAGATCGAGGACAACGGGTCGAGGTGAAGAATACTCCATCCATTCCCCGCCATCAAGGGAGATCCTTGTCAACGCGACCTCAGAGATATCGTCCCATGCCTCCCATTCGAGAGTGATGGGTTTGTTGTAGAGTTGACCCTGGACCAGGTTAAGGATCGTCATTTCAGGTGGAGATAGATCAACTGTCCCCGTGGTCGAGACTATCTCCTCGTTGCCAGCACCGTCGATCGATTTCACGTAAAGATGATGCTTTCCATCCTGAAGGTTCGTGAAATTGTGTGATTTGGCCGAACCCTTGTGGATCCAATCATCGGTATCTATCCTGACCTGGTACTGCGATATGTTCGTGAGGTCATCGAAGGAGGAGTAGACGATCTCGATTTTCCTTTCCCTGTAGAATCCGTCTCCCGATGGAGAAATGATCCAGAGCGTAGGCGGGGTAAGGTCGATTATGATATCCACCGTATCCTCCGCCCAGTTGCCTGCTTTATCGACACATCTCACGATTATCGAGTAGGAGCCCGCCTCAAGCGGTGATGTGAATTCGTATGTACTCACATCATCAAGCCTGGTCCAGTTCTCGCCGTCGTGAGTCCACTCAGGGCAGCCCTCTTTCTTGAACTTGCGAAGGAGAGCCTTGATCTCCTTGCCCTCCTTGTTCTTCTTGAAGGCGCCCATCTTGCGGTTCTTGACGATGTA
>JBLIRL010000160.1:0-7234 GCA_049472275.1 Thermoplasmatota archaeon | reverse complement strand
GGCAGTACTCGGCCTGATATTTGGCATGGTTGCCCAGGGCAACTGGGAAATCGTGCTCCGGTTCCTTAACGGGCAGTCTTTTGGCATCGCCGACCCGATTTTCCACAGGGAGATAGGATTCTATGTCTTTGACCTGCCATTTTACCGTGACATTTCTGTCCTTGGTATAGGTGGTCGGTTCAGGTTCGACGATCATCAGGTTCGGTATCTGTTTGTCAACCGAAGCTTTGACTATCCTTGTCCATAATACGGTGCCTTCCTTCCATCTTGCCTCCGCCCGATAGTAATAGGTCTGAAATTCCATGACCTCCGGGTCATCGTAGTATAGCTGATAGCCCGCAGGTTGGTATTTGCTATGAACCAGTGTGAGGTTGCCCGGGTCCTTGCCCTTGTAGATCCTCACCACCTCGATATCTGCATGGAAGAACCTGAACTCGATCTGGATATTTATTTCGGTCCTACCACCTAAAGCAGACAAATTTGCGTACGGCTGTAAAGGATAAGGTCCGGCGATGGGAGAGGGATCGTGGGTAATGAAGGCCTTTCCGCTGATCTCCCTTGATCTCCCTATCGGATACGGTCTGTCAACGATGCCGTCGCCATCATCGTCAGGACTCGTGAGGTCCGACCAGTAGTTGCCGTACCCGCCCAGGTAATCATACCAGGCCCGGGTGTTGTTTCTACCCGCCCGGTCCGAGACCTGAGGCCTTGACGGATCGAGGTTCGAGGAGGTGCCGTTGTTGAAGATGAATGCGTTCCCCCAGATCCGGACCTGCAGGTGGCTGACGTAATTCACTATCGCCGGACCGGTGTTCCGATGGAAGACGTTGCATATAATTTCACCCTCGGGGTACTGGCTCAGGTTTATCCCGCAGAAATTACGGGTGAAGTTATTTTCGGATATCGTTACATACCATCGGGGATGGGTAAGGAGATCACCCATATGAATACCCCACACGTTGGATCCGAACGTGTTATCGGAGATCTCCACATCGAATGTGTCCCAGGAGTCAGATCCTCCAATGACCTTCAATCCGATCCGGTTGTTAACGATCGTGTTCCTCTCAATGATCGAAACCGTGGAGATATCCCGGATCCCGATATCGCAGTTTTGGATGGTCGAGTTCTTTACGATCATGTCCTTGCTCTTGAATAGGGTCAGCCCGGAGCCTGAACAGTCATCGATGTTCGCTCCTGTCAGGGTGATGTCGCGGGATTCGCTGATGATCACTCCATGGGATCCCCCGGAGACGATGAGGTCCGGGATATGGGCGCTCTGGACTTTCACAAGTATGAGCTGCCCGATCTCAGACGGCAGCGATACCCCGGAAAGGTTCACATCATGATGATAGACCACAGGGAGCCCGTTCACGGTGTTGTTGGAGTGGATATGATGATCCTCGTCAGAAACCTCGAAGTCGGGGCCCATATGGATGGCAAAGGAAGTATCGATGAGGTTGTTGGAATTGTAAATTGCATTGGAGCTCGAAGCGTAGATGCCCGCCGTGCCGCAGGCCCCTATCCTGTTGTTGTTGATGATATTAAAGCGGGATCCGGTTGTGAAGAAATAGGTCGTGAATATCCCGTATTCACCGCAGTTGTCAATGTCGTTGTTGTTGATGATGGAATCCATCGTGTCCCCGTAGAGAAGGATCCCGTATCGGAAAATGTTGCGGATGGTGTTGCCAAAGAGGATTACGGACCTGCAATAACTCAGGTCAAGGCCATTGGAACTGATCCTGTCAACGTAGTTGTAGGACAGGTTAATATTTTCACAATAATAGAGGTAGAAACCACTGCCCAAGACATAGGAGCTGATCGAATATGTAGTTGTCAGTATCCTGTTTCGTGTGATATTTGAATTTCTCAAGAGGAGCAGATATGCACCTGTCCCGCATTCCTCCAGTATGTTACCGGAAAGGGTCGAGTTCTCGATACGGGCCCCCCTGATGCCGATTTGGCAGTTCTCGATGCTGTTGTTCATCACCGTGATATTATCGCAGTATGCCAGGTCTATCGCGATATCCACCCCATCCATGCTCTGATGAGAGATGTTCATAGCTCCGCAGTATCTCAGGATGACCTGGGAGAAGCTGCCCTCGAGATCATTTCCACCCTGGTCCAGGTTGTAACCGTAAAGGATCGGGAGCCCGTTCACGATGTTGTTCTCGGTGATATCATATCTCCCGTACCTCTCGAAATCACCGTAGTTGTCAAGCTCGATCCCGCCCCGTGTGAAGGTGTTGTTGTCCATCAAGATCTTATCATTGAAACTCAGGTAAAGGGACTGGGCCCCCTCCGGTTCGAATCGATTATCGTTTATGGACACATCCTCCGTATGATAGATCCCGGAACCCGTCCCGCTCCTCGAGAAACTGCAGTTGTTCACATCCACCCCGTTCAGGTAATTGACCAGCAGCTCTTCTGTGCATTCTGAGAAGGAGCAGTTATCAATTGTGATGTTGCCGGAATATCTTGAATCCAGGGCTGTGTTGCCGATCCGGGAAAATGATGAATTGATAACCGTAAGGTTCCCCGATCTGAGATGGAATACACCCCTGTCTCCGATCCTTGAAAGGCTCATGTTGTCAATGGTGATGTTGTCGGTCGAATCCATCAGGATGGCCAGGTTCGCATCCGATATGTTCGTTTGGTTGAGGATACAATTGGTCACATTGTAGAGGAGAAGCTGGCCGAAGCCGCCATGGATCGTTCCACCGTCCATATCCAGGTCCCTCAGGAGTTTGATCTCCCTTCCGTTGAGCGTATTGTTCTTCAATTCCATCGTGAACCAGTCATGCGATTGATATTCGATGTAATATGAAAAAACCAGACCAGGTCCGAAGAATTGATTATCGATGAAGGTAACATTTCTTGCTCCGTAGTTATCGAAGTACACCGACGCCTCGGATGAGCCGTATACCAGGTTCCCATCGAATGTTAAGTTCACATCCTCCACATACCATCCTTCCATGTACACTCCGTTCCGCCCTCCAGATATCGTATTGCCGATGGCAAGGATATCCCTGGAATACTGGATATGCACTCCGTGGCCGGCATTGTTCCGAATAAAATTGCTCTCCAGAAGGACACCGCCCAGTGCTCTTACCTGGATTCCCTTATAGAACCCGTCTATGGTGCATCCGGAGACCGATCCTTCCTGGGTCAGGTCTATTCCGGTCCCGTAGACACCTTTTCCCAGGATACCATTTCCCGTTATTGTCGTTCCGTATGAACCATAGGTTGCTATGCCGTCTGTGACCTTTTCGATCTGGTTATCCTTGATCAGGACACCATCTGAATGTTCGACGTAGATACCCCCCGCAAGACCTTCCATTCGATTCCCCTCGATCCAGCATCCAGGCATACAGTTGTCAATGTAGATCCCGGAGAATCCGTAAAGAGCCACATGTTCGAAGGATCCATATGACTCCATCAGTACATTATCCGATATCACAGCTCTGGACTCCCTGACATGTATCCCCCGGCCACAGTTCGCTACCAGGTTTCCGGACACGTCCAGATCTGGAACCTCGTTAACATATATCGCTTCCGGATATCCAAAGATCGAATTGGAAAAGAGAAATGCACTTTCACACCCGGATATCTCTATCCCGTAATCCCGATCTCCGATCACATCTCCTTCGATCAGGATGTTTCTGACGGAGACTTCATTGCAGTTCCTGATGGATATCCCGGAAGAGTCGTAAGGGTGTGTATTTTCAATTCCCTCGAGGCGTATCCGTGAATTCATGATGCTGACATTATCACAGCCCCCTATGGAAATCCCCTCCTGATTCCCGGTGAGGACGCAGTCACTGATTTTCACACCGGTGCAATCGTTGACGACAAGGATCGGTCTTGAGAAGTATCCCTCAGCCCGGAAATTAAATTTGCAGTTGCGGACCCCGATTTGTAGGCGTATGGAATCCAGGGACAGTAAACCATTGATTTGATCATCCGATGAGCTGAACTCCATTCCCTCTATCCATACGGGATCCCCCTCCATGCCTGTACCTTCCCATCCGTATATTTCGGCGATCTCGAGGAACTGATCGGTGCTGGCTATCTGCAGAAAGAACTCTTGGTGATATTCCGGTATGAGCCTCCATCCTTCCGCATCCCCGGAACCGGGACCTTTAAGGATGGAGGTCATCAGGACAGGCATCGAAAGAAGAAAGACTGTAAGCAGTACGATCGGTCTGTTCACTTCTCCCCATGGCAAATCGATTCTCCCCGGTATGGATTGTATCTCATGGTAAATTAAAGCTGTCGTATACTATTGGAATTGATATGTTTCCTTCACCGGAACCTTCTCAAAGATCTCTTCCCTGGAAATATCCCTCCACTCACCCTCCCCGAGAGACCCCAACCTCAATCCTCCGATGGCGCTTCTGTGCAGTTCGTAAACACGGCTCCCAAGGGAGAGGAAGATCCTCTTGACGACATGCTTTTTCCCTTCATGGATCCGGAGGGTCACCCTTGTACGGCTCCTTTCGGTTATGACCCGGAGTATGGTGATGTCCCTGACGAGGTAGCCGTCATCGAGTCTCACTCCCTTCGAGGTCGCCTCGACAAGATCGTTCCCCTTCCAATTGCCCTTCACGAGGGCGATATACTCCTTGCTCACCCCGTACCGCGGGTGGGCTATCAGGTTCGCCATCTCGCCGTCATTTGTAAGGACCATGAGCCCTGTGGTATCCAGGTCCAATCTTCCGACAGGGAACAATCCCATATCCCGCCCCCCTGGTACGAGATCGACCACATAGACCCTCTCCTTGTGGTCCCTGTCCACGGAGATGACTCCGGTAGGTTTGTTGACGATGAAATACCTGAGGTCCACCGGAGATACATTTCTGTCGTCGACCCTGACCGTATCCGTCCCCTTGACCTTCATTCCGGGTTCGGTCACTATCCGTCCATTGAGTTCTACCCTGCCTTCGTCGATCAATCTCTCACAGGCCCTCCGGGACCCCAGACCGCATCTTGCAAGGTACTTCTGGAGCCTTACAGGTTCCATGGCCCACTCACCCTGGCCTCTCGCATGGTTCCAGGAGTTTCTCCGGGTGCTCCAGCTGGTCCTTGAAGTAGTTGAAGGCCTGGAAGTAGTAATATCCATCCTCCGCCCTTTCGTCCACCGTTGCCTTGACCGGGTACACCTTCCGAACGACCGGTTTGCCGTTCTCGGCCACGACCTTGTCGTACACGGCCCCCAGAACGTAGAAATTGGTGATCGTCCCTATCTCATACAGGTGATGATAGGCGGTGTTGGCCCCGAACGAACCAACGTTATTGACGAAGGCCGAGGAATAGAGGACCTCCTTTTCCATGTATCTTCTCGTGAAGAGGCCGTGCTCGTCCATGAACTTGTAGAACGGAAATCCCAGCCTTATCAAAAATGCCGGGAAGAAGAGGTAACTTTTCGCCTCTTTTTCCCCCTGGTCCTTGCCCTTGGTCCTTACCTCTTTCGCCTCCTTCCTCGCGGTTTTGATAGTGTCCAGGAGCGAGAACTCCGGCTTGAACTCTCTCTTGACTATGGACACTTTCCCCTCGGTGGAGAACTCCTTCTTGACGGAGAAAGAGAACCAGATGCCGTGCCTGTCGTATATCTTCCCCCCCTTCGCGAAGCGGTTGACACCTGGGTATTTCGCGAAGGTCTTCAGGAGCGAGTGAAGGAACAGATGGAAAAGGGTGACCTTCTCACCGTACTCCCCGCTCATCCTTTCGGCGAAGGCAAGTCCCGGCTCTGCATCGAACTCGTATTCCCAGTAATAGAGGGATTCGTACTTGTGACGAAGAAAGTATGGCATCATCCTGCGGTATGTGGGAAGGTTCCTGACAACCTTGCCATCGGGTCGGGCCATGACCGGGGAACGTTCAACGGTAGATATAAACTGTCGGTCCGGAGGGCCTCTCCGATCAGTGAGAGGGTTTATATCCGGTGCCCATCATTACCTCTTTTCGGGGGCCCTGGTTTGACCTTGAAGGGTAGGGACATAGTCAACATCGGAGACCTGGAACTGGACGAGATAGAGCTGATCCTGGACACCGCAAGGAAGATGCTTCCGACCGCCAGGGGGGAGAAGAGGTCCAGGCTTCTGGACGGGAAGGTCCTTGCCTCGCTCTTCTTCGAGGCATCGACACGAACGAGGCTGAGTTTCGAGACGGCGATGCATCGTCTGGGCGGAAGCGTCATAACCATCGCAGGCCAGGAGGGAACATCCCTGATCAAGGGCGAGACCCTCGCCGACACGATCAGGATGGCCGATGGATATTCCGATGTGATAGCACTGAGGCACCCCAGGGAGGGAGCTGCCAGGATGTCTGCGACATTTGCGGAAGCTCCGATCATAAACGGCGGCGACGGGGCGGGTCAGCACCCGACCCAGACCCTTCTGGATCTCTTCACCATAAGAGAGGAGCTCGGGGATATTGGCAAACAGCATGTGACGATAGTGGGGGACCTCAGATACGGAAGGACCGTTCACTCCCTCTCTCTGGCTCTTGGGAGGATGGGCTCGACGATGACATTCGTCGCTCCGGACATCATCCAGATGCCTGACCACATAATATCCGACCTGAGGGAGATGGGTGTGGAGGTGGAGAAAACCTCGGACCTGAAGGCGGAGATCCCGAACTCCGATGTTGTCTACATGACAAGGATCCAGAAGGAGAGGTTCGCCGAGGAGGAGGAATACCGGAAGGTCGCCGGAGCCTTCAATCTCAAGACCAGACTAATCGAGGATGCAAAGAAGGACATGATCATCATGCATCCGCTTCCCAGGGTCGATGAGATACATCCGGAGATCGATGCGACCCCTCACGCCAAGTACTTCGTCCAGGCCTTCAACGGGATACCCGTTAGAATGGCCCTCCTGTCACTTGTCATGGAGGGAAGCTGATGAAGGAGGTCAGGATAACGCCCATCAAGAACGGTACGGTCATTGACCACATCAAACCGGGGATGGCACTGAAGGTCATGGAGATACTGAAAATAGACGGGGATGCGAGACACGGCGTCTCCATCGCCATGTACGCTCATTCCAAGAAACTGGGTCTGAAAGATATCGTCAAGGTGGAGGAGCTGGAGCTGAAACCAGCCGTGGTCAACAGGCTGGCCATACTCACACCGAACGCGACCATTTCGATAATTCGTGATCTCAAGGTTGTCGAGAAGTACATGGTACAGCTGCCGCAGGTCGTGGAGGGCATCGCCCGTTGCGAGAACCTCAAC
>JBLIRL010000016.1:0-26479 GCA_049472275.1 Thermoplasmatota archaeon | reverse complement strand
GCCAGGATAGAGGCTCCTTCTGCAAACCTTCTGGCGGTCATCGGAGGTCTATTCTGCATGGCTGGCGGGGCTTTCGGGACCATATATGTTCTCATAAAGATGGGAAGAGACCATTGAAACGGAGCGGAGGACTAACGTCTGCCAGGGACATAAACCGTCGAAAGCTGCGAGGTATAGACCCTCCCCTTCTCCTCCCTGCGGATGTATGTGATGTAGATCCAGCCCCCGGGGACGGATACCTTGTGGATCCGGATGTCCTCCGGAAGCGAATCGTCGAATTCGTCCTCTTCGTGGTTCTCAGGGTCCCTCAGGTCCGTCCCTCCTAGCTCGTTGTCTTGTCTCCAAAGGAGCGATATGATAGTTAAATAATATGGTCGCCGACGGTGCAGGTTCTCTCCCTATCGCTCCGATCCCCTGTTACGGTCAGACGACCTTTCGGCATCCCCTCTTCCGGCACCCGATAACCTATCCTCGATCTCCTCTCCCCATCTCTGGTGCCATTTCCCGCTGAAGGCTTTGCTTTCCTTCCTTTTCTGGTCGTAGTAGTCTTCCGGAACCTCGTCGTAGGGATTTGAGGAGGGATCGATCCAGAGCTCCTTTCTCCTGGGGGAGGTCTCATACGTCCCGTACTCCTCCTTCTTCTCGTCCACGTAGGTTATATGCTCCCCGTGGCTTCGATCATATTCCGTCCCTTTCTCCTCATCTAGCCCTCTCTTGGTCCTGTATACCCTGATCGAACCGAGTACGATCCCAGCGATGCCCGCGAGCAGGAATGTGGGAAATCCGAGGACTGCAGAGATCAGTCCGAGTGTCGAATAGTCACCGGAGAACTTGGCGTTCATCTCGATGAGCCACCTCTCGTCGGTTGGGACAATGATACTGAGTGTGTAATCTCCACCCTGGCGGACCTTCGTCTCCCTTTTCTCCCAGGTGATCATCCCGGGTTTCATCACGTACTCGTCGATGATCTCCCCGTCATCCTCCCTAGTCACACGCACCTCGAGGTCTCCGGCCGCCAGGATACTCCTCGAGCTCACGATTATCTTTCCAGACCCGAGATCCTCGAAGGTATAGACAAGCTCCACGGAACCGTATTCTTCATCCAGCTCCTCGAAATCGAAAGAGCTCACCGTCCTCTGGTCGTAAAGAGTGAAACCCAGAAGCATCGGGACTGAAAGAAGTGCCAGGGCTATCCCTATGAAGATGAAGATGGGTCCCTTCCTCATTGCCGTTGGATTGGGTCCGGGGATATATAATCGTTATTGGCTCCCGTCAACGGAAATTGATAATAATAATTCGACGTTTCCAATGATGACGGGTGATATCCTTGAAAGGGAAGAAGGGGGACGATATGGTTGTTGGTTTCATACTTGGCTCGCTGATCGCAATGATCTTTGCGATCTTCGGGACCCTCGGGATATTCTGGCTGCTTGGCATTTCACCGGTGATCGGAAGTCCCATCAAGCATTTGGACGGCATCCCGCATTTCGAGGATATCTGCTGCGGACTGACACTGTTATCCATCCTGCTGACCCTTGGCGGTATACTTCAGGCCAACCATTCCCTGGTTCGGTCGATCGGGAAGAGATGATTCTGGCGGCCGGGAGAAGCCGTTCCCTCATGCCAGAATTACCACGAGGATGGCCGCAAGATTGTTCATCGAATGAAGGACCAGGGACGGCACTATGGACCCGGTCCTCATCCTGGCCCATCCCATGAAGCCTCCCATGAGAAGGATGGGGAAGAACGTGAAGATGTTGAAATGGACCGCAGAGAAAAGGATTGCCGTTATCATGACCGCCGGGGCCCCTCCGAGCTTCTTCTCGAGCAATTCGAAGAGGTACCCCCTGAAGAAGACCTCCTCGATGAGAGGCGCCACTATCACCACGGCTGCAAGAACGATGAGGATGTCCGAAGCACCTTCCATTACCATGAAAGGATTCGTTGGTGCTCTGAATCCCGCATCCCCGAGGACCTGTCCGTATCCCCACAGAAGGAACTGCAGCGGGACCAGGGAGGCATAAAGCAAAAGGGTCGTGTGGACGACCCTCCTTCCCCCGAACAACCCGGAGGGGTCCGTCTTCGGGGAGACCATCCGCAGCATGCACATGAGGACAAGGGCCGATACCGAGATCACCGCAAGCAGGTAGACCGGCAGGAAGCTTGAGGGGTCAGCAGCAGGTCCCAGCGGCCTCCCGGCCGGTATTCCCGTTCCGAGAACGAATAATAAGGCCGCGAAGTTCATCCCGCAGGCCAGCTGAGAGCCGACAAGCATCAACATCAGAAGGACCAAGTCGGAGAAGGTACCACCCTTCCCGAGCCCCCTCCAGTCCTTCGAGGTCACGTATGACAGAAGCATGATGCAAAGCAGCGGAGAGAGTATGTTCAGCATGATCGGGGGCACAATCCAGATATTTCTTCTCTTTTGGTATATCAGGACGAACCCGTTGATCCGGAGGAGGAGGGCAATGACCATGATCAGGAGCCTCAATCCTGCGATGTATCGGTCCATCGTGGTACAATCGGCCCCTTCCCATAATTAAACTGCGTTCCGGGTCCCGCAGGCGGAGGTACAAGATTTAAATCGGGCTCCCTCCATATCGCGGACATGACGGAGAAGGCAGACCTCCCTCCAGTGGAGGACATCGATCTCGATTCGATAGAAACAGCCAGCGACCTGCTTGTGCAGATGGGAAGGGGCGGCGGTTTCACTGCCAAGAAGCTGTACGAGGCTGCGGGCATCATGAGGGACATGGTCCAAAATGACTCCTGCTACACCTTCCTATCGTTTCCAGCCTGCATAATATCCACAGGCACCAGAGGTGTGATCAAGGAGATGGTGAAGAGGAAGTGGGTGGATGCGGTCATAACCACATGCGGTACGCTGGACCATGACCTTGCCAGGATATGGAGAAAGTACTACCACGGCTCCTTCGAGATGGATGACTCGGATCTCTATCACAAGGGCATCCACAGGCTCGGGAACGTCCTGATACCCCTGGATTCCTACGGCATAATCCTCGAGAACAAGATGAGGGAGCTCATGGAGGATATATGGAAGACAGGAAAGAGCGAGTTCTCCACTGCCGAGATCGTGAAGGAGGTGGGTCTGAGGATCGATGATAAGTCGTCGATAACCTACTGGGCTGCTAAGAACGACATCCCGGTTTACATCCCGGGGCCCATGGACGGGGCCTTCGGATCGCAGCTCTGGATGTGGAGACAGACCCACCCGGATTTCAGGCTGGACCTCTTCAGGGACGAACAGGAGCTATCGGATATCATATTCGATGCAGCCGAGACCGGCGCTCTCATGATCGGCGGCGGGATATCGAAGCACCATGTCATCTGGTGGAACCAGTTCCGCGACGGTCTGGATTATGCCGTCTACATTACTACTGCAGTTGAATGGGACGGGTCCCTTTCCGGAGCCCGCATGAGGGAGGCCATATCCTGGGGAAAATTAAAAGAGGGCGCCCCTCATCTAACGGTCGAGGGAGATGCGACGGTCCTCCTGCCACTGCTTGCTGCCTACCTGCGCCAGCAGCTAGATGAGGCCGGGAAATGACGAGATACCACATCGCTGTTGATTCCACCGATTCCGCAACCAAGGGCATGTGTACCACCTACCTCGGGGCAGTACTGCTCGACAGGCTGACGGAGCTCCCCTTGGACCTTGCCTCTCCTCCCGAGCTTGTGAGATTGAATCCGAACGTTCCCTGGAAGACCAGGGGTAACGGAGCGTTCTGCCTTCGGTACGAGGGCCCCCCCGGTCTCGGTGACGAGATCCTCTTCATCGCGGAGAATGTCATATGGAACCTCTCCGTATTCGATGACCCCCAGACCAACCCGGGTCTCGTGATTCTCGAGGGCCACGTCCCGAGCGGTATCCGGGGGATCTACTACAGAGCTCTTCATGAGATCCTGGATATCGAGACCGTGAAAAGTGCAGGACTTTCCGCCGGAGCCGTGATGAAGGGGTGGAAGAACGAGCGCGGGCTCATAGGGGCTCTATCGGCCGTCGGCGCGGACCTTGAGGAACATACCTACGAGGCGATACTGTATCGCCCGGCCGAGGTGAAGGAAAGATCGAGGAAGGTGGATGGGGAAACATTGAGGAAAGCATCCCGCAGATACCCGTCGACCTTCTTCAATATCGACGGGAACGGTGCCCCCGTCTGCATACCACATTCTCCATGCCCGGTCATCCTGGGCATCAGGGGCGTAGATGCGGGAGATGCGCTGGAAGCGCTCAGGATGGTCAGGACCGAAGGAGCCCAGAGATGGGTTCTCTGGAAGACCAACCAGCACACCGACGCGCACATTGAACCTGTCCGGGACCTGTCTGACCTACGTTCGTACTCGTCCGTCACAACGATCGTCCGGGTTGTGTCAGGACCGGAATACAGGAATGGCGGCCACCTCTTCTTCGAAGCCGCTGATGCGTCGGGGCATCATGCCACCTGTGCGGCCTATGAACCCACCAAGGGTTTCAGAAAGGTCCTGTCGGCTCTTGTTCCTGGGGACAAGCTCAGGATATGGGGCAGTGTGAGGACCGAGGACGTCCCCGGGACCACCATCAATCTCGAGAAGGTCGATGTTGTGGAACTTGCTTCCTTGATGGGATATCGCAATCCCAGATGTCCCGAATGCAACGGCCCGACGGAATCCATGGGAAGGGATCAGGGCCTCCGCTGCAAGAAATGCGGATACAGGGGGGAGGAACTTGAACAGGTCCGCGAACAGACCGTGAGGGATCTATCCACAGGACTTGTAGAGCCGCCCCCTGACGCATGGAGACATCTTTTCAGACCCTCGGGGCTTCCCAGGGTTGAGGAGAGGGAGTACAGGGGCCCCTGGTGGGGTCTTGGCACACCCTGACATACCATGCGATATATGTCCAATTTCCATTGAAAACATTAAAATAATCATCTAATTAATATCCATCCGGTGAAGAGATGGGCAAATTGGGAGACGTCAAGGTAATATACATGAGCGAGAATAAAAAGAAGAGCGCAAGCGGAAAGGGGGAGGACATGGGCGCGTTCATCAAGATCGATCTGAACCCATCCAAGAGAAGGACGAAGTTCAACACGGTCCTGATACCGTGGGACAGGGTGATCAAGGTAATCGTTCTGGGTTGATACGGATAGAAGGACATTGAATCGCACATTGACCAAGATCGAGTCCTTTCGGTCATGGAACATCAGATCGAGCACGGTTCTTTCAATTGCATGCATTCTTACAGCGAGAATTCCCGGTGAGTCAATGAACAAGGAGAAACTGATGGTGAAGATCGCGGTCCTCGGCGTAATATCGCTCATAGTCGTCTCGTTCACGTTGTACAAGGACGCTGTGGAGCCGATCGAGACCGATACCCTACCTACCCATTTCTACGATCCGGGAGCTGATCCGGGATGGATCGAGGGACACGGGTTCAACAGCGTTCCGGAGGGAAGTTTTCAGTGGCCGGGGATCGCAAGATCAGATAACGGCAATGCCCATATCGTCTGTCAACAGCATCAGCATAATGCCCAAAACGAGGATGCGATCATCTACACCGTGATATCCTCGAACGGTTCGGTATTGAGACAGGACACGATCTCCGAGCTTTCCGGGGACCGGGATATGGAAATATTTTCATGGAATCCAAGGATGGCCATCGATAGGGAATCCTTCGTCCACATCATATACGAGAAGGAGATCTTATGGAGGAGGACCGGAAGATCCTTCTACGAATCAGGGGACTATTTCATCGTCCACGCCAGGTTCGATCCTGATGGTGAAAAAGTCTGGGAAAGGACATTGCTGAGAAGGGAGAAGGAACTGGACGATCAATACCGATTGGACTGGAGGAGCCCCTACGATCTGAAAGACGTTCTAATTGATAGGAATGACAGACTGCATATATTCTTAAGGGACGGGTATGTGGGGCCCAGTAACAATATCTGTTACATCCGAGTCTCCGCCCTTGATGGGGTGATCGAGGTTCCATTTGTGAAGTATTCCCACGGGGTCAATGGAACCATCCTCGAGAACGATCTATTCAGCTGTCCGATGATCTTGGATGATGGCGCTCTGGGAGGTGTTTTGAAGAACCGATCGTCCGTCAATTCGACCCAGGACAGGATATCTTATTCGTTCCTGATGATCGAAATGGACGATCACGGGATCGATATCTTCAACGCCAGTATCACATCGATCATTTCCTTCTCTATGCCGAACGACATAGATCAACCACATTATGACCTCATTGTCGATGGGAAAGGAATTCTCCATTTCTTCCTCTACAGGCCGGATGATGATAATGCCTACGACCCTCATGGTCGATACGTGGTCGTCCAGGATGGTTCGATAAGGAAGCATCTCATATCATTCCGGTACACCAATTTCATTCTTGACGGATTCATGGTCCCCATTGGTGGTCATTTCCTCTTCGTGTCTGGAGAGAACCCGACATACCTGACCTCGATAGATCATTCCGGGGATGATCCCAATATCAGTTCCTATCGAACAAGGGGAATGAAACTGGATTATACGCGTTACGATTGGCACTGGGCCCATGCCTATGATCCGGTCAACGGTTTGGACATCGTCACATGCATGATCGGGGGAGAGGATTCTGTGATTGTCCATTACAACATACCCCCTGAGCAGATAATTCTCTACCTTGGTATGGAGCCGGATGTCGTTCACGGTATGGAAGAGATATGATGATGCTCCCGCCCAGGGTTCGGCATCTAACCTATCCTGAAAATCACCTTCTGAGGATAGTTCACATTAGACACCCAGGAAGAGCATAGAGAGCAAGGGGTTAAGAAGAGAGGATTGAATGCGTGATGAATAAAAAGCCTCACCCTGCTCTCTATGTATTTTACATAACAGTGCGTACACTGCAATTGAACAATATATTAGCTGTTATTTCAAGGTTGCGAATTAAATCGATATATGGGATAACAACGGTTGGTTCATTTTTCAATTGAAATATATAAATGGGGAGGCAGGGTCCCGCCCCCCCGTTGCAAGTGCAGCATCCGGTGTGGTACAGGTGCTACTCCTTGTCTTCCGTCTCCGTCTTCTTTCTCCTTGGTGACTTCAGGAGGAAAGCTATGACGGCCGAGAGAAGCAGGCCGATACCAGCAGGTATGAATGCCCATATCCAGAGGTTCATATCTCCCATTATTCCGCCCAGCATCGGGCCCAGCAGTCCGCCGATGCCGTAGGAAAAGAAGACGAAACCGTAGTTGAGTCCAACGGATTTGTTGCCGAAGAAGTCAGCAGTGGCCGATGGGAACAGAGCGAAGTTCCCACCGAAGTTGAAGCCGACCACGGCAGCCCCGATATAGAGCAGGTACTCGTTTCCTCCTATGAAGTAGAACAGGAGCATCATTATGCCCTGGATGGAGAACATTGATATGAAGGCCCACCGCCTGCCGATCTTGTCGGAAATGGCGCCCCAGGCGATCCTCCCTATTCCGTTCGCGAGGGAATAGAACAGTGCCATCGCTGTTCCTGCAATGGTTACGGCTTCGGCCCTCGTGTAACCGTTGTCGACGAGAGCATCCTTCCCGAACAGACTGATTATGCCGATGACCATCAGACCCGCTCCTGCCCCGATCATGAACATGAAAAAGAGCATCCAGTACTGCGGGGTCCTGATCATCTCCTTGGATGTGAACTCCACGGAACCGGTCGCCTCGCTGTTGTCGTCATCCTCCTTCTTCTGGGGCGGCTCCCATCCCTTGGGCTTCCAGTCCTCGGGAGGGTTCCTCATGATGAATCCACCAGCTATGACGGCGATGGCGAAAGCGATACCGTAGATCAGGAAGACCTGGGATACACCGATGTTCTCGATGCTGTAGAGGCCCCCCCATCCCGGTGTGAGGTCCACGGGTCCGAACTTGAAACCGGTTGCCAGTTTGATCCAGAGCAGTGCTCCGAAGCCGAAACCGGCCACAGCCAGACCGCTGATGAGCCCTTTCTTGTCCGGGAACCATTTCACACCCACCGCGATCGGGACCACATAGGCAAGTCCGATCCCTATTCCTCCCAGGACGCCTATGGTGACCAGGAGTCCGAAGAAGCTGGTTCCCGCGAAGGAAGCGAAGATGTAGCCGGCTCCGAGGACCGCACCGCCGGCTATTGCGATGTTCCTGGGTCCGAACCTCTTTGCGAGCCTTCCACCGAAAATCGTGAAAAGGGCAAAGAAGAACAGGCCGGTTGCAAAGATCAGCTGGGACTGGGTCTTGGAGAAACCGAAATCACCGGTACCCACGCTCCGCAAGACATCAAAATCGTATTCCGTGGCATTGGCCCCGCTTCCTTCCGTCGCGGTTACCACAAAATGCCAGTTGCCTCCCTGTGTTACCCCTTTGATTTCCGCGTCATCATCGGCCGCATTCTCGAAGGAATATCCGCCTTCACCGTCGGGGGCTGCGATCCAGGGTCCCGCTTTGATAGGACCGCCCTCCTCGTATACTATACCGAGATAGGGCACGATCTTGTCCGCCTCTATGGGTTTGTTGTCCTTGTCTCTGAGCTCCATCAAGACCTCCACCTGACTGAATTCGGTGTAGATCTGACCTTCCTCGGTGAACGAGATCGTGAAGCTCGTTGCCTTGCCGACCGTTATATCTCCATCGATTGCGATGACGATATCGGTTCCCGTAACGTCCTGGAACGTATCGTCGGGAAGCGGTGCCACCAGGGGCGTGGTGAACACTGACCACGCATAGATGGCTCCCAGACAGAGCTGGATGAGAATGGCTCCCACAACGATGATCCATCTGTTCATTACTTTCTGATCCAAGATATCAACTCCGAAAGCGTTGTTCCTTCAAGCCCGAAGCCTGCACCTGAACGACACAGACCCTTGGGTCTATTACGGACTTAAATATAATGGTTGCCCCCGGGACAGACCGTTGGAACACCCATGGACCTTCCGGAGAAGTCGGGCCCGATCCGCACCGCCCTGTAAATCTCCAGGCAGGAAAAGGTTTATGCACTCAGAACCCAATCATCATACCCTATGATATACGGGTTCGTGATGGTCCAGTGCGAGACGGGTAAGGAGCAGGACGTGTTCAAACTTCTCCAGGGCTACGATTTCATCGAGGAGGTCCATCCGCTTTTCGGGGAATACGACTTCATCATGAGGGTGAAAGCGGAAGACCCCAACGCTCTGGCCCACAACATCATAGAACATGTCAGGAACATCCCCGGCGTGCATGACACGAAGACCTATCTGGAGGCTTCCTTCGACGGGAAGCCCATGGATTAGGGCTGAACGGTTATATCGGGATCAGAGGTCAGAGGTTTCAGATTCCTCCATGATGAGGTCGACAAGAGCGGAGGCTTCCTCCGGTACTGTGCAGTTGAACACAGGATATTCCGGATGGGTCCCGGTTTCGTTCGACATTATGCCGGTCAGGGCGATCACCCCTTTCCTTATGCCCCTGGTCTCCAGGGTATCCGCGAGAAGCTCCTTCTCCCTTGCGACAACGATACGCACGGCCCCCTCCACATCATCGTTCAATCCTTCACAGACGAGCACATCGATATCACCGGGGATGAGTTTCAATGCATCCTGGATCTTCGCAGGCCTCTCCCTTTTCTCTATGTAGGCCATCTCGTCGCTGGAAAGAGATATTACAACATCTGCACCCGCTTCCATGTGCCTCCTGGTGTCCTTTCCCTCGGTATCGATCGTGAAACCGGACAGGGGCATAACCTTCACACCACCTACCCGGTACCCTCTGGAGTGGAACTCCCGGATGAGGGCCTGAGCAGTCGTTGTCTTTCCGCTCTTCTTAAGGCCGATAAGGGCCACTATGATCATTCGGCCCCCTCATTGGAAGCAACCTAACTGGCACTGGATTATCTTTATGTGCATCCCTGTGAGCGTGGATGCGATCTCGTTCTTGGGCAGGTTGAGCTCCTCGGCGATATCGATGCACTGAGAGCATGAGATCTTCCCGTCCCGTGCCTTTTCCCGGAACCTCTGTCTGGCCGCCTCGTCAGTTATTACCATTTTCTAACCCCCGCTTGTGAGATGGATCACCTCGACAATGGCTCCGTCATGCAGTTTGGTCCTTATGAAGAGTTCCCTCGGAACGATCTTCCCGTCCACCTTGACCACAACGAGGGGGAAGAGGTACCTCATTCTCTTGAGGAGCCTGTTCACGGATTCATCCGGAACGTAATCAACGGACCTGCCGTTGACCACGATGCTCATGACCCGCCCCCCAGCAGTATATCGAGGACGATGTTGGCCTGATAATGCGCGAAGAGACCGACCTTGGGGGATAGCAGGACATCCTCGTCGCTTGGCCTGGCATCGTGGTCCTGGACCAGATAGAGGTCGCCAAACCTCTCGAGGACGATCCTTTCGCTGCCTCCGTATCCCGCGACCCCGGAGGCGCCGACAAGCGGCTTTCCCGGCAAGTTGGTGAGGATATCCTCTATGAAATCAGCCTTTGTCCCCGCCGCGTCGAGGGCCTCCACGACAACATCGACCTCGCCGAATGGCAGATGCATGGAGCCTTTCTTCAGTTTGCTATTGAACAGTTCAACATGACAGGTGGTCACGGCCTTCTCGATGTTCTCCCTCAACGCTTCCACCTTGTACTCCCCTATCTGGTCCCTGAAGTAGTACTGCCTGTTGAGGTTGGATACCTCCACCTTGTCGAAATCCACGATCAGAATATGCCCGACCCCTGACCTTGCAAGCGCCATTGCGACATTGGAGCCGAGACCTCCGGCCCCCGCTATACCTACGCTAGATCCCGCTAGCTTCGCCTCGATGATCGGATCTTTCATGGACGGTCCCTGCCTCCCGTGAAATCCGTGAGGGAGGATTTACCATTTTTCCCAGTACCTAGGCGTATCCGCAGGTACCTCGTCCCCCTCCTCGTATAGTGCGCCCCATACGTTCAATCCCTCCCCGTCATCTTGGTCTATGGCCTTCTGAAGCATCTCGAGCATCTCCGACTCGTCGCCGAATCCGAGCTGCTTCATCTTCTGGGGGGTCGGAACGCCGTTCGGGGTCCACCCTCTGCGATAGTAGACGGCGTCCATCAGCCGGTTGTACTGGTCCATCCTGTGATCGTAGAGGACCTTCATACGTTCCGGGACGGACATCCTCTCGAGCTCCTCCTCCTCGATGCCGAGCCTTTCCATGAGCTGTCCGTCATATCTTTCCTGCCTCGAGATGTATTCGAGTTCCGTGACCGGCCCCATGGACCGATAGGGCGGAATATCATCCTTCCTTCTGCCCCTGCCCATCCAGACGTTCATCGCCCTCTGCCAGTTGTAAACCCTTTCGGACTGGTCGATAAGGTCGGATCCGGTGATCTTCTGCCCGGTCACCCCGCTCATGATCTTGGCGTAGTTCTCCACATGCTCGGGTACCTTCGCGGGTTCGTCGGTCTCGGAGTTGTTCGCGGGTGTGATATCGTTCCAGGGGAGCTTGCACAGGCCGGCTATTCCGAACCATGTCCTCCATACCGGGAAATAGTGCAGCGCCTCCGCCTTGTCCTTGAACGTCGGGATCTGGTTGTTGACCATGTCCATGAATATCAGCCATGCCTCGTCATGCTGCGGCCCCTTCGAGGCCATTGCATATCCGCCCTGCTGAGCAAGGGATTCCTTGGAAACGTATTCCGAATATTCCAGTCCCTTTACCTCCATGCCGCAGTCCTCGACGAGCCGGGGGTCCCCCCAGCCCTTCTCGATTATCCAGTCCTTGACCCTTCTCACACCCTTCGAGGCGACCCGGGTGAACTCATCCTCATCGCCTCTGGCTATGCGGTGAAGGAGCTCGAGGACGGCCTCGGCATTGCCGAAGCACAGCTCAAGACCGCCGCATCTCTCCCTGTTCAGGATGTGGTATTCGTACATCTCCATGTAGAAAGCGATCGCTGTCGAGGCCGAGATCGTGTCCAGGCCGTATGTGTCGCAGTAGAAGTTGAACTCAAGGATCCATTCAGCGTCCCATATGGACATGTTGGCGCCGCCGCCGATGGTCTCGTATTCGGGACCGTCGACGCTGACCTTCTGCCTCTTGTAGGGTCCGGTCCTGAGCATGAAACCGTCGACAGCCTTGGAGCAGGCGATGTTGCACCCGTACCAGCATCCGTCGGGTATGACCTGGGTGAAATAGTTGTAGAATACGGAGGAGTAGATCCTCGAGGCCTTCGGATGCGAACCGAACCTGTAGTTCTCCGTCGGGAGGAGGTCGTAGGCGTCCATGACCTCCACCAGGTTCCCGGTGCCCACGGTCCTCATGTTGCACTGAATCCTGTCGAGGTCCCGGATCTGCGTGTGGTGCTTGATGCCGGTCTCGGCAATGACGTCCACGTCCGCCGGGTTGTTCTCAACACCCGTGAAGCCCGGTATCCTAGCCACGATGGCCTTCATACCCTTGTTCCTGAACACTGTTCCGAGGCCGCCTCTCCCGTGCTGTTTCATCCTTGCGACCTTCCTCCTGGGATCGTAGAAGGATATGTTGAGTATTCCCCAGTAGGACCTGTCGGCCCCTCTTCCCGCGGTGACCACGGAGACATTCTGTCTGGAAGCTTCGGTATCCTCTCCGGCATACAGATGCGTCAGCTGCTCTGAAAGCAGGTGGGCGCTATGGTCCTCCAGGGGGGCGGTCTCGAGGCTTATCCTTCCCTCTTCCCCGTTGATGAAGAGGACGACGTCCTCGTCGCTCTTCCCCTGGATCGCAAGTGCGTCGAAGCCGGAGAACTTCAGGTAGGGGGCGAAGTAGCCTCCGGCGTTGGAATCGCATATTATGCCAGTGGAGGGAGAGATCGCCGTCGAAAGGCACTTTCCCATTCCCGAGTACTGCGTGGTGCCGTTCATGGGTGCGGAGTTCAGGCAGAGAACGTTTTCGGGATCGTTCCACTGTGTATCTGGACCCGCAAGGTCCCATGTCATCTTCAGGCCGAAACCCTTTCCACCGGTGAACTTCCTCTTCATGTCCTCGGTCACCGGGACCTCCCTTATCTCCTTCTTCGACAGATCCACAAGGAGGATCCTTCCGGCGTATCCCCTTTCAACGGGCCTTCTCTCGTACTCGTGGGAAACAAGGACCTTGTGGGAGGCCCGCAGCTTGTCAAGGTCCCACTCATGGGGTGTGTTCCCGGTTTCGAAGGGTCCGTTTCCCTTTCCTATCATTTTCGCATTCGTATCTGGATTGAAGCATTTTCCGCTCAATCGCACACCCCCTGTGTATGGTACACGATCTCCTCGATCTCCGAGATCGGGACATCGACGAGTTCCAGGGCTCCCTCGGGGCAGGCCCGAACGCAGGAGCCGCATGAGATGCATTTGTGGGGAACTACCTCGCCCGGAGCCCTCCTCATAACGTGCCTCGGGCAGAAGGCGACACAGGTCTGACATCCTATGCATCTCTTCCTGTCCAGGACCACGATCCCGTTCGGCATCCTTTTTAGGGCCTGGACGGGACAAACATCGATGCAGAGTCCGCAGTGGTTGCAGTCCGTCATCTCCCAGCCATTATCCGTCTTCATGATCCTCAGAGCCGACCACTCCCCGCCCTTGTCGTTGCGGTGCATGATCTGGGAGCAGGCTCTCTCGCAGGCATAATGCCCCTTGCATTTCTCCGGGTGGAACCTTATGATCTTCACTTTTTCCATCCTCATCACCCACTAGAAGAGCACCGCCAGGACCATCACCCAGCAGAACAACGAGATCACAACGGATGTGGCATAGTACACACCTCTTCCAAGCCTGTTCATGTCCAGATGCAGTCTGTCGACAAGCACCGTCGCGGGAAGTGTCATGCCTCCGAAGAACGCAGCGTAGAAGGCCCTTCCGAATATGAGGGGGAGGATCCCCCACAGATCACCAAGGGATATCAGAATGCCTTCCGTGAACAGAGGGGTCAGAACCTGGGTGAGCATGTATCCCGTCGAGAACATGATGAAACCGGCAATGATGCCTGTGAAAACCAGCGTCCTTAGGTCCCTCTCGACACCCCTTATGCTCTGGAGCACGATCTTCCTGTTGATTATGAGCTCGAATATCAGCCCCTCGACGATCATTGCAATGGCGGCACATAGAACGCAGGACCCGACTGGGGCGAAAAACCTCAGCACTCCCGCGACGATGGCAACGCCAAGCGATACTCCCGTCCGATCGAACAGCTTCCTTGCCAGCACCATGAAACCGATCCCGAAGAGACCGGCCATAACCGCCCCCATCGATACGGGGAGCCCGGCGATGTCCAACTTGATGCCGCCAAGGACACATTCAAGCAGACCCCATATGGAGCCTATCGCCAGGATGCCCGCAGCCATCATGAAACCGTTATATGCAATCCTTCTCTTCTCCATGCCACACACCTCGTTGTTTTCCATTCATATTGCATGATCGTTCATACAGCAGAGATCTCCACCACATCCTTTATCCAGTATTTCTTGGAAAGATGAGGGAAGAAGGTCTCGTGGTCCTCGCTGTCCAACAGGAGACCCATGAGCATATCATCCCAGGTCACCTCTTTCTGGTAGCCGTCCCCTGCTGTTATCACGTAATTCCTATCCTGAGGGTTCGCAAGCGATGTCGCGTTTATCAGATCGCTCAGGAGCACACCCGTGTATTCGGCGCTCTCGTTATCGTACATTATGGTTTCCGTGAAGAGATCGAAGGGCTGCATCCACGTGTAGAGCTTATCGTTCACTGTTATCGTGTCCCCATCAATCGGTTCGATCGAGACAACGCCCTTGATCCTGTATTTTCCCGGCAGGTCCGGAAATACCGTCCTGATATCCGCCTCGATCAGAATGCCCGCCTCGACATCGAGGTGGGTGACCTCCTTCATGTAGCCATCGGAGGCCGTGATGCTGTAGGTATGTGCGGAAAGGTCGGTGACACCCGCATCATCAAGGAGGTCCTCGAGCGGGACCCCTTCGTATTCCTCGTCGTTGCTAGCAGTTATCGTGATCGTTGAGAAATCCTCGAAGATATCCCCGACCCCGTATTCCCTGCCGTTTATGGTGATGAGAACGTCCTCGCCTTCTTCCTCTTCGTCATCGCCGCCGAGACATCCGGCGAAGGCAGCAGCCCCGACCACGGTTAAAAGAAGTATCCACACGTTTCTTTTCATCTCAGACCACCTCTATCTCCACCACTCCCCTTACCCAGTAGGCCTTGGCCTTCGTCTCGAAGACGACCTTCTTCGATCCGTCATCGTAGGTCATGATCCCGGATCCCATGTCCCGCCAGGTGACGGTCTTGAAGTAACCGTCGGCTCCAACAAACTTGAATTCATGGTTCTGGGGATCTTCCACCCCCGCATCCTCGACGAGAGTCAAGAGCGGAACTCCTTCGTAGCCCTCCATCTCTATGGTCTCGAACCTCTCGTAGAGAGTGTCCCATTCGTAGGTCTTTCCGTTGAGGTTGAAGTTCTCGCTCTCCTTCTTGTTAAGGGTGGTTATGGCAAGAGCGGAGAAGGACCCGACAAGTACCATCACCGCAAGGACACCAAGAAACACGTTTAAACTTGATGTGCCGAAGAGCTTCATCCTGATACCAGCTATCGGGACACGGTTCGAACCTGACACACTTATCTCTCCAGGGAAAGGAACGATTCCGTATGGACTTCACCCATTTGTTTTTATCCATCTTCGACGGAATATCCCCTGAAAATCTTTTGACGTGACGGTCCTATTGCTCGAGCTGCGGAGCGTAGGTCCAACCCCGTTTCTCCATGAGCTTCACCGGGTCCTCCTTCTTGTAATATGTGACAGGGACCATCGTCTTGCAGGTGGAGCAGGACCGCACCAATGTTCCGTAGCGATTGTTGTGGGTCATGCAGTGGGGGCACAGCTCCCTCCATTCGGAATCATAGGATGAGAAGAGTTTGTGGTCCTTCCTGCACCTCCACGACTGGAAGGCGACCACACATCTGTTCGGGGCATACATCGGACCCATGGGCCCGGCTCCTATCTTCTCACCGTTCACCACGAACTCCTCCACACTGACAGGCTGGATCTCCACATCCTCCCTGCATACGGGACATTTCAGTCCGAGAACCGGATGGAATGGCCCCTCGACCACCTCGCTCTTTCTGCGCAGACGGGCCTCGTAGCGCTCCCGCCTCTCCCATTCCTCCTTGAGCAGCGTCTTGCATTTCGGGCATCTCTCGAGGTTGGGATCCCTCAGATAGGCGGAACAGAGAGGGCAGTAGTATTGGTTTCCCATCATGTCCATAAACACGAAACTTCGATTTAAGGATAATCAAAACCGCACGTATCCTCACATAGGACCTGTCGGACGATGCCGCTCCTTCCAGAGGGCGGCCAGCTGTCCGCAATTCGATCCGATATGGTTCTCCCTAAGGTCCCCGACGCTGAGGACCACATCGAACCCCATCCCCCTCAATGTCGCGATCTGGGGGACCTCCTCCTCCATCAGATTCTCCCTTACGATGTTGTGATGCCTGGCATGATCGGTGGGATTCACCGGCGTCAGTTTGACCATGAATACGTCCGGTGGAAAAAGAGCTCCGATCCTCTCAGGGTCCAGCTCGTTCTCCGGTGCAAGGGCGAAGTTGAGGGAGACCTTCCTCCCTCCGACATAGAATTCACTGCCGTAATCCGAGATGCTCTCAAGGTCCCATTTCTTCACGGGCATGATCCTGTCGCGCTGCTTTTCGCTGGTGGAATGGATCGAGAACTGGAGCTGGAAGTGACCTCTGAAGATGTCATGGTTCATTGACAGTACTTCATCGAAGAAGCCGTCCGTACCGGAGGGTGCCGTGGTGGATATGCAGGGCATGTAACCGGGCGCTTCGTACCTGTCGCCAATCGAACGTACTGCATCTATGACATTGAAGTTCAATGCAGGCTCCCCCATTCTGGCGAACTGTACCTTGAACTTTTTCGAGGGTATCCTGCCATCGGGAAAACGCTTCCTCACCAGGTGGTCCACTTGCGAGAGGAGCTCTTCGGTCGTCGGGTTCCCCTGATAGTAATCCTTCGTATCGCACATCATGCAGCCGACCGGGCATCCGAACTGCGAGGAGACGACGATCACCCATTTCTCCCCTATTCCTCCGGAACCTGAGAGGGAATCCACGAACTCCAGCATGTAGCGGTCATCGTTTCGGTAGATGGCCGCGTAGACCGTGGCAAGTTCATCCAGACCTTCCTCGAGGACGATTTTCATCTTTCCCTCACCGTCTTTGCAATATGCATCGCAGCGGCGATGCCGGAACCGGAAGCAAGAGCTGTCTGACTGAGGGTCCCGAGGGCTGCATCCCCGACGATGTATAACCCTTTTATGGAGGTGGAGAAATCGGGAAGATTCACCTCGAGGGAACCCATGTCCTTCACGAGTTCCCTGTTCATATCTCGGCCGATGAAGACCGCGACAACATCGAAGATCCTGGCCCCGTACCTGTACACCCGTCCTTCAGGGACCAGATCGTCGGGGCTCCCTGTCAGTTCCACGATCCCGTTGTTTCTGGCTTCCTCCAGAAGTGATCGGTTGGCCCGGGGGGCGTCTCTAGTCAATATGGTAACGTTCGCACCTTTCCTTCTCGCACGCAGTCCGTTGTCGTAGGCCAGGTCCCCCCCTCCGATGATGAGCAGTTTCTTCCCCTTCATCGCCGATGGTTCCTCGATGAAATACTGGACCCCGGGGATATCCAGCCTCCTGGGTGTGGAACCTGTCGCCAGGATCACATGGGAGAAAGCTTCATCGTTGACAAGGAAGCCGTCGTCGGTCTTTTCCACTGATGTCACGTCATCGTGGACCACTTCGGCCCCCATCTGTTCCAGGTGTCTGTCGAGCTCCATGCTGAGCCGGCGACCGTCCTTCCCCCGATGGCCGATCAGGTTGTCCACCCTGTAGGCATAATATAGCAGGCCTCCCACACGCTTCCTTTCGAAGATCTTGAAGGCCAACTCTTCCTTGACAAGCTGGATGGCGGCGGATATCCCGGCCGGCCCTGCCCCTATGACCGCGACATAAGTTCCTTCGATGATATCACCTCCCCGAAGCCGTTGGCCACCGCTCTCAGGGTCCCGAGATGCCTCTCTTCGGTCGCTGTTGCCGTACCGTCCGCAACGAAGTAGACCTTGAATCCCCACATGAAACCGTCCCTCGCCGTGGTCTCGCAGCAGAGGTCGGTGAGGACCCCCGTGATGATTATCGAATCGACCTTCAGCTCCCCGAGCTCCTCCACCAGGTCCGTTCCATGGAAAGCGGAGTAGTGTTCCTTGATGATCACCTTTCCCGGAATCCCGGCCATCAGGGGGTCCAGCTCCGACGCCTCTCCCTCGATCCTGTCCCTCCACCATTCCGTCATGAGATTGGAATCGTCCTCGCGCTGGAGATGCCGTGTCCTGATAATCGGACCTCCGAATACTTCAACGATGTTTGAAATGACAGGAACGATCGCAGCCGAGCTCGGAACGTATGCATGACCACCCTTTTCGGTGAAGAACCTCTGCATGTCGAGGATGAGAACTGCAGAGTTCCCAGGCCCCGATCCCCATCTCCTCTTTCTGTCGATTGAGGAGAGCCACTGGTCGACCTTACTCTCCCTGTTCTCGGGTGTAAGGTATGGTTCTGTTCTCATCGAACCCTCATGCAGCGTCCGGTTTAGAAAACTTTGCAGTGATTCCAAGGATCATTACTTGGATCAAGAACATCAAATATTGTCATTGATAAAAATTAATACTGAAACTCGATTTCCGATATCGTGAAGGGTGAGGGGAACAACGGTGAAGATCCTATCCGTGATAGATTCGAGATGAGTTCCTCCATGAACAATCTCAGAAAATTCTATCTCAAGATCAGTGTGGTCGCCGCGATCTTCACCTCCGCCATCGTCATCCCCGCATACGGAAGTGTTCTCTTTCTGGATTCCGGGATGGACAAGGGCATCACACTCGGGATGCTGATCGGGTCAATATTGTTGATCACCTTGCTTCCTCCAGTCATCTTTCTGGCTGGATTTGTGATAGTTTGGGTGATGGGGATCCCCGCTCACAAAAAAACCATCGAGATCATCAGGAAGGATTGCAGTATTACATTGAGAGATGACCATCTGGAGATCCACACGAGATTCGCCTACAATGACAAGAAAAGAAGGATCGATATTCCATATTCGGTGATAAAAAAGTCATACAGGCCGGAAAAACATGAGATCGACAAACTGTGGGGAACCCATCCCGCCTTTCGAAGGAAGATGAGGGTCATACCCATCCTGGCGCCCGGAGTGCTATATGCCTACCATTCCGATCTTGATGCAATATTGGGTATCGAACTGAGGTCGCCGACTAGGATCAGGCAATCCGTTATCAAAGATAGACAATTCAAGGAAGATGAAGTTCTGGTGAGCAATGTCTACGTTGATATTGAGCCATCAAGACAGAACGATTTCTTTTTAGGGCTGGAGAAAAAACTGCAGGATTGACGGTTCACCCATTCTTGAATTAAGTAATATCGGGAAGAATGGGTGCATGCAATCGATCAACGTTGTGGGCCATTATCCAGATTATGCATTATGCCCACAGGTCCAGCCAAATCAGCTGTGATGATGATCCGTTGGCGATTTGGCGGACTTTTTCATTTTGTAGAATGCAACTTTTTGCTTGCCAAAATGAAAAAGTGGGGCCGTCGAAATTTGCCATAAGATGACCCTTGGTCATCTATGGCTTGAACATTCCAGTGAAGGCCTTGTGAATGTTCAAGACGCAGCCCAATTCCTTCGGAACTGCGCGCGCCTGGAAATCCTCGGTAATTGAGCCCTCGGATTCCCAGGATTACATTCAAATTTCCGATGACGAGTTCACCCATTCTTGAATTAAGTAATATTGGGAAGAATGGGTGGTGGGGCCGTCGAAATTTGAATTCGAGTCGATGCCACCCCAAGGCACCAGGATGGTCCAAGCTACCCTACGGCCCCATGCGTTCTCGTGGCTCAGGTGAAGGGCATGACTTCATCGATGAGCTCTACATGGGTCAGAAGCATTCTTCTGCAGCAATACCGCTCCAGCTTGAGGTCGTCAAGGACCTTCTCGGCGGATTCCCCCGCTTCGGTCCTCCGTGCGTATTCCTCGTAAAGGTGTCCTATCACCTTGCCGCACGTAAAACATCTTACTGGGATGATCATTCGAACCACCTGCCGCAGCGAAGCAACCCTATATTCATTTCGTTTATAAAACTTCCCTTACCTTGGCCGCATGACAAATTATTACTAGTTGACGAACATAGCAAAGTATCGGTGACTCGATGAAGGTCAGTTTCGCAGGCGGAGTGGACCATGTTGGCAGTCTGGGAATGATGGTGGAATCAGGGGATACGAGACTGCTCTTCGATTACGGTCTGACCCCTTCCAAACCTCCGAAATATCCCATGAAGGTCCCCCATGTGGACGCTCTTTTCCTAACTCATTCTCATCTTGACCATATCGGCATGTCTCCCTGGCTCTGCGGGGAGTACGGGTCCACCATCTGGGGGACCGAAGTGACCCTCGAGGTAGCTGTTGTACTTCTTCAGGACAGCCTCAAGATCGCCCGTCTTGAGAACTTCCCAATCCCCTTCGACATCAGCGACGTGAGGAGGTTCACCGAGGAATCAACCATACTCAGGTACGGAGACCGCCCCTTCGTCGGTCCGTTCACGATAAGGACCATGGATGCGGGACACATTCCGGGTTCGACCATGTACAGGATTGATGACGGGGGCAACGATGTTGTCTTCACCGGTGATATCAACACGGTGGACACCAGGCTTCTTGAGGGCATCTCTCCTCCCAAATGCCACACGCTGGTCATGGAATCCACATATGCGGGTAGGTCCCATCCCGAAAGGAAGGATGTCGAGAAACAGTTCATCGCAAAGGTCGAGGAGGTCCTCGACCGGGGAGGAAGGGTGATAATTCCCGCCTTTGCGGTCGGAAGGACCCAGGAAGTGATCCAGGTCCTGGAGAAGGTCAAAGAGGAGAAATGGCTGGACGGGATGGGCCGGAGGGTCGCGCAGATATATCTCAGACATGGAGAGTTCATAAGAAGCAGCGGATCGATGAAGAAGGCCCTCGATCAGTTCACCTTCGTTCGGACCCCATACCAGAGGGACAAAGCTGCCGAATCGCCCATTGTGGTCACGACCTCAGGCATGCTGGACGGGGGCCCCGTCCTGGAATACATCAGGAGACACAAGGACGACAGGAAGACTGCCATCCTGCTGACTGGTTATCAGGTCGAGGACACCAATGGCAGGATGCTGATGGATACCGGCTCCATCGTGATCGACGGCGAGGTCGAGAAGGTGAAATGCGAGGTCTGCCACTTCGATTTCTCCGCCCATGCGGGTCATGACGAGCTCGTCTCATTCGCCGAGGGGGCCCAGCCCGAAGAAGTGATCCTGGTACACGGTGACAACAGAGAGGTCCTGGCCGAGGATATCGGGTCATTTGCCAAGGTCCACACTCCGGGGCTCGATGATACGTTTTCCTATTGAACGGACCAATATACCTCCAGTGCATGTGATTTGACCCCTGCACAATATTTATATAAATCCCATTTTGTTGGCTCGACATCAGTCCAGGAGAAGTTATCATGTCATTCCCTTCCAGGGTGGATTTTGTCTCTTTTGCCGTCATATCGCTGCTGCTTGTGTCCTCCCTTCCTCTATTGGGCCACGGATCCGGGGATGGACCGTCCAATGCCCCTTCAAGGTACGATACCAGGTCGGCGGACGAGGATTCTTGGCCGATGTACAAGGGTGATCTGAAAAGGACCGGTTTTTCACCATCGCCCATCCCTCTGAAGGCCGATACCAAGCCCCTGTGGCAGGTATCCATCCCTTCGTTGAAACAGACCAATGCACCGGTCGTCTACGATGACATGGTGTTCGTCGGTTCGGGCGATGGATGGATGCGCGGTCTTGATATCGATACGGGTGAACAGATCTGGCAGGTGAAGGCATCGAACAAACACATCTCTACACCGGCAGTGATCGATTCCGGGGTCATCTATTTCGGGGCCGACGACGGCCACGTATACGGCTACAACCTCGCATCGAAGGCCAAGGTCTTCGACGTGAACGTCGACACGTCGGCCATCTTCGCCTCCCCCACGATCGCCGACGGCATGCTGTTCATCGGGACCCTGGGAAGGAACCTGGTGAATGCCAGGTTCCACGGGATAGATATTCTCACACAGAGTATCTCATGGTCCTACGACATGGGAGACCTCATCAATATCTACGGTTTCTCCGGGACCGCCGCCTACGATTCAGGGAAGGTTTACATCGGGGAGGGCAGATACAACATGTACTGCTTTGATGCCGATGGTTTCATAGACGGCAACGATGGTCCCTACACGTCCGAGGATAACGAGACAGTGGGAAATCCGGATATCATTTGGGCCTACAACACAACATCGTCCGTCATAGGAAGTCCCATGCTTGCGGAAGGAAACGTATACTTCGGCAACGACGTTGGTGATTTCTTTGCCCTTGATTCCGATGACGGGTCCCTGCTCTGGAAAAGAAGGATCGGGGCCGGTGAGCCCCCGAGCATACAGGGCTCCGCAAGCTATCTGGACGGGACGCTCTACATACCCGCTCAGCGTGTATGGGGGCCGTTCAACGAGAACAAGGGCGGTGCGATCCATGCTGTGGACCCCTCGACCGGTGTCCAGAAATGGAGGTTCAACACTACCGGACAGATGCTCAAATCTTCCCCGGTCATCCTGGACGGTGCTCTTGTTTTCGCGGCCGGTTCGGGGAACACCTCGATATTCTGCATCTCCACAGAGGATGACAATATCGCGGATGAGGACCGCGTCATCTGGTACTTCAATACCAGAGCCGCAATCTGGTCCTCTTCGGCAGTGGCCGACGGCAGGGTGTTCGTCTGCAGACCCGATAGCCAGGGCGGCCAGGGTCAGATTTTCGCCTTCGGGTCCCCGGATCCGAAGGTCGTCGGGGTTGCGCTATCGGATCCCTCTCCCTTCGTCGGGGAGAAGATACTCGTCCAGGCAGACGTCGAGAACAATGCAACCGTTGACGTGAGCGTGGATATTCAGTTCAGGGCTTCCTCCTTCGATTTCCAGGACCAGTTCCTGATCGGTACGATGACGAACGTTCCGGTGGCCTCATTCTCGACGATCAAGGTATCAGTGGAATGGACCGTCGATTCCGGCTATGACATGATAGTTGCACGAATCACGGATACGGTCCCGGAGGACGAGGACAGGTCCAACAATTTCGCAACTATCGACCTTTACTACGACCAGATACTCGAAGAGGGGTGGCTTTCATCAGGGGGCGGACCAGGGAGAACCGCACATACGGGACAGAGACTCGACAGCAACAGAACATACTGGATAACGTCCATGGACGAAGGCTGGCAGGGACCGCCAGAGGATCCATGGTACATCGGGACGCTTGGTAATGGGACCATTTCCTCGGCAGGCGGGAACCTGTATTTCACGGGAATCGACGGCAGCCTGATATGCATGAGTGCGGCTGAGACCACGGATGATGAGCCCGACATCCTCTGGACATACAGGAACTCCTCCGTTGCTTTCATTGGGAGGCCCGCTCTTCTGGTGGATAGGTCGATGTCCCTCGGAGGGTCCAACAGGGTATTTGTCATCGGGGATGACGGTGCCCTCTGGGCATTCGACTGGTCCGGATTCCTTGACGGCAGGAACGACGGACCGTACGACATGGAGGTCGATACTGGAGACGGAGCAGGGGATGTGGTCTGGAGGACGGTCCTGCCCGCTTCTCCGGCCCAGGCAATGTTCATCAGCGGCGGGAACGTCATAATACCGTTCACGGACGGCACCCTTGCAGGATTTGATGACGACAGCGGGGATATGCTGTGGATGTCCATGATCGCCAGTCCTCACGGGCCTTATGCGGCTGACCTCCTGTCGATCTTCACTTTCAGGGATTCGATCCTCCTATCCGTGGACCCCCATACGGGAGAGTTCCAGGAGGAATACGACCTCTCCTCGGTCCTTGAGGGATATTCTCCCGGGTCCATCTCCTATTGGGACGGTTACCTGATGATCTCCTTCAACGATACGGTGGCCCTTCTGGATGCCTACCCTGACGACAACGGTGACGGAGTTGTCGATCAGGATGACGAGGATCTGGGATTGGAGGATAACGGGACCGGATACGACCTGATCTGGAAGACGGCTCTCGGAGCTCCCGTGGTTTCGCCGCCGACCCCCTCCCCCGAGGTAGGTGTTGCTGCCGTCCTGAATCCAACATCCCTGGAGCTCCTGCTCCTGGAGAACGGGACAGTGAATGCGGATTTCGAACTGGCGGATGGCGGGATTGGAAGGGTGGTCTCAGCTGGTGATTCCTTCTATGTCACAACAGGGGGATCTCCGTGGGTGATGAGGGCATATTCACCGGACGACCAGGATTCCTTCACGGCAACGTGGACCCACGAGCTGCAGTCCGAACCCAGGGGTGAATCCGCGATAATGGGGAGCAACATGTTCATCTCGACAACCAGCGGACTCATAAAGGCCATAGGTGCGGACAACAATCACCCGGTGGCCGTGATCTCCTCACCGATGGATGAAACGCTGCTGTTCCCGGAGGAGACGGTTATCCTTGATGCCTCTACGTCATACGATCCCGAGGAGGACCCGATGACCTACGGTTGGTACATCGAGGGTGAGGAGGACCCGATCTACTTGGGTGACGAACCCATCGTCGAAGCAAGCCTTCAGGGTCTCGGGAACGTTAAGCTGATACTTCGTGTGTTCGATGACATGAAGGCCGTCGGCGAGGACAGTATAAACATCACTCTGCTCAAGAGGATAACCTATCCGGACCATAAGGACTTCCTCAATGATATCTACGTCCACATGTCGTTCGGCATCTCGGAGCCGTCGGGTGCGTACATGATCAATTCAACAATCCCGGAGGACGCACCGGATGTACCGGGAGCCGTCGTCATTGCCAGCATGGATTTCACACCTCTGCCGAAATATGCCAGGTACAGGTTCGAATGGGCGAACGTGTCCATCGGATACTTCGGGAGGGAATTCCCCATTGCAATGCACCAGGAGCGACTGAGGCTCTACCATTTCAACGAGGAGCTTGACAGATGGGTCCAGGCTCCCAGTTCTGGGGTGAATATCGAGGACAGTATTGTATGGGGAAATTTCACATCGCTTCCGGAAGGTCTCTATGCCATAGGCATCCTAGACAATTCGATCCCCGAACTCAGGCACATACCGGATCTCCACACGTTCAGACCTGTGGATTCCTCGAGATATACTTTCCGTGTTGAATTCAGGGATTCCGATGGCAATGTACCGGTCACATTGAAACTGGTAATCGACAACCAGACCGAACACCAGCTTTCACCCGAGGGTGTGCTGGGAACCACGACGAAGTTCACATATTTCAGGGTGGAGGAGGTTCTTCTATCGGCGGAATGGCACTCCTATTATTTCGAGGTGGACGACGGTTTCTTCATAGCGAGGTCTCGCTATTTCGACATCGAGGTGGAGAACAACCTTCCGGAAGTGGTGATCCTGTGGCAGCCCGGATTGAAGAAGGTCAGGGAGACGGTCCAGTTCTCTGCGGAGGGGACAACCGATCCCGATGGTGACGAGCTGACCTATGCCTGGGATTTCGATTATGACGGTGAGGTGTTCGACAGGGAGAGGATCGGAAAGATCGTCAGTTACGAGTTCTACACTCCGGGGATCTACAACGTGACCGTGAAGGTCTCCGATGGCAAGGACGAGGTGTACAAGGCGATAATCGTCACCGTCATCGAGGATGACTCCGGGGAGACAGATGACTGGTGGTGGCTGCTGGCATTGGTGGCGGTGATGGCCATCCTGATCATTGCCGTCGTTGCATTCCTCGTGCTATCGAAGAAAGGCCACGAGGAGCAGGATGAGGTCAGCAAACTGGCAGAGGAGAACTGGAACTGTCCCGAGTGCGGCAAGAGGATATCGAGAGCAGTGGACGAATGTCCTGTTTGCGGCTACGAGTATGATCCTCTGGACTTCGACGAGGACATGGACGAAATGTAGGATGGATGATCCCGGCTTCGAGCCAATGTATATATATGAGGACCTCAATCGGCCTCATCCCGCAGGTGGATCAAATGGGTAACATCAGGCCTACCTTCATCAAGAGGACCGCCATAGAGATCCTGAAGAAGTATCCGGACCAGTTCAACGACGATTTCCAGCACAACAAGGAAGCCGTCGACAGGATCGCGGAGATATCCTCAGTGTCTCTCAGGAACAAGGTTGCGGGTTACATAACCAGATACCGGCAGGTCCTGGCGAACAAGGTCTGATACTTTCGGGTACCTCCGTTCCTTCTCCTTATAAAGTCATTTTCAATAGTTAATACCGTATGAGGCAGGGCCCGCTTGGGCCCCCCGCATGCATCCCTAACCGAAGGGCGGGGTTTTGCAATCCCCTTTTCCCCGTCCAATCTT
>JBLIRL010000159.1:0-7269 GCA_049472275.1 Thermoplasmatota archaeon | reverse complement strand
CGGTGATGGCCTTTTTCAATTTCTCACCGGCTGCTTCCGGTTCGTCGTCCAGGAATATGGCCGGTTCGGGTTTGGAGGAGCTCATCTTCTCTCCGGTCAGACCTTTGTTGAACCTGTGGTAGGTGGATGCCGGCGGGAGGAAACCGAAGTTCCCCTCTTGAGCCTCGATCTCCGCCAGCGCCTCGTCTATGGCAATAAGGTCCGAGCGGGATGCACCCAGGACGTAAAGGGCCTTGTAATTCGGTATCATCTTGAATTCGAGGAATCCCCTCTCCTCAAGTGCCCTCTTGGCCTTCTTAAGCAGTTCCTCCACATCATCGTCCACCTTGACGAAGACTCCGATCTTGCCGTCTGAGGTCTCGGTGCCGTTGAAGGTCCTGAAGGATGATGCGAGGTCCCGGCAAAGCCTCATGTGGGGGTCCTGGTCCACACCCACGGGAACGACCACCGGGATGGGTCCGAGCTTCATCTGAGGATGTAGTATGTCCCCGGCCTGTACCAGGGGAGCGTTCATGTGGCCCATGTTCGTCTGGTCATTGAACCCGTATATGGCCCTCATCGTGGACAGATTGACCTTCTTTCCCAGCAGAAGGGCCAGATCCTTCACCTCCTTTCTCCTGGACTGGAAATATATCTCCAGCCCGTCCTTTCCCATTCCCAATGCGAGGTAATTGCGGATATACGAGTCGATGGCCAGTTTCCTTGCCTTCTCGAGCGGCATGTTCCTGGTGGCATATGATTCGAGGTCGGCCACTCCGATGAAGACCCTGGCATCGAAGCCCTGGAGATATCTCATCTGATCGATGACCATCTTGTGGCCCAGATGCATCCTTCCCGAAGGCATGAGTCCGGACATGATTGCGAAGGGCTCTCCGAGTTTGATCCTTCTCGAGACATATTCGAATCCCCGGTGGCCGAATACGATTCTTTCGCGGAACAGCCTCGGCTGCTCCTGCTGCCGGGGAAATATCTTCGGATCGAAGGGTTCGATACCGAACTCCTCCATCAGATGCGAATAGTCATCGGTCTCCGAATAGGACCAGGGATCGATCATTCTTGTGAACCTCCAGAAACGGTTAATGACCTCGCCGGAGAATGTGGATGTGGATTAATTGATTTTTCCATGTAACGGGTCATATCAATAATCGAAAACTGTTAAATATCCCCCACCAACATGTCAGAAGACCCGCAGTGCTAGGGGGCCCCAGTGATGGAAGACAACACAGTATACATAGGCAGAAAGCCCTCGATGAACTATGTTCTTGCGGTGGTGACCCAATTCAATTCGGGAGCTGAGAGAGTTACGGTGAAGGCCCGGGGGAGGGCAATCTCGAAGGCGGTTGATGTCGCTGAGATCGTAAGGAACAGGTTCCTCAAAGAGTCAAGACTGGATGATATAAAGATAGGAACGGAGAACGTGGAGGACGAGGAGAAGGAAGGCGGGATAAACGTATCTTGGATAGAGATCGTGATACAGAAAGGGTTATAAATTCGATCACACCGGACCATCGGTCTCCTGGACCGCATTCCAGCGGTTTTTCCCAACCAATTAACTATTAATAGTGGTTCTAGGATACCGCCTTCCTGCATCGCCGATCAAAGTGCAATCCAGGTGAGTAGAAATGAAGATGCCGAGGACCATAAAGAGGTATTGTCCCTCCTGCCAAACGCACACACCCCACGAGGTGGACAAGGTTAAGAAGAGGAAGGCCAGCGAGCTTGCGTGGGGGCAAAGGCGTTTCAGGAAGGTGACGGCCGGCTACGGGGGTTTCCCGAGGCCCAAGCCCGAGGGGAGGGAGAAACCCACAAAGAGGGTCAACCTGAAATATAGATGCAAGACCTGCAAGAAAGCATGGCAGAGTCCCTCAATCAGGGCAAAGAGGTTCGAGCTCACCGAATGACGGGAGAGATCGCAATGACGGGACCGAGAAGCAAGTTCCTAAATGTGAAATGTGGTGACTGCGGAAATACCCAGACCATATTCGACAGGACCAATAAGAAGATCAGCTGCACCGTTTGCGGAGCGACCATGGCCGTTCCGCAGGGAGGAAAAGCTGAGATAAAGGGAGAGGTCCTTGGCAGAATAGACACCGACCTGGAGTGAGGAGGAGAATAATAATGGTCCAGGCCAACGACATGCCGGAAGAGGGCGAACTCGTAGTCGCCACGGTAAAGCAGGTGAAGAACTTCGGCGTAGTCGTTGAGCTTGATGAATATCCCGACAAGGAGGGGTTCATACATATCGCGGAGGTCGCATCCGGCTGGGTGAAGTACATCCGCGACCATGTGAGGGAAGGCCAGAAGGTCGTATGCAAGGTACTTGGCATAGACGAGAGGAGGAAGAACAGGACCGTCGACCTCTCTCTCAAGGCCGTGAACGAGCATCAGAAACGTGAGAAGATACAGCAGTGGAAGAGCGAGCAGAAAGCCCAGAAGCTCCTCCAGATGCTTTGTGAGAACCAGGGAATGACCTTCGAGAAGGGAATGGAGGACTTCGGCTACGAACTCATCCAGGAATTCGGTTCCTTGTACAGTGCTTTCGAAGTCTCAGCGATGAGAGAGGTGTCTCTGGAGGAATCGGGTTTCGAGGGAGATTGGATAAAACCCTTCATAAAGACCGCCCAGGAGAACATCACACCTCCCTATGTGGAGATACAGGGCATCCTGGAGATAACCTCCCCGAAACCGGACGGTCTATCGGACTTGAAGTCCGCACTGGAGAAGGCCGAATCGGTGGCAAAGGGCATCGACGATGTCAAGCTTAATATTCTCTACATAGGTTCACCCAAGTACAGGTTGGTCCTTGTTGCGCCGAACTACAAGGTGGCCGAGGATATCCTCCGGTCCTCTGCGCAGGCCGCCGTCGATCATATTAATTCAAGAGGCGGCGTTGGCAGGTTCATCAGGAACAAGGAAAGCAAGTAGCGGTCGTGTTCACTTTGAGGAGCAGGATTCGAAAATGCGGCAATTGCGGTAAGTACACACTGAGCCAGACATGCCGGGATTGCGGATCGGCATCGCTGAACACGTTCCCGCCGAGATACTCACCGGAGGACCGCTACGGCAAGTACAGGAGAATGCACTACGCCAGGAACGAGACGGAGGACTGAAATTGGAGAAGGTAATTCTAAAGTTCAGTGAGAAGCCAGACCTCGAGAATGCCGTTCTAATCGAAGGGCTTCCGGGTGTGGGCAATGTTGGGAAGCTTGCAGCCGAACATCTTGCCGAGCAGCTGGAGTTCAAGAAGTTCGCCGAGATCTATTCCAAATTCCTGCCGCCCCAGGTGATCGTTGGAGAGGATGGTACTGTGCAGCTCGTGAAGCACGACCTCTACTATCGCAAGGGCGAGGGGGAGATAAGGGACATGGTACTGCTGACCGGGGATTATCAGGGGCTCACTCCTGAAGGTCAGTACGAGCTGTCATATGAGACGATCAAGATGGCACAGGATCTCGGTGTCAGATTGATATTCACACTGGGGGGCTACGGGGTCATAAAGCTGGTTGAGGAGCCCGGCGTCCTTGGCGCAGTCACATCGGGGGACCTGAAACCTCCCCTCGAGGAGGTGGGCGTCGTATTTCGAAACGGAGAACCTTCCTCCGGTATAATCGGGGCTTCCGGCCTCCTTCTCGGTCTTGGCGCCCTCGAGGGCATACCCGGCATTTGCCTGATGGGGGAGACCTCGGGCTATTTCGTCGACCCTAGATCCGCAAGGTCCGTATTGAAGGTACTATCGAAGTATCTGCATTTCGAGATAGACTATTCCAGCCTCGAGAAGAAAGCTACCCAGATAGACGAGATAACCTCCAGGATCAAGGAGAATCTCGAGGATTCGGAGGCCCAGGAAAGACCCGATGACCTGAGATATTTCGGTTGATAGGTTCACCTCATGTTGTGGATGAACACCATGTTCATGTGATCCTCTTCGGTCTCGTACTGCATCGATCCCGTATGTGTGTCACCCGAGCAGTCGAACCTGAGATCGACCGAGATCAGATAGGTGTCGTAATGACTGCCGATGTATGTGATCTTTATCTCCACATTGTCACCGGGCGGGAGGTTCTCGGGACCCGATTCGTGCCTGGCAACATTGCCTCCCTCCTTCAACTGGACCGATACGCTGGATTCGAGTGAGTCGATCTCCCTGTTCCCGAGATTAGACAGGAGTATGTTGATATTGATCGTTCCGCCGGTACCACCGCCTCCCGGAGCCTCGTGATAGACGGTCCTGACCTCGAGATCGGTCCTTGGTATGATCCATTGATATAGACCGAAGGAGAGCAGGAGGACGATAATCACGATCATCGGGATCATCCAGATCAGTCTATTGCCCCACTCATCATTTTTCATTCCATCTCACCCCCCGCCTCCGAGAACCCATGCCCAGAAGGTCAGCATTGGAGCCGGGAGAGTGACCCCTCCGTCGCTTCTTTCCAGGTCGAGCACGACGGTGTCCCTGTTCACAGACATACCCGATATTATATTCAGACCGATGATGTTCCTTGTCTTGAAGGTGATGAAGTAGATTTTCGGCGAATAGGTGTCCCCGTTCAGGGAGGCCTCTCCAGACAGCTTGATCTGGAAACCTCCGCCGTCGGCCTCACTTACGAAGATAACCGGATATGTTCCGAATCCCATCCTGGCTGAAAGCCTGAGGTTCCGGATGTCCTCTCCCAGTATCGAGAGCGATGATATCACGAAGCTCTCCATGATCGGAAGTCTGTCCAGTTCCAGTGATAGGAATCCGATCCCATCGCTTTCAATGACGTAATCATCACCTGAATAATATGTCGATGTGTTTCCGATGTCGTCGACATAGATCTTGTACCTGCCTCTCTGTCCGAAACCGGCCCCGTCGTATTCTATGAACATGTCCATCTCATCGTCCGATGTCTTCAGGGATATCTCGGGCAGCCCCTGGAGCGGAAATGGTTTCTGGACGGTGAACTCCCGCGTTGGGGACAATCCCACGGTGAACGATAGAGGCAGGTCATGGAAGATCGCATAGACCTGGGACCATCTATCGTCCATGAACTTCGTTATCTTGAAGTAGAGATGATCTATCCTTCCCGATGCATGATACTCCGCCGATATACCATCACCGATCACCGCATCGAGATGAAAGCTTGACGGAACTCCCGGCAGGTACATCTGCCTTATTGAGAGGATGGGGGCGGATTTCCTCAAAGTTGCGATGGTGGGTCCAAGGTCCATCGGATTTCCGTCGGGTCCCACGATCTCAACATCCATTTTGATCATCATCGAACCGCCGATGGACAGATCGGTGTATATCGTCATGTCCATCACGATGTCCATTCCGCTCTCTATTCCCGTTATGTAAACGGATATGTCCCGGTCCTGAACACCGGACGTTTCGATCAGCAGCCAGTCGAATTCCGGACTGTATCCCTTGAAATCGATGCTGGCAGATATCGTCTCCTCCGAGAATGAAAGGTTGACCGCCCCCGTCGTCGGCATACCGTCAAGGTAGATGTTGCCGTTGACGGAGCTGTTCTCACCCGATCCCATCTGCTCTATCCATATGCCGTGGGTCCAGTGTGCCTCCGGAATCTCGAACTCCCCCTCCTTTCTGATCGTTAGAAGGAGGTCAAGGGTATCTCCTCTCTCCGAAAGGTCCCAGGAGAGGGAGAAACCGGTGGAGTATTTTCCTATGGTCTGTATCAATCCCTGCGATATCCCGGATGCAAGCTCGAGGGGGGCTCTTCCTATCTCGGACAGCGAAAGGAGTATGTCGGAATACTCCGAGATTGACTGTATGCCGATGAGGTTCGGAATCGAGATCTCGGGGGCGTCTATCACGGATGGTGTATCTATATGGGTGCTGGCGGGTAGGGGGACGAAGGCAGCGGTCAGTTCCAGGCCAGAGTCCCTGTCATCCACGATGGCATAGAAGTTGGATTCCCTCACGGTCTCCAGTTCGATGAAACCTTCGCTTCCGTTGTTGTATGTAAAGGATCTGAACTTGTTCAACCGGAGTCCGACAGCGGAGAGTCCCTCTTCCTTGTTGACTGAGACGAAGTTCCTCTCATCGAGGTCGATGGGTCTGACAAGTGTGCTGTTGGCGGTGAACATCTCGATGGTTCCTATCGCCCCTTCGCTCGAGAGCACATCAACCTGTTCCTCCGACCTTACCATCGAAAGTGATGACGGGATGTCGTAGATATTAACGTCGAAGTACAGCTCAGGATCCCTGTACCTGTACTCCACACCACCGATCCTGGCTGGTGTTCCGTTGTCCGTCCCTTCATAGGATATGTATTCCTCGGAGGTCGTCAGATGTATCTGTGATGGTATGTCCGTGATATCCACGATCGCCGTCCTGTCCTGGTAGATAGCTCCTATCCGGATCCTCTCGACGTCATCCAGACCAAGGGTGATGTCGCTGCCGTTCCTGAACGACCCCCTGTAGCCGGAGATGTCCTCGAGATGGGCGGAAATGGCCGGCGAAGGATCACCGTGATCGTAGAATGCTATCCAGTTGCCGGTATTGTTCAGATATGGACCGGTGGTGAACCTGTAGTCGAGGGACCCGATACTGTCACCGTAGCATTCGAGACGGGTGGAGCCCTGGCGGCTCGGCATCTCCGCAACGGCTCTTGGTATCTCCCTCAGGACGCTGCCTATCCTGTAGAACCTCCCGGCGAGCTGGTTCATGAAATTGTCGAAAACGTTGAGAATGCCCGAGCTTCCTTCCCCCGGATCGGGTACTCCCGCCGTTGTCTCGAGCCTGAGGTTCTTGGGCAATCCCCTGATCTCCACCTGCGTCGCCTCCCAGGCATCCAGGGTGCCGGTCTCACCCCAGTTCGAATAGATCACCTCCCGGAACCGGAGTTCCCTGATACCCGCGGGGCTCCCAATTTCTACTATTGTCCTGTCATTCCCGTCTTCATCGGTGTATTCTATGTCCAGAGTCAAACGGTGGGGCATGACAGGTATTTCGAGGTCGGCATCTATCAGGTCGTCACCGAACTCCGCATATCTGATCTCCAAAAACAGAGTGTCCCCCGGGTCACCGGTGCCTTCTCCCGCTATCCATTCCAGTCTGTCTATGGGTGAGCCGAAATCGGCGATATTGAGGACCAATCTCCCGGTGCTGATTATTGAGTCGTGGAATATGTCCTTTCTCAGGGAAAGGTCGAGATAGGCCCGGCGAAGAAAGGTCGAGTCGTCGACCGTTTCGAGGGGAGGATGCCCGGCCTCGTCGAGGTACCGATCGATGATCCGGTCAACGGGATTGCTGCGTGAACC
>JBLIRL010000158.1:0-7320 GCA_049472275.1 Thermoplasmatota archaeon | reverse complement strand
AATATACCTCCTGACGTATCGTTGTAACACCCCTCCGTTGTTGGAAAATCATCCGAATGGGAGGTTCCCGTGAGATAGACGGACCCGTCCAGTCCGCTGGTCACGTCGATGCCAAAGTCGCTGTCCGAACCACCGATGAATGTCGATGATATTATCCTGCTCCCGTTACTTTCGACCACCGTTATGAACGCATCGTACCCGCCGGAAAGGTCCGTTGCATAAGTACCCGGGGTGGTAGGAAAATTGTAGGAGGATGAATAACCCGAAAGGAGTATCTCCCCTGTTCCCGTCGATTCGACCTTTGAGCTTCCGGCGTAAGGGACCTCTCCTCCCGATCCACCAAGGAACGATGAGAAGATTATCGGGTCGATTATCAGTGTCCTCGACCTGTCCCTGTCCGGGACAGAGAAGGAGTAAACGTCCTCTGAGATGATGGCATATTCAACGGAGGCCTCGGACCCATCATCCTGATAATATGCCATCAATCCTCCATCCATTATGCAAAAGGGGCCGGAGGATATTCCGATGGTTCGTCCGTCCAATCTCCTGATTTCGTCATGTCCTTCCCAGCTCATCGTGATGTCCTCTGATCTGCTCCCCGGCCTCAGCCTCAGGTCGTATTTCAACGAGTCTCCTCTGAAGTACATGATCAGGTCTATGTTGCGCCAGATATCGTTGTATTCTATCCTCTCGTAGGCCTCTATGTCCCCCATCCATCTTTGGGGATCATCCCCCTTGAAGAAACCGTACCTCGCAGCGATGGGTTCGATTGCTTCTATCGAGTCGGGATCGGAACCGGGAAAGGAACAGCAAAGGACGACGTTTTCATTACCAATCCCTGCGCCCGCGATATGATAGATTATCGAGGTCGACCCCAGACCGACATGTCCGAAATCCGTTTCGGCAATGTAAAGCAGATCTTCCTCCCACTGTCCCTGGTTGGGAATGAAATGGGATCGATGATCATCGATGTTCTCGTCTAGGGAAAATTCGGAGCTCGCGATATATGATCCATCCACACCAGGATCATCCTCTCCGGTTGTATGGATCGGAAGTACCAGGCCCATGATCAACAAGAATGCCATGACCTTCAGAACGATCCCCCCTGGTCTCCGAAGATATCGTCCACACCTCCTACTTTCGGACGCCCTCCCGTCTCTTCAGGCTTCTTCCACCCGGGATAGAGGTCCCAGGCCTCTTCTCTGACCGGGACACCGTTTATCGGTGGTGATCTTGCAGGTTGTGGGGGTGATGTTGGTGGTGGTGATTCTCTCCTCCTGGGTCTTGATTCCATTTCTCGAAGGACCCTATGGATCATCAGGAAGGAAGTTAACAGAACTATTGCACCCCCAAGTGAGATCAGGAAACCGTAGAAACCCCACCAGAAAAGTGGAAGTGGCTCCTCATCGTCTCCGGTCGCTTCCACTGTAAGGGTGAAGTTCGTCCGGACCTTGTTACCGGAAGTATCCTTGACCTCGACAACGATATCGTAAGTTCCCGGTCTATCTATCTTCCCGCAGATATAATCCTCCGTGGACCTCAGAGGACAGCCGTACCAGACAACGCTGCTTACGGCCCTGTTGTCGGTGGTATTTATGAAAAGTTCGAAATATTGGTCTTCCACAACCTTCTGCGGGGAGATCGGATCGACCTTCGGTGGTTCCACATCAATGATGGGGGCCGATATGGTATCTGATACGACGGTGTTGAAGGATGAATCCCTTGCGGTAATGATGTAACAGAAGAAGCCTTCCGCATCGCTTGGGATATCCACCGTGAGGTTCCATTCGGTTTCGTTGGGCCGGAAATAATGACTCTTGGATATGTAATCGCCGTACCAGTATTCAACTGACACGTTGGCGATATCACGATTGTCGGATACATTCACGAATAAGTTGTAGCTGGATCCCGTTCTGCACGGTTCGATCTCCTCCTCATAATCTACCACAGGTGCGTCGTTATCGAAGATATCGATGAGACCCCCCAGATATCTGGCGGTATTTCCCGAAATGTCGGTGATATTGAGGTAATACCGGAGGGAACCGTTCATTTCCGGTGGTATCATCAACTCACCCGTGAAGGTTTCACCCCATTGCATCAATTGTTTCTCCATGAGGTCCCCGTCCTTGTAGACCTCGAGGAAGACGCTCTCGATAAGAACATCGTCCTTGGCCGATATGCTGAAGGATAGGGGGTCGCCAGTGTAACCATCAAGATCCGTCCGTTGCTGAAGCAGAACGGGGTCCACATCGTCCCTTACAGCTATGATCTCGGAGGGCAGGGATTCGCCGAAGATGCTCACTGTCGTGATATGATAGTAATAGGTCTCCTTGTTCTCTATGCCAACATCCAGGAAGGAATCGACATTTCCGAGGGAGCGGTGAAGAACGAGGTCCTCCGGGGATGTACCCCTGTAGATGTTATAACCGATTATACTGCTGCTGTCCAGATTGAAGTTCTCCATCCAGTTGAGAACTATCTCCGATCTTCCTATCTCATAGTCAAGTCCGAAGGGATGGAACTTCATCGAGAATTCCATGTCTATTCCTCCCGATGCCACCAGGGCAAAGGTCTGCCTTTGGAGATCGATCTTCCTGCCGATGACCGATACAGTGTATTTTCCGAGTCTGGGTTTCTCGATGATGATCCTTTCAACGTTATTGACGGAATCCACATGATCGTCAAAGGGGGCAAGTACATCATTGCCGTTGTACGTGACACCGTCCGGGCCGACCAGAACCAGGTCGAGATCGTTGACCAATTTCGTCGAGGATGAGTTATATCCCGGATAGTCCGTCCACACCAGTGTCAGAAGGAGTTCACGGGAGGAGTTCGTTACCGGCATATCGATCGAGAAGGTCTCTGACCTCTTCAATCCGGTCCTGTTGTCCTCGAAGAACATAGTACCCGCATCCAATTCCGGAGGGCATATGGAATTCGTGAGATTGACAAGCCCCCATCCTTCGCTATTGTTCGGAATGGAAGACCACTTTCCCGAAAGGGGTCTTGCACCGTTGATCAACGCGGCCTTGACAAGAGCTGCCGACGGGTCCACATGGTCGAGGAAATCCTCGAAATACTGTCGAATGAGAACTGCCATCCCGCTGACCAGCGGGTTCGAACAGGATGTTCCGCCCATGTACGCATAACGATTGAACATCTCGCCCTCATCCGGCCCCTCCGCCCAGTACTGATGACCGCCGTAATCGACGAAGGAAGACCTTGTGGACAGTATCCATGTCCCCGGTGCCACCACATCCGGTTTGACCCTGCTGTCTCCCTTGGTAGGTCCCTTCGAGGAGAAGTAGGCCACGTGCGAGCTGTTGTCGGACGACCAACCACGGTTCGGTCGAAGGTTCTCCGACGCTCCCACGCTTATAACGTTCTTCGCACAGGACTGGGGGTTCAGTGTGGATAGACCGGCCTCACCTTCGTTCCCCGCCGAGAAGCATACCACCAAGTCATCATGGTTCCAGATGAAATGGTCCAATTCCCAGCTGTGGTAATCGTACCTGCCTGCATAGATGAGATCCCTGTAATGTGTGCCCCATGAGTTCGAATGTACCCTTGCTCCCGCATTGTAGGCATCGTCGAGGTATCTGCAATTATCCGGGATATCAAAATACCTGCTACCGTCCTTCTGAACAGATTGAAAGACCAGTCCCGCATTCGATGCGCATCCCCTGATCTTGCCCCCCGAGGCTGCACCGCTACCACAGATGGAGCCTGCCACATGAGTGCCGTGACCGCCTTCATAATGAACACCCTCATCGTCCCTGACCGTGAAAGCGATATCCGACCAGTCATTCTCTCGTGCATAGGCGTGGCCATCGATGATCCTGTCAGCGAAATCAGGGTGTATGGTGGACCTGGAACCCGTATCAAGACCTGAATCACAGACCGCAACGATCTGACCTGTTCCATCGAGTCCGAGGGTATCGAAACAGGGGGTGACGCCCATGATGCCGATCGCAACATCGTTCATCGGAATTGCGGGAAGATCGGGATCGATGGACCTCACCTCTTCCAGGAATGACAGGTCTACGATCTCGGATATTGTTATCAGGCCGCTCATCATGCCGTGATCTTCCTCGAGACCGAACCTCCTGGAAAGATCGCTCACGAGATCATCCGGGGGCGGGTCCAGAAACCTAATGTCCACGGAATGCTGTTTTCCCCATCTGCCGTCAACCACATCATCCAGAATATAGGGGTCGATCTTCAGGATGGAGGGGTATTCCAATATCTCGGAATCATCATTAACATATCCGACACAGGTGTCCCTGACAAGGTAGTGCTCGGTGTCTATCCTGTCAACTATCCCGTATCGATCAACTTGCCCACATCCGGGCATAAGACCATCAGTCCTCAATATGAAGAGACCATTCGGGGATCCGCCGGAGAGGCTCCTTGAAACATCGGACCAGAGAGCGATGTTCATTCCGAAGAATTCCAATTTCGAGGGGACGGATGCGAAATTTTCATCCCTCTCCATCTGTATTTCAGAATCGACGCCGCACGACTGCCCCTCTGAATCTGTATCCGGGCGATATATTTCATTGGGGTTGGAGCCACCCACCGGAATTGATCCCACGATCATTGATACCATCAGGATCGAAATCAACCATCCGGCCCGATCCGGATAGAATCCGCTCTTGAGATCATCAATTATCCTCAATTCCATTCCTTCGGTCGATCCACATTCGTGCAATCAGATAGATCGACATCACTTAGATGATACTGAGAATATATAGATATTGTGTGAAAATGTGAATTTGGAAAGGATTTTCTTTCCATATCAATAATCCACATTAAAATCTGGTAATAATAGGTATTTCTGTTATTGAAAAGCATTGGTTTCATATTGTGAAACGGTGTTTGGGAGACCATCGATCGATTCCACATTCCATATGCTTGGAGAGACCAGAAATGAATGGAATGAGTGGGGCCCGGAGGAGCATGTGGGGGTTAGAAAAATAAGGTGTGACCGGGCCCCCAAGTTGGGTGTTTCAGGTTTCGGCCAGAAGCGCCGGTCCCATCTTGACGATGGTTATCCTCATCCCGAGGTTTTGGGTGGTACAGTTTCCATTCTTTCGAGATAGCGGAGGGTCGAATCTCAGGATGACGAGATTTGATTTCCGGTGCGCTTCAGTGACCGAGCTTGGTGAGGCGTGGTTTTGGTCCTTCATCATTTTCGTCCCTCCGTTTTCTCCGCTGCCCTTGCAGGCGCAAAGAAAAAATCCACTTCCTCATTTTAAATCAATTTGGAGGCCTTTTCATACTATTATTTAAATTAGATGGTAAGGCCCCCATGCATATTCGGGAGGGCCAGCATGTTGATTCCCATCTTCCTACTCTTCTTCCCATCTCCTTGTGCCTTTGGACCTTCTCGAGAGAAGGGAAATGAGCAGCAGAAGTATCACTACTATCAAGGGTAATCCGCAGCAGACTATGCAGCATATGGACCAGTTGCTGAGGATGTACCTCTCCTCTACGGTATCATCATCGTCATCGTCGTCATCGTCTCCGCTATCCGCCGGGGAAGTGACGGAACCCGCAAGGTCGGGTTCGAGGTCGGGGCCGTCCTCCCTGTCGCTGAAATGATAATCATATGTCGTATCCCATTCAAAGTACTCGAAACCTATGACAAGGGAGTATATACCGGGGTCGTCCTGGGGCACCTCGAAGGAGCCGACACCTGCTATCATGATCCAGACCGCTATGTCCGGTATACCCCTGACGTCGATCAGCAGGGCCCCCGTTTCATCGAATCGGATGTCCGCAAAGATCAGATCCCATTCCGGAGATGGTTCCGGCGGCGTTGTGAAGGCCCCGGAGAAAGCAGGGGCCCTGTCCTCTCCATCCGGTTCGTCGCTGAAGTGGTAGCTGTAGGTAGTGTTCCACTCGAAGTTCTCTCCGGGTATCTCGAGGATGTAGGAAGTCTCCAAGTCATTGACCATCTGAAAGGATCCGATCCCTTCGATAATGACATGAACATCCATGCCCTCGAGGCCGTTGACGGAGATGGTCACTTCCTTATCGTCCCCGACATCGACGTCCACGGAGAAGATCATCCATGTGGACACCTCCTCCGATGTCGTGAAGTTCCATTCGATGCCCTGGTATCCGAGAAGGGGCCATCCTTCGGATGATATCACGAACCCTCCCACCTCAACATAGTACGTTGTATTGGCCTCGAAGAGGTCATGGTCCCCTATCATGATCCTCCCCTCCGGCCCAAGCGAGAAGTTGATGTCGATCTCGGGTGTTATCCGGAAAGCATGGACGAAGGAGGTGAGGTTCACCGGATGGTTGAACTCCACCACTATCCGATCGTTGAGCGGGACATTGTCACCCTCGGGGAAGTGATCGATGATCTCGAGCCATCCCGGTGGTTCATGTTCTATGAACGGGAGCCGAACATCCATCGCAACCAGGGCACCGAAGACCTCGAATGGACCGGTCTCGTTCGCGATATATCCGGACCTGAGATCGATCACCGGTTCGAGGTCGCCCGGGGGTCCTGCAGCGAGGACGTATCCCGGACCATGAGGAACATCCGGAATATGGAACTCACCCCCGGGACCGGTTGTAACATTGAAGACCTCATCATCATCTCTGATCAAGCTGACGTAGGCCCCCTCTATCCCGCTCTCGTGGGGTCCTCCCTCTCCGAGCACACGTCCGACGACATCCGCAACCGTCCGGTTGGGAAGTGTGATCATGAAGGCCTCGTCCGTCCATCCGTCGGTCTCGAACTCCGATCCGGTGAAGGGATCAAAGGCCTCGGTCCTCTCTATCATGAGATAGTAGATGCCGGCGGGAACCTCGAACTGGAACTCGCCTAGTTCATCCGTCATTGCCCACTTTAGGGCTTCGTCCCCCGAGGCATCGCGAAGTGTCACGTTGATGTCGGAAAGTAGCTCCTCGTTCCAATCCTGAACGTACCCCCACACCAATGATCTCGGGACGAGCCGAAGGACCAGGTTCTCGATTCCTTCCGGTCCGACGGTGACATCAACACTATCTTCGAGTGTGTCGTTGAAGAACGAGAAGGTGAAGTTCCCCGGATACATATGGAAGGAGAATCTGCCTGTTGCATTCGTCTCCCGGGATGCAAGGTGATGGTCGTCATGGTCGCGGTCGAATAACATGACAACACCCTCTATCGGGCCCAGGTCCTCGTTGACGAGGGTTCCGTTCACCCACCGGAAACGGGTCAGGCGCAGGTCCGCTGGTGGGATCGGCCGGTTCGTGACGAACAGCCGCCACAGCCGACCGAGATCCGGTGCGACCAGCGCGATCCCGAACAACAGCAGG
>JBLIRL010000157.1:0-7381 GCA_049472275.1 Thermoplasmatota archaeon | reverse complement strand
GAAGTTGTTAAAGAACAAACTAAACTTCGCCGTGAAGCTGAAAATAAGGCGAAGACCACTCAGGCATTAAACGAATATTACGAATCTATCGCACCATTTCTTTTGGATTTCAAAGATGAGATTATTGCACCGGACGAGGAAGATACTGCTTCGATTCATACGGAAGAATCCGGGTGTGTCGTTCGGCGATCTCATGTCCACCTTCGATCTGAACAAGGGAACCCTGAGATACCACCTGAGGTTCCTTGAAAAGAAGGGAACAATAAGGTCCGAAAGGAAGGGCAGGAGAAAGGTGTTCTTCCACCATGGATTTAAGACGCCGTCCGTTCGTGAAGGGAGCGATGCAGAAGATCTGGGTGAGGCAGCGTCGACCGTCCTGGAGATCATCGAGGAGAATCCGGGTGTCGGTGTCAAAGGCATCTCCGGGATCTCGGGCATGAGCAAGAAGGAGATCAGAAGATGTATCTCTTTTCTGAGAATTAGACGTCTCATATGGAAGGTCGAAACCGATCTCGGACCAGGTTACAGGAGGATAACCAGGGATGCCCTGAAGGATGAGATGATGTTGATCCTGCTCGAGAAACTTGCATCCGGGGAGATCGACGAGGTGGTATATCTCGAGCTCAAGGAAAGGATAAGAAAGATATGAAATGATAACTTCAATTCCTCTCGAGAAGAGCCATGTAGAACCCGTCGAATCCCTCAATATCGGGTCTGGTCCTTCTCTCCGAGATGAACGTGAAATCGGACGCTTTCTCCTTCATGAACCACCGTACCTGCTCCTCCCCCTCCGACGGGAGTATCGAGCAGGTAGCATAGACCAAGCGCCCGCCGGTCTTCAGTAAAGGGGAGTATGAAAGAAGTATCTTCCTCTGAAGTTCCCTTAGACGATCGAGGATCTTCGGATCAAGGGACCATTTGATGTCCGGGTTCCTTCGAAGAGCTCCCAGGCCCGAGCAGGGAACGTCCAGAAGGAGACTGTCGATGGTTCCGTTCATTCTCTTGTAGCTCTTTGTCCCCTCCACAAGCTTGGTCTCGACATTCTGCACTCCGGCTCTTCTTACCCTCCTCCTGAGCTCTTCAAGCTTCCACCCGACCTCGTCCATTGCGATTATATGTCCCCTGTTCTTCATCAGACAGCTCAGATGAAGGGTCTTACCCCCCTGGCCTGCGCAGGCATCCGCGACCCTCATGCCCGGCCCCGGGCCAAGGTAAGGGGCAATGAGCTGGGAAGCGGGGTCCTGGACCTCGAAGAGACCCTCCTTGAACTCTGGCGAACGGAATACATTGAACTTCTCCCTGAAGACAAGGGCATCTTGCGCCCAGTCCAATGTCGTTGAGTCATGTCCCGAAGCCTTAAGCCTCCTCCGGAGCTCTTCCCTACCGATCCTCAACGTGTTCACCCTGATCGCAAGTGGAGGATAGGTGTTCAGCGAATGAAGGATCTCGTCCCAGTCCTCTCCCAGCTCGTTCTCCCCAAGACGATCGAGCCAATCGGGGATGGATTCCCGGAGAGCCCTTGTGCTTTTCGCCCTTTCTAGCCTGTTCTTGACACGGTCTGGAGATAGTCCTCTGAATTCAGGTCTCTGTATGACTTTTTCCCCTCTCTTCAACTGATACGCACCCAGAAGAAGCCACAAGTCCCTCTCATCGAAGCCAGGCTCTTTACCAAGGCCGCTCCACAGAAGCCTCCAGTATCTCAATATATCGTAGACCGTGTTGGAGAAGAGAGCCTTCTGCCGATCGGACCATCCGGTATTGCGACCGGTCACTCCCCCGATCACCGAAGAAGCATGTCTTCCGCCCGATACGATCTCCCCGAGGGTCCAGATGATCTCCCGGCCGAAATCCTTTCTTATCTCCAAAAACTCATCACCCAACATCAATATCTGGACCGACTATTACTATTTACCCGAGATCACAGCTCCAGCTCCTACTATGTCTCCCCCTTTACAATGATATGTTGGATTCGACCTTAGAGGTGTGATTTTCCGGAAATACCATTCATTTATTCAATGAGCTAACCTTTACCCGGACATGAAGGGAAGACCCCTCCTCGTGACGGCCGCCCTCATCAGGGACGGCGACCGGATACTCATCGCCCAGAGGCAAAAGGATTCGAGGTTCGAACCGAACAAGTGGGAATTCCCGGGCGGGAAGGTTGACTTCGGCGAGCATCCCGAGGAATCCTTGACGAGGGAGATCGAGGAGGAGCTCGGGATCGCGATAAATGTTGGACCCCTTTACTCGCTGGGCTCCCATGTCTACGAAAGGAACGGGATGACCAGGCACGTGGTCATACTTTTCTACAGGTGCGGTATGGTCGGAGGCCGGCCCGTGCCGGTTGATGTCCAGGACCTCAGATGGGTCACAAGGGAGGAGCTTTCATCCTACACATACGTTGATGGTGACAATCCCGTCGTGAGCAATCTGGTAGGGGACGACGGATTCTGGATTCAGGAAAGATAGATCCGGGCAAATACCCTAGCGTCACCGATGTAGTTGCTCAGAAGGGCGGTCTCATCGGGTGTATGAGCCGTATCCTCCAATCTTGCCCAGACCGCGGCCGGATAACCGGCCCTCCTCAGAATTGCGGCACAGGTGCCCCCTCCTATGCCCTGAGGACCTGCATCTATGCCGTATACTTCCTTCACGGCATCCCGCAGCAATCCGACAACGGGGTGGTCCGAAGGTGTGGGAGGGGCCGCCTGCTCGTACTGAAGGGTTTCAACCTCCATCTTGACATCGTGCTTCCGGGAATGTTCATCGGCCCTCCTCCTGATTAGGTCGAGCACCTCCTGGGCCTTGTATCCCGGCATGATCCTGCAGTCCATATAGCTGATGTCCTCACCCGGAACCGTATTGACATTGGGTACGTTCGCTTCTCTCTTGGAAGGAACGAAGGAGGATCTGGGGTAATCGTACAGCGGGTCCTCGTCGGTGTACCGTTCATGGAGCTCGTCGTAGATACTGACGAGGAACCTCATGGCGGCCAGGTTGGCATTCACACCCTTGTGAGGGACGGATGCGTGGACCTGTTTTCCAAGGGTCTTGATCCTGATCCACATTATCGATTTCTCTGCGATCTCGATCATGGAGCCATCCGGTTCACCCGCATCCGGTACAACGAACATGTCATCCATCGAGAAAAGGTCTTCATGCTCCTTGATGATATGTACCATCCCCTTAGCCGATCCCACCTCCTCGTCTGCAACGAGGAACAGATTGATGTTCCTCCTTGGTCTCATGCCAGTTTCCAGGATGCATCTTGCGGCGAACAGGGATGCCACCATGTCCTGCCCGTTATCCTCCACACCCCTTGCGATCAGCTTGTCCCCATCGGTTCTCAGAACATACGGATCTCCTGTCCATTTGTTGAGGTCTCCGGGGGGAACAACGTCGAAATGAGTGAAGGTCCATATCCCGGGAAGGTCCGGGTCCAGACCCTTGATCCTCAACAGAACGTTCGGCCTCAGGCCGCCGGGAACCCTTTCATCAGGAGCGTCGTAACGCTCGATGGAATCGAATCCCCATCCGGAGATCACCTCGAGGAGCCTCTCCGCCTTCGTCATCTCGCCCTCCCCTCCCGATTCCGGGGCTATGGCCGGTATTGAGAGGATATCTCTGGTGAATTCGACCATCTCTTCGATGTGTTCATCGATCCAGGCATCGACCTTCTTCTTTATTTCGGACAAGTCAAGCACCTTCTCATGGGATATCCGTTCAATGCAAAAGACATTTACTACAGGATGAGCAGATCGCACCAAACTGGTTTATGGTCGGAAGCACCCCTTCCATCCAGGATCTCGGCATATGTGGCCTCGAACATCCCGTCATACAATATGTAGTCTATGTGGCTCTTGTCATCGTCGACGTCGACCGCCGGGTATGTGTTGATATCGATCCGGTCGTTACGGTTGCCGTTCCTGACACTGTGCCAGGCACTGTCAAGAAAGAGCCCCGTCAGGTTCCTGGTGATGTTGGTTCTGCCGTAGTTCTCACCGAAGAGGTAGGGGTTCATCCTGCCCATCATCGGCTCGAAGGGTTCCGTGTTGAAGTCCCCGCCGACAATGAGGCCGTCATACTCGATCGTGAAGTTCAGGAAAAGATCCTCAAGCCTCTTGAGCTGCTTCTCCCTTTCAGGTTCCTCGAGCCCCATGTGAAGCCCGACGATCCGGACCTCGTCGTCCCCGATCGTTATCGAGGCGGATATCGCTATCCTTGGTATGTCATCTGCAGGCAATCCGTGCACCTCCAGATCACTCATCTCGAACCTGGAAAGTATGGCAACTCCGGGGGTCCCCGTTCCGGGGTCCGGTCCTCTGAAGAAGTACATGTTCATTCTCGAGGCGTAGTAGAAGGCGGGATCGAAGTTACCCTCCGTGAATCGAAGTGAGTCGCTTTCCTGGAGAAATATGATGTCCGCATCGATATCCTTTAAAATCTCGTACTGAAGCGTCGGGTCCACCCTCCCGTCGTTGGCGTATCCGTGATGGACGTTGTAGGTGACCACCCTGATATCCTCTCCGGGAACCGCATTCTTCGGTGAGATGTCCTCGGAGAAAAGGGTGACCGATATGATACCTGTCAGCACGATCAATGATATGGTGATAGCGCCTGTGGTGATCAACTGGGACCTTATTCTGGGAGACCCTTCCTTGATGTTCCGAAGGTGGCTCGAACCCTTGCCCGCATCGACGGTTGGCGACCCTCTCTTCAGGACTATCTCCGTCCGCCCCATCCTGGCCGCGGGCTCGTCGGCCCTGGCCGTCGAGCAAGAGAACCCCGTCAGAGCGAATACCGCAACCCCGACGAACATGAAGGTTGGTATCGAGTCCTTCAGGACCGTTCCGAGCGGAATGAAGGACCAGTTGAGCGAAAGCGTCACCATGAGGAATATCAACGTCGATGTCCCGATTCCGATGGCCCCTATTCGACCGAAGTGGCCGGGGAATTTCCTTTCGCGGCTTTTCCTCGGAAAACCGATGACCTTTGTCCCTTCCTTCCTGTCGATCTTGAAGCTCTCTCCGGCGAATGGCTTGCTGTCCGTCAGGGCATCGAGGATCAACCATGTGTCCACCATTCCGATCCAGACGAAGGCAACGGGCTGGAACGGGAACGCCGAAGGTACTGGCAGGTGGAGGTAGAAAAGGTTCATCCCGGAAGCGAGGAATATGATATTGCCGATTATGGCTCCCTTGGGATTCGAGAAGGTTCTCCTCAAAGCCAGAAGGATACCGGAAGAGGACAGGAGCGACAGCAGGAACAGACCGACCGAGACAATGGACATCGACAGCGCCCCCTGGAAGCTGGTTCCGACCCATGCTGCTGTGACCGAGGGATTTGCCACGATGCCGGCGGAGAAATAGATGAATCCACCGAGACCGATGGCAGGAGCCCACGAATCGGCCCCTCCCCCTGTGATCATGCTACCGATACCGCCCTTGCCTCCCCGGTCATCGTCAAGGAAGGGCGCCTTCCTCAGGAGGAAGATAATGAAGGCCGTGATGCCGCAGAGGCCAGCGCTGAGCGCGGGGGCGAGAATGAAACCCGCAGCCTCGGGTACGATAGAAGGATCGATGCCCCTTCCCAGGGCGGAAAGCATCAGGAGGAACAGGAGCGCGATCCCGAAGGCCCCCGCAAGGGCCTGTGAGGAGAAAACGTCGGGATCGACCTCGCGTTCCCTCCTGTGCAGGGCCAGAAGGAGCATCAGCAGGAGAGAGGAGGCAGAGAACGCAACCCCGGAGAAGATCAGATGAAGCGGACTTTCCAGCCCCATACCCATCGGCAGCCTACCCGCCAGCATGAGCGTTCCGAGGATGAAGAATGAATTCCTGAACCTCAGGAGCTTCACGATCGGACCGAGTAGCAGAACAACAAGAAAAAGAAGAATGAGTACGGTCACTGGAGATACGCCGAGTCCCACCAGGTTGTGGTAGTAGACCGATGCAAGGAACTCCCTGTAGCTCTGGAGGAGAAAGAGGACGACAAGAGCCACCAGGACCATCCAGAGGACCGAATGCCTGTTATTGCTCTTGAGCACCTGTTGTCCCTCGATCTTCTCAGTCCCCTTCTTCTTTCCCTTCATGGGAACGGCGACCCCCGGGTAGGGATAGGGCTAGATATTTATCATATTGTTGGTCGATGGTCCCTTGGAGGAAGTTGATGTATCTCGATCTTCCGAAGTTCAGACATGTTGAATATATCGTGGACAGACCATCGCCGGCATACGATATGGCCTGGAGCAATATTCTGCCGGAATGGAAAGGTGTCATCGGAGCCGCAGAGGATCCGGCGTTGATCAGTGCAGGAGGATTGCTGGGTGACAGAGGACTTCTGGACCATATCTCGTCGATGTATGGAAAGGATCCTTCGGATGTCGTTCTCACCAACGGCTGCAGCGAGGCGAACACTCTTTCGTTAATGGCATCGCTCAGAAGAGGGGACAGGGTCCTCGTGGAGAAGCCGGTCTACACCCCCCTTCTTGAACTGCCGAGGGCAATGGGCTGCGAAGTGAGGACCATAAAGAGAAGACCTGACGGATACAGGTTCGATCTGAGAGAGCTCAGGGAGAAGATAGAGACTCACTCACCTTCCCTCCTGATAATGCAGAACATGAACAACCCATCCGGAAAGGCCCTGTTCGAGCCTCAGCTCCGCGATCTGGTCAAGGTCTTGTCCGATCATGACCTTCCTGTTCTCGTGGACGAGGTCTATCGGGATTTCGCCATGTCGGAGAGGAACGGGGAGATGGTGAATGCCTTTCCCTCCATGGTCGAACTGTACGACAGGGCGATCATTACCTCCTCGGTCACCAAGGTCTACGGGGCGGGGGGTCTTGTCGCCGGGTGGATGATCGGACCCAGAAGGATCGCCAACAGGGCAAGGAGGATCAAGGTCTACACCGTACCCATGGTCGGCCACATGGGTGGAAGGATCGCTCACAGGATCCTGTCGAACAGGGACAAGGTTTTGCCCGGGGAGTTTGCCCGCATAAGGGACAAACTGAACCTCGTCTCCGCATGGGCTAGCGGACGGAAGGACGTCCACTGGTCCGATCCGGACGGGTGCGCGGTGGGATTTCTGAGATATGACCATGACATCGGCTCCCTCGAGGTCTGTGAGCGGCTGTACAACGAACACCAGGTCAGGGTTGTGCCCGGTGAGTACTTCCACATCGAAAAGGGTTTCAGACTCGGTGTCGCAGGTGATTATGAGAACCTGAAAGCGGGGCTCCTTGAGATCGACAGGTTCTTCGATTCACTTTAGGCCGGGGTGTCGAACTCGTCGAGGGTTGTCAATCTCCTCTTGGTCAGATACTTGGTATGCGACTTCCAGTTGCGTATGCCCGATTCACGGTCCACCGCGGAGATGAGCTGGT
>JBLIRL010000156.1:0-7550 GCA_049472275.1 Thermoplasmatota archaeon | reverse complement strand
GGCGACCAGGACGAAGAATTCAAGCGAAAATTCTGCCACCGGGTGCCTCTTGGCAGAATGGCCACTGCTTCGGACCTCAGTGGCCCTCTCCTTTTCTTGGCATCTCAGGCATCATCCTACGTAACAGGGATCGAACTTGTCGAAAATACCAGCAGGAAGCTCGGGGCATGGATACAGATCCGTTACACCAACGGAGGGGAGCAGGAGCTTGTCGCGAACATAATAAAGCTCGATGACGAGGTCCTCATGGGTAGGAAGAAGGAGAACACCTCGGAACTATACAGGGAACTGCTGTCATATATGAACAGATGGAAGAACAGTTGATAATCAATCCAATCTGAAATATTCTCTGTACCACTCTATGAACTTCCTGATTCCCGCCTCGATGGAGGTCGTCGGTTGCCAACCAAGTTTTTCCATTGTCTTGTCGATATCGGCGTAGGTTTTCGGAACATCACCGGGCTGGATGTCCATGTAGTTCCTGACAGCCTGCATACCGAGTTCCTTCTCTATCACGGAGATGAAATACTCCAGCTGAACCGGATTGTGGTTCCCTAGGTTGAAGACCTCGTAGGGAAACGGTCTCTCGAGTGACCTCTTGATACCGTCGACGATATCGTCCACGTATGTGAAATCCCTCTCCATCCTGCCGTGGTTGTAAACATCTATGGGGCGCCCCTCGGTGATGGCCTTCGTGAAGAGGAAAAGAGCCATATCGGGTCTTCCATATGGTCCGTAGACGGTGAAGAACCTGAGTCCGGTCGAATGAATACCGTATAGTCTTGAATAGACATGTGCCATGAGCTCGTTGGATTTCTTTGTCGCTGCATACAGCGAGATGGGCCGATCCACGTTGTCATCGACGCTGAACGGATAGTTCGTGTTCCCTCCGTACACCGATGATGAGCTCGCATATACCAGATGCTTAATCCCGTTGTGCCGGCAGGCCTCGAGGATGTTGATGAATCCCACGAGGTTGGAATCTATGTATGCGTACGGGTTCGTAAGTGAGTAGCGGACGCCAGCCTGTGCGGCGAGATTGCAGACCTTGTCGATGTCATATTCCTTGAAAATGGAAAAGAGCCTTTCACGATCTTGAAGATCGCCCCTTATGAACGTATGGCCTCCGATCCCTTCCAGAATGGCAAGCCTGTCCTCCTTGATCTTGGTCCCGTAATAATCGTTGACGTTATCATAGCCGATCACCTCGATACCCTGCTTCAGATAGTCTTTTGCCAGGTGGAAACCGATGAAACCGGCAGTTCCCGTGATCAGTACCCTATCCATGCTCTACACCTTCTCCTCTTTCAGCATGACCTGCAGATATGCACGATCCTCGCACCCGTTCGACCGTCACCAAAGGGATTTTCCCACTCCTCCTCGGAATCCATCATCATCCTTGTTGCCTTCATGATCAGGTCCGGATGGGTGCCTCCAAGCATGTTGCTTCCGACATCTATGGTTTCCGGTCTCTCGGTATTGTCCCTGAGCGTGACACAGGGTGTACCAAGTATGCAGGTCTCCTCCTGGACCCCCCCGCTGTCCGTCAAAACCAATCTGGCGGAAGATTCAAGCTGAAGGAATTCCAAGAAACCCACAGGATCTATGATATTTATTCCGGTAGTATCGATCCTGAAGAGTTCCAGGAATTTCCTCGCACGCGGATGGATCGGATATACAACGGGAAGCTCGTACTCGTCGTTGATCAATCTCAACCCTTCGATTATACCGCTGAACCTCTCTTTCAGATCGACGTTCTCAGCCCTGTGAGCGGTGACCAGGAAATATTCCCCGGGAGACAATCCGAGGTTCTTGAGCGCATCCACCTTGCTCAGGGATATCTCCAGGTTCTGATGGACGGAATCAACTATTGTATTGCCGACCAGATGGATCTTCTCGAGAGGTACTCCCTCCTGTAGAAGGTACCTCCTGGATACCTCCGTGGGAGCGAAGAGCAGGTCGGACACGTGGTCCGCCACTATCCGGTTGATCTCTTCGGGCATGTTCCGGTCGAAGCTTCTGAGACCTGCCTCGACATGGCCAACCTTGATCTTGAGCTTTGATGCGGCGAGAGCGCCTGCCATCACTGTATTCGTGTCTCCCTGAACTAGTGCCACCCTTGGCCTAGTTTCGGACAGTATCCTCTCGACCCCTTCCAGGACCCTTGCCGTCTGCTCACCGTGGGTCCCGGATCCCACGTCGAGATTGAAATTCGGCTCCGGCAGTTCCAACTGCTCGAAGAAGGTCTTGTCCATCTCGTAGGAGTAATGCTGTCCCGTATGGATGATCTGGAAATCAAGATCTCTTTTTATGCACTCCCTGATGACGGGAGACATCTTGATTATCTCGGGTCTAGTACCTAAAATGATGGAGATCATCCGACAGCCCCTTGGTCCTGGAACTTGTTAGAAGTATGTTAATATAAACATATTTCCACATTAATACACAAAAATGTTAATCAGGGTCTCATCGGGTCCTGGATCGTTCATAACCTTGATCGAATCCTGTGGGGAAACCGATTGACTCAAAATATTAATATATAGTTTTCGCCAGGAATCCAATTGAATTAGACACAACGGGATTATATGCTGATTCCGATGACATCCATCGGAGGACGGTCATCATGGAAAGACCGGAGAATGGATCGAGTATCATTCAGATTGTATTTGTTTTCATCATGCTTGCCACGGTTGGAATCATTCCAATGGTCCCGACGGGGGAGGTCGAAGGAGCACATCTTCCAACGCGAGGGGTCATCACGGTCGGGTGGGGCGGAGCCGACTTCAACACCATCTCGGCCGCCGTTGCTGCCGCGAACAACGGGGATGAGATCATGGTGGATGCCGGGGTTTTTGCGACCTCGGTCCGGATCGATAAGAAGCTCACAATAACCGGGAACGGAACGGAGTATACAAGGATCGTGCCCGATGACAAGTTCAACTATACGATCATGATCGATTCTGACGATGTGACGATCAGGGGGATCCACTTCGACGATCAGGTCCAAAGCATCTATTCCATGGTCCATATCAACAATACCTACTCCCCGAATGGTGTGTTGATCGACGATTGTGAGTTCACGAACATGTCGCATTCGGCCATTTCCACATGGGGCTCCGAGGGGATCACGATCAGGGATTCCCATTTCCACGACGGCCATATCGGCGTGGATATCATCGAAAGCAGCAACAACGTGGTGGAAGGCTGCCTCTTCGAGAGGATCGACTATATCGGGGTCGGAATGTTCAACAACGACGGGGAGACGATCGTCAGGAACTCCGAGTTCCGTGGTGATGATTGGGACAGGCAGGTAGGTGTCGAAACCCACAACACCTATGACGTTCTGATGAAGAACCTTGTCATATCGAACATGTCCTCCGGTATAAGGATCGATCGGACCTCATACAACATCACTATCACCGGATGCACCATAAGTGACAGTGAAATGGGGATCGAGGCAAGTCCCCCCTACACTCCCCCAAGCAACGGACTGGTGATCTACGACAACACCATAACCCGAAACAACATTAGCATGGAATTTAAGGACCAGAACAATGTCAAGATCTGGTACAATACGGTGAAGGATAATTACGGACAGGGGATCTACCTCTACAATGATAATGACGTCGTCTCTGTCCTCTACAACAATTTCATCAACAACCATGCAAACCCGAAACAGGCATTCGACAACGAGGGTGAGGCGAACCTGTACAATTCAACGACGATCGGGAACCACTGGAGCGACCATACGTCACCGGATAACGATTCCGACGGGGTCGTGGACCTGAGCTACAACATCTCCACCTATGCGATCGACCATCGACCGAAGGTTGCCCCGTTCAAACCTTACGCCGCTCCCCGGATAGTCACAACCCCCATCAGACAATGGAGCGTGGGGATTCCCTACAGTGTCCAGTACGATGTCACGGATGACGTCCCCTGGAGGAATGACCTCGAATGGACGATGAGGTCCATTCCCGCAGGTCCGACATTCACTGATGATCAGGTTCTCAAGGGAAATTTCTCATCGGATGATCCCTCAAAATACAACATCACGATCACCGTGACCGATGGTATCAATTCCTGGACACAGAAGTTCGATCTTCAGGTGATCGGAGGATCGACAGGTCCGATGATAACAACCGATGATGTGACAACAGCAAGCGTGGGCATACTCTACAGAGTGGATTACGATGCGATCGGCAGCGGAAGGCTGACCTGGTATCACCACACCAACTCCAGCTTCCTCTCCATGGACGCTACCAACGGTGTTCTCTCCGGAACACCAACGGCGAACGACGTTGGCTCCTACTTCGTTCTTGTCGAGGTGAATGACACGACAGGCATCGACATCCATAACTTCACTCTCGTCGTAAGAGCGCAAACCAATCCAGCCGATGACGATGTCGACATCAAGGAGGATGACATCATCATCACGGATGCCAACGAGTTGGAGTACGACAGGCGCAAACGGGTCACCTTTTCAGGTGATTCCGAGAATATCACGATATCATGGTATATCGAGGGAAGGGGATTGGTTGGCAGCGGAACGAGCATCCTCTTGGACCTGCCGTCGGGCACCTACAATCTAACGATGAGTGCCAAGGATGCCGGGGGTCATTATCACAACGTTTCGACGGTTCTTGTAGTTGAGGGATCCAACGTGTCCGATCCGGATACGAATTGGGACATCGTGATCGCCGGGACGCTGGTCACCGTGGTTCTTCTCATACTGCTCATTTCCATCTTCATCTACCGCAGGAGATACCGCTCCGAGGTATCTCCGGGGATGGGGCGAACTCCTACCCCCAAGAAGCCCGTCCCATCCCGACCCCCCATCGAGCCAGCGCTCACTTTCGACGGAGCCGGATCGGTAAGAAGCGGGTCGATAGATGACATGAGCATCGAAACATCAAATATCGATGAGGATATCTACCCAGGCAGGGAGCCGGATCTCGAGGATATCCTGGAAATTGCGACCTCAATGTCCAGGTTCACGGACTTCGTCGCATCCAAACGTGAAATGGTGAAAAAAGCCAGGAAGGGATACGTGGACGGCAGTATCCCGAGAGATATATACGTGGAGGTCAAGCGGCTCCTCGAGGAGTAGGATCATGGGCGGTGAAGGGAAGATGGAAGCCGAGGAGGGCCTCATCCACGAGACCAGGAAGAAGCTGATGCTCTACATTGCCGATAATCCCGGCACCTCCTTCCAGACCCTGAAAAAGGTATTCCTCCTTAACGACGGAACCCTGCGCTATCACCTGAACTACCTCAGGAGGATCAGAAGGATAAAACTCGTAAAACAGAACAATCAGAGAACCTACCTCCCCGCTGATATGAAGCTATATGCCGACGAGCACAGGAGAAAGCTGAACCTAAGCCAGAGAAGGATCCTCAAACTCATCGAAGAGGAACCGGGTATTTCCAGAAAGGAGCTTCTTGATAGGTCCAGGCAGACCCGCAAGGACCTTTCGTACAACCTCGAGCGGCTCAACGAGCTCGGTCTAGTCTGGAAGATGAAGAACAATGGAAGAACGGGGTTCGCACCAATCACCAAGGATGAACTCTACAAACAGGCCTACGCCGTCATGCTGGAAAAACTTCTGGACGGGGAGATGGATGTGGACTCTTTCAGAAAACTGAAGAGGAAGCTCGATCTGCTCCTCCTCGAGGAAGATTAGAGCTTGCCACCCTTCACCCCTTGGTCAGGAGATCTTAGTGTGATCGCAGCATCCATATCCCTGTGAAATGGATCGGGTGGAGGTTCCCTATCGGGTGGCTTTGAGACGATCTCTGGTTCGGGCTTCCGCACCGGGACGTCTTGGACGATTTCCTTTTGTTTGCTCCTCCAGTTGATCAACAAATAAACAAGGACGGACGCAGCAACGAGGATGACCATTATCGAGATGCCGCATACGACGATGAAGGCGTAGGGAGGGTCACCATCAGGATCAGGGTCAACATTGGTGTTCTCGAAACCTGTGAACCTCTCCCAGGGTCCGTTCTCCCTGAAGGATATAGATTCCGTCCGCAGGTCCACCTCCACTTCCACAACCCTCGGTTTGGTGGTCTCGATATAGGTCAGGGCGAATTCCAGATTATAGCATGATTCGCCCTTGAAGATGATGTTGTCTCCGGTGTCCGCCCATTCTATCAGGGCAGGCGGGAACTTGAGATATGGAGCTTCATGAGGAGTACTGCGGACCTCGACCATCTCAAATCCGCTCTGGGTCCTGACAGGCAGAACGAAGACCGGCCATGAACCCCCCTCGATATCATTTCCTCCTTCCCTTATGATGTATCCGAACTCCATCCATGCCGGTATCCCGACGGACCGGCACATGGAGGCAAACAGGAAGGTGATATCATCGGCCGTACCGTGACCGTCTGCAAGTGTCTGGGACGGAGGTTTGGACCAGCCTCCGTATGTTATATGGTCCATGTCCATCTCGGATATGGAGGAGAACTCGATCTCCTCTGCTATCCATTCAAGGAAATTGTAGGTGATATCCCGTACGTTCTGGGTGCTCCCCTTCAATTCCTTCGCCCTGGTACTGACCTCTAGGTCATAGGGATCGTACAGATTATACGGGTCTCCAACTTTGTCCATCTCCCAGGCAGGTTCCAGGTACCTCTCGTAAGTATAGAAATCGATGTCCCCGATATTGCCAATGTCCCCTGCTTCATAGTTCCATTCGTGCCGATAGGCCGTGGCATGGGTTTCCATTTCCAGAGTGACCGACCTGTTTATGTTGTACCATTCGAAGATGTCGATTTCGTTTCTTCCGTGGTCCATGGTTGCTTTAAGGGGTGTTATCGGACCCTCCGTCACCACGGATGCCACAGAATCAACGCTCAGAAGCTTTTCTCCATTGGTGAGGTTCACATCCACGGGATGGCAGAGCCTGACCACCATATTGCTGACATCCCCATGGGAAATATCTATGTTCAATCTGCTGATGTACCCGATATCGATGGAGGCCGGGAACTCCGTATCCCAGAATTCCTCGTCGAACTCGCCTCTCGCCGACAGCATGGACATAAGCAGGAAACATGACAGCAAGATCGTGGGCAGGGTGTATCTCCAGATCCTCATCCGGGGGTTCAAACGTGTTCATCAAAGAGATACTTTTCCGTTGCAACAATTAATATGTGAGCAAATGCAATCCAAGACCGGGGGAACGGAGAAATGAGGAGGTCCGCTGCGAAGGTTATCCTGTGGATATCCATGTCATTATTCATCATGTCGATCACTGCAGGTGTGATCCTTCCCGGTCTCCTCTCCTTCTATGCCTATCCGGCATCGGAATACGAAGATTACGAGAATGAGTTCTACGAGGGTCCCAGGGTGAACCCTGAAACAAGACCCTTCAGAGGAAGGATCGATTACGGGGATGAAGGGTGGTCCATTGATGCAGAGTATCTTCGCCTGGATGAGGACGGGGAGGGAATAGAGAACAACGGGATCGCCCACCCGGAAGGATCCGAGGTGGTCGTATTCGTCAAGGTGCACCCCTCGTGGGGTCAGATGGGAGCATGGGGGGAAG
>JBLIRL010000155.1:0-7616 GCA_049472275.1 Thermoplasmatota archaeon | reverse complement strand
GATTTCGTCCGGGAACCTACAGCGGAGTTCACGGGAGAGGACAATGCGACCATCGGCTGGAGGACCACGCTTTCCGCTACCTTCGTCATAGAGTACGGGAAGGATTCCGAACTTTCCGAGAGCATGATCGTACAGACAACCTCCGATCAGGCAGAAATCGATATCGGACCCCTGACACCCGGAACCCAGTATCTCTGCAGGGTGGTGGCTACGGACCTGTACGGGAGGACCATCACCAGTGAGATGACCCCTTTCGTGACCGCCCCTCCAGAGACGAAGGATGCACCGACGATCGATTTCTCCGGCGACCTCGAGTATGAGTGGACCGAGGATGTGGAGATCCCCATAGACATCAAGGACGATATCGGGATCAAGAAAGTGGATGTCTATGTCGAGGGGAAGCTTTACAAGAGCTTCGGAGGTCTGGGCAGGAAGAGCATGACATGGCTTTCCCTGGGAAAACCGAAGGACATGCAGTACCTCGCCCCCCAGTGGGATAACATGAAGATCATCGTAAGGGTCATAGATGACGAGGGAAGCGAATCCAGCTACACGTTACCGCCGATGAAGGTGAAGAAGGAGTTCGTATTTCCATACCCGAAGATCGTCTGGTATCCGAATACTGAGAGGACCTATGACGGTACCGAGATGCTTGCTGCAAGATGCGAGGACCCCGGAGGCGTGGTCAATGGCACCTGGTTCGTGGATGGTGTCGAGATCGATCACGACATCAACAGGCCCAGCACGGCAACCTACTTCGGACCATGGGTGTCGTGGGATACGACGGAATATTCCGATGGCTTCCATGACATTACATTGGAGGTCTGGAACAACGAGGGAAATGTGACTCGGGCCACCCGGACCCTCGAGGTCGACAACATACTTCCACCGGCCAGTCCGGACATCTGGGTCAGGAGGGCCAATATCCAAAGGGACGGAACGGTCTGCACCGTGAGATTGAACGTGACCAACCACGGCTACGGGGATGCGGTGAACGTCGTTGTGGTGGACAGGATCAAGGGATTCGTCCCCATAGACGGAGAGGCGGGGACTCACCCGATATTCGGCAACGGGAAGGAATGGGAGGTCTACCTTACCACACCCAGGGTCAGGAGCGGTGAGACCGTATGGCTGGAGTACAGGGCGATCCCTCTTCTCTACAGCGAGGAGGAATGGGTCCTTGGTTACGAGGTTCCGAGACCTGACCTGCCGGGACTCGATTACACGACCCTTTACACCTATGACAGGTCGGACGGCCTGGTCCATTACAGCGGATACACGTGGATACCGACCATGAACTTCGAGGACGGATATCTCATGGATTCGGGGACAAGGCAGGCCTTCCTTGGCTCAAACTACCTCATGATCACCAATCCGGTGCTTCTTCTTCGAAATTTCGTTTTCGGGTCTGGTTATTTCGAGACACTGGCCGAGTGCGGCGAGCTTCTTGCCTTGAAGAATGGAGTCTTCGGCTTCATAGATGTCAGGGGAGGTGTCTCTCCCACTCCCGATCAGATACTGGACACCATCATCGACTGGAAGGAACTCCTCCACCCCGATTTCGAGGAAAGGGGTTACCTTGCGATACTGGGTGAGGACGAGATAATACCCACATGGACCTACTTCGATGTCGTGGATACCGATGACGTTTACGGGAGCGACCACGGATATTCCAACCTCGACGGGGGCAACGCTCCCAGGCTGGCCGTCGGCAGGATACTGGGTAATACGCCGGACAGGCTCCTCGAGCCAGTGAGGACCTCCACGGGGGTCGCGAACGGGTTCTACAGGAACGACAATGACGGTAATGCTGTGATAATGTCGGGGGGCGGAGGCGGCGTCAGGTCCTTCCAGGGGAACGCCGAGGATATCTACTGGCTCATCGAGGACGAGATGAGGAGCTGCAACCTCCACCACATAAGCGACTTCCTCCCCATAGAGGACGGCTCCATCGAGTTCGACGGCAAGAGCAGGCACATGGACGCCGGGGACCTGGATGCCGACGGATCGGGTGAGGTGGTGATCATCGATCCCTCCAATGACAGGGTGAACATCTTTCACCCCGAGACGGGGGCGACCTCTCATTTCACCCTGGAGATGACGGATCGGGCGGTCGTCCAGGTAGGCTGGCTAAATTTCTTCGATCGGAAGATGATCGCGATATTCGATGATTTCCCGGACGGTGACGAATACAAGTGCATGGAGACCGACGGCACCATCCACTGGTCCTTCAGAACCTGGTTCGATACCGACGATCCCGTCTGCCTGATGGATTATGACCCGGGCGATTTCCAGGACAACATCGTCAGAGGGGACGTGGGAACGGACACGATCCACATCTATGATTTCTGGAAGACCGATATCACCTCCTTTTCCGCGGCCAACATCAGGGAGAACCATCGTATCGACGGAGCCGACATGGACGATGACGGTGATATGGACATAGTGGTCGCCGACCACCACAGCGATAAGCTGAGGGTCTACCTGAACCCGACCTGGGACAGGGTTGACATTTCCGTAAGCGGGCTTGATTACGCGGATGGCTTCGGTGCCGGGGATTTCATGTGGCAGAGGGCAGGCGCCAGAGGAGAGGCCGTTGTCATCCACTCCGACAACGGATATCTGCAACCATGCTGGCTGGAGTGGGACGCCGTTGAGTCCGAATGGGTGGGAAAGAGCGAGAAGGTGATGATAACCCCCGCCTCGGATGATTGCGCTGTAGCTGTCACATCCATGCAGGGAGAGGGCGGTTATGATGACATCGCTCTCTCGATCGGCGGGTGGGCGGACAGGACGCTGGTCCTCGACTACCTGAACTGCTCGAAGAACTACCGGACGAGGATGAGCGGGATCGTCACCAACAAGGACCTGCTGGTCTACAGGGACCACGGAAATCAGTTCGCCTGGTCAGGCCTCTTCGGAAGCGGAGATATCGATGCTCTGAGCTTCAGGTTCACCCATAGGCCGGTTATGATCGGTCTCGTCTGCCAGTCGGGGAGGTTCCACGATGCAGAGAACTCCTTCGCACAGGCAGCCATGAGGAGCGGTATCGGGGTCTACATCGGCGCCACACAGAACTCCTATCGGTCCTCCAACAACAATGCCATCGAGTTCATTGAGGACTTTGCGGAGGGAATGCCGATCGGGATGGCCTTCCGCAAGATCGAGAGAAAGATGATAAGGGACGCCTCCGGTCTGGGACTCTCGGGGGCAGAGGGCAGATACTGGGCGTACGAGTACAATTTTTACGGCGACCCGGCGTTCGGTACCGATGGGAGGCCCTGGACGGATACGCGGTCCACGAGAATGGAGCCATCACGTGCAGACGGGGATGTCGATATCGAGCTGCCGGAATTCCGGTTGGTGAACGATACCGGAGGCCAAAGAGTGTGGATACCCGGCGGATCGGAGGTCCATGTCCTTGGTGAGCCCATAGTCCCGTTCAGGACATACGAGATATCGGTACCGGAGGGGAAGACAGTGACCTCGGTGGACATCGAGAGGAACAAGGGATGGACCATTTACACTGACCTCGACATCATGGATTTCGAAGGTCTGATCATAGACGGAGAGGATCCCCTCCTTGACGGGGGCCGGATACGCGGTTCCAGAGCCCAGGGTTCGACCTATGATCCCACCGACAACTACTTCCCCGGAAAGACGATGGAATGGGAGGTCGTCGACGATGGCGATCAGCTGAAGGTCCTTGTCAGGCTGTATCCGTTCCATCATGACAGCCTGACGGGACTCTCGAGGTACTGCAGCAGCTGGACAGTGCATGTCGAGACCACTGATGCTCCTGTCGATGTTGGAGATTGGGACCTCTTCGTTGATAGGGCCAGCTCGGAGGAAAAGGTCCATCTGACCGTATCGATAGACCCTCTGGTCAATGGTACCGTATCGGTCTCACAGAGGATAGAGAGGAGCGGGGGAGATCTGGTGGACACTCTGGAATCTTCCTATCTGGAGATCAACTCGACGACGGAGTTCGAGGGATCATGGAGTGATACCCAGGGGCACCACGGACCATTCGTCTACGTATTCGAGGTTAGAACGGTGGAAGGGGCTCCCGTAGGGGCCCTCGAGGTCCCCTTCTACCTGGATGGGGATGGGGTATCGATATCGGAGTTCGAGGTGGAGCCTTCGATCTTTACCGGGAGTTCGGTCGTGAACGTCACTATGACCCTGAGCAACGATGGATCGGAGAGTGTTGAAGGTTGGTACTCCCTGGCACTTCTCGATGGCGCTTCTCAGGTGGTGGGGGAGGTCAACGGGACCTTGAACATCGGCCAGGGTTCCAGCGAGGAGGTCGGTACGGGATTCGATATGAGCTCCCTTGAGGGAGACCTATACGGGGTCCGCGGGACGTTCCTGTCGGGAAGCCTGATCCTGTCCAGTTTGGAAACGTTGATCAGGGAGGATGCCGTGGAGCCGGGACCTGAGGTGTTCGAAGCGGTCCTCTCGTTCGAGCATGATGACAACATCAGCGAGGACGAGGTCCTTGTCGTCAGCGGAAACGTCACGAGATCGGACGGAGAGCCCCTTCCGGGCATTCCCGTTGCCGTCTGGCTCGGAGAAAGGAATACTTCAGGGAGCGTATTAACCGATGCGAACGGGTCCTTCGAAATCGAGATCGGGGGTGTCGCACCTGGAAACTGGGAGGTCTGGATCAGATCGCTCTTCGGAGACCAGGAGATACTCGAGAGTTCATCCCTGATCGTCACACCGGTGGTCGTGGTGGACGACGACGATGATGATATCGTGGACGATGATGTTGTCGACGATGATGATGATGTCGTCGACGACGACACGACGGACGATGATACCACCGATGACGATACGACAGATGATGACGTGACGGATGATGATGCTGTCGATGATGATATCGATGACGATGACGACGATGATACCAGGGAAACCGATACCGGTCTGTTACTGGGTATCGTGATCGGCGTAAGTATCATACTTTCCGCCGTGATCATTGCTGTCGTATTGGTATTGAGAGGTCGGGAGGAAGTGATGGACTGGGGCGAGGAGTAGAGTGTTGGCCAGTTGGTCGTGTGCTTGGGGCTAAACCTTAAATATTGAACTTGAATAGACCTATTCCGCTCAATTCAAGGGCCGGTAGATCAGCTCGGCTAGATCGCCTCGCTTGCAACGAGGAGGCCTCGGGTTCAAATCCCGACCGGTCCACTTTGCTTTTTGAAAGCTTATTGTCGTGGACCTGTCCCGCATTGAAATCCTATCGTCAAATAAAGTAAGCTCATGGATTTCAATGCTAAATTATGCTCAGACACGCTAAATGGACTTATGAATTCATTGGATCCATTTAGCTGGACCTTTGAGTTTGAATTAACGATAATGTATGGACAACTCAAAGGTCCCGACCGGTCCCTTTATCGGGGAGAATGAAGACAAGAGAAACGAATTTCCACGGGTCGGGACCAAAACTGAGAATGACTGACTTCTGTCCATTAAACTTTTATAATCTCATCCGGCCAGAATATCATTCGACCCTGGCCAGAAGCCAGTTAAATCCCGAGAACACTACGTTATCCGTCCCAGGAGGAACAATGGATGAGATCGCTCCCCGCATTGATCATTGCCATGTTGGTCTTCACAGCATTCCCATTTGTTGATCCGGATACCATTTCGGAAGGAATATTCACTGAAGCACCTTTCGATGAACCGGTGATGTGGTTCGGTCCGGATATCGGCTACTCCGGAGGAAATGGTACAAGGGATAATCCGTTTCAGATCGGAAATATATCACAGCTCCAGAACGTCATTCACAATCTGTCGTCCCATTTCATCATCATTAACGACATCGATGCTTCCTCTACGAACAGTTGGAATAATGGTTCAGGATTCCTACCCCTTGGAAATCAGATTTCGCCCTTCAACGGAACCTTTGACGGTGGACATTTCAACATCAGTGGATTGAGCATCGATCGTCCAACCGTCAATCACGTCGGATTGATCGGATACGCTACCAATAATACAGAGATCAGTAACGTGACTCTAACCTCCTGCAAGGTCGAAGGATATGATTACGTAGGCGGATTATTGGCCTTTACAAAGGGAACCAGAATGTCCAATTGCTCCGTGACGGGCGATGTCGAGGGCAGGAACCTTGTGGGGGGGATTGTTGGTGGTACACTGGTCAATAAATGGAGTAAGAATACCATGGTTTCCTGTTTCTCACATTCCAATGTCAGTGGAAGTGATTCTGTTGGGTGCATCGGTGGTTCGGTATACGGGAATATCAGTGACTGTCGATCTTATGGCAATGTAATCTCAATAAATTCCCATGCAGGCGGTTTGATCGGTCATTTCGGAGGAACGATGAACAACTGCCTTTCATCGGCTGAAGTAAATGGGCTGAAATGGTCCGGAGGTCTGATCGGTTCTGCGGGAACGGTGTACAAGCTCACTCGCTCAAATGCACTCGGCAACGTGTCCGGGACCAGATATGTAGGAGGACTGATCGGGAGCGCATCAGGTAATATTGATAATTGTTCCGCACACGGAGATGTCACCGGTGAGGATGAAGGTGTGGGAGGTTTGATAGGAACAAAGTCAGGAGGTACCCTGGAGAACTGCTTTGCGACCGGAGATGTAACGGCTGATTCAGAAGCCGGTGGACTGGTCGGTATAAACCGGTGGAGCCTGTGGGACTGCTACAGCACCGGAAAAGTGACGGCAGCATCCCGGTCAGGAGCCTCGATCGGTGACAACCAGGGGACCGTCAAGCGAACTCTCTTCAATAACCAGACATCCGGGATTCTCGTGGGCATCGGTGCAGGGACCACTTCCGGAGCAGCCGGAAAAACGCTTGAAAACATGCTTCAGAACTCCACCTACAAGAACTGGAATTTCACTGACATCTGGGGGATCGGTAACGGACAGACGTATCCTTATTTCAGATGGAAGGAGAACCAACCACCAGTGATAGTAACATCGGATGTTACGATAGCAACTACTGAGGCTCCCTATGTTTTCGGTTACGAGAGGGTGGAGAATGATGTGACAGATATCTTTCCACGCTGGAATCTGAATACAGATGCCCGATGGCTTCACGTCAACAGTGCCGCGGGTTTGCTTCATGGTCTGCCCGGGAGTACTGACCTTGGTCCTTACTTCGTGAACATCTCGGTGAACGACGGTCGAGAAGGTATCGACTTTCATAATTTCACATTGATAATGAATTCGACCAACAACGTCCCGAAGATCTCAACCACACCTGTGAAATTCGTGGCCGAGGACGATGTTTACTATGTTGATTACGAAGCATCCGCTGACGTCGGAGATGTCCTCGAATGGAGCCTTCTTACGAATGCTTCATGGCTTGAGATGGACAGTCCGACCGGCATCATCACCGGTTATCCTGACTATACAGAGATCGGGAGCTATTCCCTGAATGTGACCGTCACCGACGGCCAGGGGGCCGTGGACTGGCAGGAGTTCACATTGACAGTGAACGAGACCAACGATGATCCGATCATCACCACAAAAGATGTGACAGAGACATATGAACACCTGTTGTATCAGGTTCAATACAATGCAAAGGACGAGGAGAACGATGCAATGGTCTGGAGCTTCAAGTCGAATGCATC
>JBLIRL010000154.1:0-7677 GCA_049472275.1 Thermoplasmatota archaeon | reverse complement strand
CTGGCATATTTTTCCTCTCACGCGTAAATGTTGAAGAAGGAATTAGGATGGCAAGTGAACTTGAGTAACTCCACAACTTAGAAGTGGGAGGCTACCATGAACACCAACACTCTGACGAACGATGAGCACAATCTTTCGGTGAGGGCGTACGACGACAAGCTCTACTCCGATATCGCATTCCGGCGTTTCTATGTCAACAACGAGGATTCCGACGGGGATGGTATTCCCAACGAGATAGAGGATACTCTCCTGATGGACCCCTTCAACAAGCTGGACGGGACCATGGACTTCGACAATGACGGCTATTCAAATCAGGAGGAGCTGATGATCTACAACACGGACCCGTTCGACGGTGAAAGCGTTCCGGATACCAAGAAGGAGGACCAGGTGCTCGATACATGGGCGCTTGTATTCATAGCTGCAGCCATAATCTGTGCAGCATTGATAATCGGTCTGTTCGTCCTGAATATCCGTCTCGAGCGCAACATACACGTCTGGCGCGAGGACCTTGCAAGGAGAAGGATGGATAGAAAACCGAAGACCCTTCTTCAGAAGATCGTCGAGATCGCACCCACCCACATAATGGGATCAAGCGTTCCCGAGGGACCCACTCTGCCGGGGTCCTCACAACCTGACCATGATGCGCTTCCGCCTTTGCAGGAGGAGCAGTAGAGTCCAGGCAGCTAATGATGATCATGAAACCTTCCTCCCTTCAGGAATAACACTCCATATTCCTGACCTAGGTAGCAAAAAGGGAGGCCACTCCCCCCTCGCAGAGGGGGGAGACTTTTTATCATCCCGACAATTAATATTAAGATGTTTTCTTTCTTACCGTCAAAGTGATGGAGATGAAGGGCAAGTTCAGGTACGGAGGGAAATGGCTCCGTTCACGACTGCTTGAGAACGCCCGTGTCCTCAGGAAAGATGCCGGTGAGGATGACTGCAGGGAGCCTCATGTGCTTTTCGATGAACTTCTCCAGAGGGAAATGGATGATGCTGCCCTCGTGGAACTGTTCCGCGGCAGGACCAATATCGGCCTGATACTCAATGACCGGAACCGGCCCACTCCCTCCCACCTGGTGGTCGAGAAGCTGATGGGAATCGACGATTTCCGATCCGGTCTCGGAAAGGTGCATATCGCCACCGGTACGCACAAGGAACCGACGGAGGAGGACCTGAGATCCATCCTTGGAAGACATTACGATGCGCTCGAGGGCCGCATCCACATACACATCGCCAGGGATCGGGAGGGGCATGTGCACTACGGCGAGACCACAATGGGCACTCAACTCCGCTTCGACAGGGAACTGGAGGATCATGACCTCTTCGTATTCGTCAATTCGGTGGAGCCCCACTATTTCGCCGGTTTCACGGGAGGAAGGAAATCTATCATCCCCGGGATGGCCTTCTTCGATACAACAGAGACCAACCATTCCCACTCCCTTTCCGCGGGATCCAGAACCCTTGCATTGAAAGGCAATCCCGTCCACGAGGATATGGAAGAGGGGGCGAGGATCTTCCTTCAAGGGAAGCAGCACATCTCATTTCAGATCGTCCAGGGTCCGGGAAGATTGCTTTGCGATCTCAAGGTGGGAGATATCTTCACATCCTTCCAGAGAGCGGTCGAAAGCGCCAAGGAACAGTTCTGCATACCAATCGACGGATTGTACGATATCGTCGTGTCCGTGGCGAGGGACCCACTCGACAGGACCCTCTATCAGGCGCAGAAGGCTATAGAGAACGGAAAGCTTGCACTCAGGGACGGTGGCGTTCTGGTGCTTGTCGCCGAATGTCCGGAGGGTATAGGTCAGTCGACATTCTGGGACCTTCTGACCATGGGAGAGGATCCGGACGAGGTCCTCGAAAGGATCGATTCCGGATACGTCCTCGGGTACCACAAGGCTGCGAAGATCGTTCAGCTTGCTAAGAGGGCGGATATATTCCTCGTTTCCTCATTGGACCCGGAAATGGTGCGCCGGGGATTCATGGAAGGTTTCAGCGATCTAGACACCGCCCTGCTCGAAGCAATGGGCAGGGTTGGAGAAGATCCGGATATTCTGCTGATACCTGACGGGGGGGTTACAGTTCCATTGATAAAGGAGGTCTTATCTTGAAAGAGGATGAAAGACTGGAGAGGGCACACCGCCCGGGCAAGATCGCCATGAAGCTGCATCCATACTATCGGGGCAAGGTGGAGGTTTCACTCAAGGCCCCGGTCAGAAGATTTTCCGATTTTTCCATCTGGTATACGCCCGGTGTCGCAAAACCATGCACTGCCATAAAGGAGGATCCCTCACTGTCCTGGGAGATGACCAACAGGGCGAACACTATCGCGGTCATCTCGGACGGGACCAGGGTTCTCGGTCTCGGGGACATCGGACCGGAGGCCGCTATGCCTGTGATGGAAGGAAAAGCGCTGCTTTTCAAATACCTCGGAGGTGTGGACGCTTTCCCCTTATGTCTCGACACGAAGGACCCGGACAGGTTCGTTGAGACCGTCAAGATACTCGAACCCTCCCTCGGGGGCATCAATCTGGAGGACATTGCCACACCTAAATGCTTCCACATACTGGACAGGTTAAGATCGGAGATGGATATCCCGGTCTGGCATGACGATCAGCAGGGAACGGCCACTGTCGAGGTCGCAGGCTTCTTAAATGCGGCGAAGCTCGTTGGCAAGAAGCTCCATGAGATGCAGGTGACTATGATCGGAGCGGGAGCCGCCAACATCCGGATTGCGGACATTCTGGTCCAGATAGGGGTTGCCCCGAAGAACATAATAATGTGTGATTCGAAGGGCATCCTCAACGAGGAGAGAGAGGACCTCGACCATCTTCGAAGTACGAACCTCGAAAAATACAGGGCCTGCATCGAATACAGCGGGTCATCCAGGGAATGTACTCTCGATTCCTGCACCAGGGGTTCGGACGCGCTGTTGTGCGCCTCGACACCGGTACCAGGAACGGTCACGAAGGAGATGGTAAGGGACATGGCAGACAGGCCGATCGTATTCGCAGCCGCCAATCCACAACCGGAGATATGGCCCTGGGACGCCCTCGAGGCCGGAGCATACGTGGTTGCGACCGGAAGGTCGGATTTCCCCAACCAGATAAACAACTCCCTGGGATTCCCGGGAATATTCAGGGGCACGCTTGATGTTAGGGCCACGACGATCACCGACAGTATGTGCATCGCCGCTGCAAGGGAGCTTGCGAAGGTCGCCGAGGACAAGGGTCTGTCGCCGGAATACATAATCCCGAATATGGAGGAATGGGAGGTATTTCCGAGGGAGGCTGCCGCGGTCGGGGTCCAGGCTGTAAAGGATGGTGTGGCGAGGATGGAGAGGTCCTTCGACGACCTCCTGGAGAGCGCATTTGCGATGATCAGGAGGGCAAGGGACGAGACCGGCGGAAAGATGTCTGATGGGATAATACCCGACGCTCCTCCGGATACACTGATCTGAAGCCGTGATGACATCGATGAGTGGAGGTAAGGAGCAGGGCACTCGCGGACGAGGGCTCCTGACCTCCAGGACGGAGTGGGATTAGGAAGAGAGGATTGAATGTCTTAAAAAATTAAGATTCACTCCGTCAGGCGGTGTAAAGAGTACTTGTATATAAATTTTTCAAATAGCGGACCAAAATTGTAATTATGTATGAAAATTTAATAACATTCTCCCAAATCATCGGAAATGTTTCATTTTTTAACTCATTGTAAAGCATATTGGAATTATGCATATGTGCCTATAAAAGTAGGGTTCGCTCACTCTTCGATATTCCATTCCATGGACTTCTTTCGTCTCGCCAGCAGGGCAACTACTGCTATGATGACCACAAGAAAGATCGAAGCCCCCGCGATGACGGGGAGGGGCAGATCGATCTCCTTTGATCCTTCGATGATGGGTTCCAGTTTGAAGACCTCGGATGGGGGGCCCCTGCCCTTTGTGGTCTCGCATGCTATCTTGTAGTAGTAGGTTTCGTCGCCGTCTATGTCCAGATCGTAGTACTCGAGAAACGCGCCCGAGACACTTCTCAGCTTCGTCATGTTCCCCGGATCCGGACCCTTGTAGATATGGTAATAATAGACGTCCCCTCCGCCCAGGTCCTCCGGTTCGTCCCATTTGATCAGGACACTGCCTTCCTGCCAGGTTATGTTCAGATTGAGGGGAGCGGAGGGAAGTTTCATCGGTATACCTATCAGAAGCTCCGATGGGGGAGAATTCCCCATCTCGTTCGCGGCGATGATCCTGATATAGTACCGCTCCCCGTTGTTCAGACCGGATAGAACATGGTAACGGGAGGTAATGTTCTCGATGAACGGTTCCAGGTTGCTCTCGTTCGAACCCACCAGTATGGAATACCTCGTCAGGTTGGACCCGCCGTTGTCAAGAGGTTCGTCCCATGTCACATTCAGGATGCCATCGTCGTCGTAATAGTAGGGATTCCTGGGTCTTGAAGGGATCGTCAACGGTCTAAGTACGATGATCTCCGATCTGAGAGAGTCACCCTTGATGTTCCTTGCCCTTACGTAGAACGAGTAATCGACGCCGTTCGCAAGACCCCTCACCATGGTCTCGTTTAAGTTTGTCCAGTAGAGATAACCGAACGAGCCGTTACCCTCCGCCATGTAGATCTTGTACGAGACGTTGTCATCTCCACCCATGAACAACGAGGGCTCCCAGCTCAGGTTCACGAACCCGTTTCCTATCCTCCCTGCAAGTCCCGTTGGACGGGAAGGTACCTGGTAAGGGATCACCGATACTATTTCGGAGAGGCCCCCCTCCCACGCAGAATTGAAGGCAGCCACCGCGAAGAAATATTCCCGGCCCGGGATCACAGGATTAACGGTGTATCCTGTGGTATTGATGCCCATCTCCAGAACTGTCAGGTTGGTCCGGTTCCACCCCTGATAGATCACATAGGTCATGTTCCTGGCGCCTCCGCTGTAGACGGGAGGCTTCCAGGTCAGGTTGATATGGTCCCCGCCTTCGCTCGCGGACAGGTTGAGAGGTCTCGACAGGTCTCCGAGAGGTGTTATCAGAAGGATATCGGACCGATCTCCGGGTCCCAGTTCGTTCCAGGCCCTGACGAAGACTAGCATTTCTTTGCCTATTGTCGAGATCTGGACCTCCGTTTGGGTGATATTGAGATCGCGCACTACCGATCTTATCGCGGACATGTTCTCTCCCATCAGCACCTCGTAGGTGATGTTGCCGGACCCACCGTTCTCCAGGGGAGGCTTCCAGGTCAGATGCACACGAAACGGAGACAGGGATGCTTCCAGGTCCCTGGGGGAGGAGGGAGGCCGCTGGGGAACCGCCCGGACGATATCGGAAAGCGGCCCCTCCCCCCTCCAGTTCCTTGCAGATACCCCGATGTGATAGGATCTCCCGTTGACGAGTCCGGTGATGTTGTACCATTCTTCGTCGATATCCGTCGCGATCCTCGACAGTGCCGTCGCATTCTCTCCCATGTACAGGTTGTAGGAGAGGTCCTGTATCCCGCCGTCATCGTTCGGCCTGTACCAGGAGATGTTGAGAGCACCGTCGCTTCTTCCCACCTTGTAGATTATCGGGGCACCAGGGCTTGTCGATGCAACGGCGCTCAAGGTGGACCATTCACCCTGGCTCACGACATTCTCCGCCCTTATCCCGTAATAATATGTCCTGCCGTTCTGGGGCGACGTGTCGTTGTACACGAGGATATCCGGATCCACCATGGCCATATAGCTCATGTCATCGGTCTGGGGTGAGTTGCCTCTGTATATTCGGTAGGATATTATCTCCTCGCCGCCGTCGCTTGAGGGTGGCGACCAGGTTAGATTGATGAAGGAATCCTCGGAGAAGTATGACAGGTCCGTTGGAGCTCCTGGTGGGAAAGAATCCAGTTTGAAACGGGCGAGGTATGAGTCATATGCCGAGGAGAAGGACTGGTCGTATGCACCTTCCGTGACAGGGAAATCATGGTTCGGATAATTGGAATAGGTATCACCGCAGATGTACATCCCCCGGGAAGCGTTGATTGCAACGCCGGATACGGTATCCTGTTCCCTCCCCCCGATCAATGACGAATATTCGATGACGGACCAATTGGGGGAGAATATGGTTACGAATCCCTCCCTGTCATTCAGGTTCCGGTCGAAGGCCCCCATCGTCGTTGGAAATCTAATAGAATCGGTCTCGCCCACGACGTAAACGCGTCCGTCTACACCCGCCTTGATGTCCCAGGCCCTCTCGAGTTCCTCGAACTCATCCTGGTCCATGTATTTCTCGTCGGCTCCGAGGTAGGTCGAGTATTGCAGAGCGGACCCGTTGTGGTTCAGTACAGAGAAGAACGCATCCTCCTTTCCCGCCAGGTTCCTGTCGTATGCATCAGCCGTGATCTTGAAATCCCCCGCGACCGAGACGGTCCTTCCGGTGATGAAGATGCTGTTGTCCGGTCCGAGGTCCATGGCGTGGATGTAGGTCCCGTTGCTGAATAACGTGGAGAATTCCAGTGATGATCCGTCTGCCGAGAACATAGTGACGAAACCCATGTAGAACCCGAAATCCGTCGTATACGAACCTTCAGTGACGGGATAGCCGTCGCTGACGGTCATGCCGGATATGATGGCCCGTCCGGAGCTGTCCACAACGAGCGCCTCCGATCGTTCCCCCCATAACTCTCCATCTCCGCCGATCAGTGTTGAATATGCGACGTCCGACCCATCCGGAAGTAATTTGGTCACGAATGTATCGAAATAGCCTGACCTGGTCCTCTGGAAAGCATTGGAGGATACCGGGAAGTCGGTGGAATAGGTGATCCCGGTCAGATACGCGGCTCCGTCACCGTCGACGTCAATATCCGTGCTCCTATCGACAAGGTCCCCTCCCACATATGTGGAATAGTAAAGGGAGGACATGTCCGGTGGAAAACAGACCGCAAAGGCGTTCATTCCACCCCGTGCGGAGGTCATGTAGGAACCCGATGTGACGGGCATGTTGGTGGAGTTCGTCCCGCCGCTGATATGGATCCTCCCGGAGGATGATATGGAAATACCTCCAAGCTCCTCGTAGTCGGACCCGCCGAAGTAGGTCGATGAAATGAGCGATGACAGGTCCTTTGAGAATTTCGCAACGAATATATCGGTCTCACCCCTGTTGAAGGTCGAATAGGACCCCGCCGAGGTGGGCATGTTCGTGGAATCGGTCGACATTGCTATAACGGGTCTGTCCAGGTGGTCCATCTCGACCTTCGGGTAGCGGTCCCAGTTATTTCCCCCGACATAGCTCGAGGCAAGGAGAAGGGGATCGATTATGAGCTCCTTTTGTGGATCGTGGGAGGGTATGTCGAAGCCAATGGTGTTCCCATCCAGGATGTATCGGCTTTCGACGACACTTTCCTGGTAGCATATCAGGGGTCCCTCCATCAGGGTCAGGCCCCCGCAGAGAATCTCAAGCGTCGATGCTCCCGACCTTTGAACGGTGTCCGCGCCCCTGTATGATATCTTGATATCTGATACATCACCGCCGGGATGAACGATAAGATCGTACTTGAGGGAAGCTCCCCTGGAATATACCTTGAGGTCGATGTCATCGTAGATGCCCTCGTAGAGCCCGCAGGGGAGCGTGTCCTGAAAATCGCGCAGGCGCTCCAGGCCCCATTCCGCCGGCGCCGCCTGGTCCGTCCTGGGCGACGA
>JBLIRL010000153.1:0-7710 GCA_049472275.1 Thermoplasmatota archaeon | reverse complement strand
CTGTTGTCGTGACTGCCGTTGAAGATCGTACATTTCCTGATAAGGAGGTGCTTCGTGGTGTTAGCTATGAGGATCCCGTGGGATGGACCGCAGTCTATGGTCCTGTTCTCGATGACATATGGATCTGTGATCGTCCCGGTTCCGGAAGATACCCCGTTGGAGGTGCTAAAATCGTCGTCCCCCTCGATCCTGATATTGCCCGCAACCGGAGCGAGGGAAACCATTGCATACAAATCCTGACCCCATGACCCCTGGATGAAGACCGGAAGCAGAATAGATATGATGACAGCTGCGGTCGGACAGACTCTCCCCATGTTCTCTCTCCATCCTTGTATCTGGTGATCTAGCATAAGGTGTCTTTAATGATTTCTGGTGCAGAAGTCGTCCAATCCCTTCTGCTCCACCCCCTTTAGGGCTCTCAGGGCCCTGGCCTCGTCCACGCCGAACACCGACAGTGCGCTTGCCATCCCTCTCGCCGTCAGTTCGAGGTATCGCTGCGTGTCGTATCTGACATCTCCCATCTCATCGTGGACCAGGGCGACCCTGTTCTCGTGTCTTCTCGCCTCGTGATCAAGGACCACGAACCTGACCTTCTGGCCCCCTTTCACGTCGACCCCTTCCCTCTTAAGAAGCGTCATGGCGGATACGTGCTCGGAGCGTGTCGTGTAGTCCTCGAGGTTCCGGGAGGCCCTGATGGTGATCGCAAGCTCCTTGGGGTCCACCTCCCTGTCCATTATCATTTTTCCCCGTTTTCTCATAACCTCGAAGGCCTTCGGAAGGTGGTCGAAGAGATCACCCGATCCCTCGGCACCCGATAGAGCGGTCAGCATCTCCTCCTGAGCCTCCTTGATGAAGTACGGTGTTGAGTGCTGCCTGCATTCGATACCCCTGAACTTCATTTCCCCGTTCTCGTTGAGACCGTAGTAGCGGTTTAGCGCCCCCGCTCCGTTGGTCTTGTTCGGAAGGAAGACCAGCCATTTGTAGACGGCGTCAATCCCGATGGGTATGCCTATGGTTTCCTCCGCCAGGGCGGCAGCCTCGCGGGCCCGCTCCCTGGGACCGGTCATCCACATTGAATCCACGATGCCGTGGAGAAGGCGATAGCCGTTCTCCTCGATGATGTCCTTTGCCCGGAGGAGCATGTCCCGGGCGTAGGCCGTTATCGATTCGTGGACCTCGATCCTTCCGAAACGTGCGTTCTTGTATCCGGTATATCCGAAACAGGTGACGAGGACCCACTTGAGCGTATTAGACGCCTGCTGGTACCTTCCGGGACCGGCCGGGGGGCGCAGGGGTCCCAATCCCTCCTCTGCCTCGAAACTATCCGTTTCCTCTCCTTCCCTGAAGCTTGTCTTGTATCTCAATCTGCTCTCGAGGATCTCCCCCACAACGGAGGGTATCAGGCCTTCCTCCCTGGTGCAGAAATGGTATCTCAATCCCGGGGCCATGTTCGGAGCATCCGGCACCTCCGGAACGCAGCAGCTGCAGTCAAGCGTTTCCACGGAGAGGTTCTTCTTCCACATTATGTGCGGGTAGAAGGATGAGAAGTCCATCTCCAGGACATCGGTGTATGCACCGACCATGGGATCGAAGATATGCCCGCCCCTGTCGGCCCTCGAGAGCTCCACAGCTGTCTTCCATCCCTCGGGTATGTTCTTCTTCCAGCGTACCGCCCTGCCCCTTCTCATGGCCTCCACGCATTCCATGTAGGATATGGCGGACCCCGGGGAGAGCCTAGCCATGGTCTGGAGCGGGAGAAGTGACATTCTGGACAGAACCGAGAGACCGACCAGTCCTCCCTCCCTCAGCATGAACGAGTTCTCGAGGTCAAGATGTATCCTTCCTTTCAGGGGATAGTATGGAGGCTTGTAGTATACCACGCCGTACGAGAAATACGACTTTCCCGTCTTGCCGGGGGCCCTGAAGGGTCTTCTGGTCCGGTGGAGCTTCAGGACGTCGGCCATGTCGTTTGCCACGGCCCTCTCGTAGATGTACGGAAGGACGAAGGAATCCCCCCCGTAGGTGACGACGATGTCCGGGTCCTGCGCCCTCATCTCACGGACCAGGGAATGGATCATCCGGTCCTCCTTCTCGTTCTCCATCTCCCAGTCCCCGAGCCTGATGTACCTCATCCTGTCCGTCATTCTCGGAACCGCTCCCTTCTGGTCCGGCATCGCATGGAGGACGGACGCCCTCATTGGCGGCAGGGGTTCCGAGGTCCATTCGTGGTTCCTGAGCAGTCCGTAGCCTCTTCTCATGTCAACATGGGCGAGCGGGAAGATCCCGTGGAGGTACATGTAGCGCGACGGAAGTCTCAGGTCAACGTCGTAGAGGGTGTACCTCTTGTAACTCCCGAATGCCTCTATTCCCTTGGCTATCTCGGTGAGCCTGGAATAAGCGGATATATCTATCTTCAGGTGATGCTTGGGGTGTCTGTCCTGGATGTCGAGGAGGGATTCCCCTTTCTCGAAGGAGCGGACCCCTTCCACACCCTCAAGATACTTCTCGAGGCCCTTGAGGTCATCGGGGCTCCCCGAAGCCAGTATGGTTGGGGTGTAGCGGTGCGCGATCATCGAGCGTTTCCTGGATTCCTCTATGACCCAGAGGTCCATGAGGTCCCTCTCGTGATCGGGGTATGCGTCCAGGATCCAGCCTTTCATGCAGATATCTGGTCTTCAAGTGTAAAAAAAAAGGGGCAAGGAGGGGGTAGGGCGAATACCAAATCAATCCGGCTGTTCAGTGAACGTATCATTACCATTATATATGGAGACCCGGGCTGTTTCGATATCGATGGAGAATGTTCCAATGAAGATTCCCGGATACAGCAAATATCTGGCAATGTCCGCCGTTGCAGTTATCGTTCTGGCCGCGTCCCTTTCCATGTTCATGATGCCGGTCCAGGGTGATGATGACGGAGGGATTCACGGGGAGAGAGATGACGGACATGTGGATATCGAATGCTCCAGGGTCCGGTACAAGGTGGGTGAGGTCGTCAATTTCAAGGTCATCAATCGTTTCAATGAGACCATATTCGACCCTCTTCCCGCTGTCCACAACGATGAGGGAGTGTTCTTGAATGGATGGGTTAGAGCTGATGTCATGCCCGTTCCGACGCTCCCGCCGGGACACTTCAGTGATTATTACTGGGATCAGGATGTTTTGCCGGACCTTGAAGTGACCCCCGGCAGGTATTACATATCGGTCCATCACAACGATATCGAATACATTCAGGAATTCTGGATCTACGAACCGGCCGCTGTCGATCCGGCCGAGATCGATGAGATCTCGGACGGTTTCGAAGGAGATGTCCCGTTCTTGATCGGGCCTAACCACCTCTGATCTTGAGATCGTTCGCGGCCTTGAGGAGGAGTTCCTTGATCTCCTCCGGCCCCTTCCCGGCCTTCCATTCCTTATCAAGATCGACCCTGTTGCAGACCTCATTGATCCACATGAGCGTGTGAAGGAAGAGACCGCTCTCATCCTTCGAGAAAAGTATGACGAAGCCTGCATGGGTGGCAGGAGGTTCGTTCGTGAAGAGCGCCCCTCTCTTGGTCCTGATGACGGTAAGGTTAACGATCTCCTTTCCGGGAACCTGATATGACATGATGACATAGCCTGGCATCGTTATCATGTGGGATTCCTGGTCCACGTTGATAAGTTCCGAATGGAGTGCTTCCGCAGACATCCTGACCCTGGGGCTAAGCGAATGCGCGATCTTCTTTGTCAGCTTCTCAGGTGGAGGAAAATAGTTGAGGTCCATAAGGTCCGCGGACCTGATCATGTCCTTGAAGCGCTCGAGTGAGATCCTGTCCCTCTCTATCAGTATGGTCCTCAGCTCCTCATCGAGCATATGGTCCCTATCCTTCTCGCCGATAACCTTCTCCGCGACGTAGAGGAAGGCGTATTCCCTTTTGACCCTCCTCCTTGCGAAGCTCAGGTACCAGGCGATGCTGATCACGACGAAGGAGACAGCGACAAGAATGGGTACTACCCCCATCTGGATTATTAGAAAGATATAGCAGAAAATGCCGAATATCTGAACGAACGGGTAGAACGGGGAGCGAAATTTAGGGCGGTAGTGCTTGATATTGCTCTGCCTCATGAAGATCAGGGATATGCATGCAAGCGTGAACAGGACCAGCTTCAGAGTCGATGCCGTCTTCACGAAGCTTTCCAGATCCAGAAACAGTATGACGGAGATCATGAAAGCAGTGGTCACCATTATAGCAACCCAGGGTGTCCCATGATTGTTCAACCTGCTGAAGTTCTCAGGAATCAGATCGTCTCTTCCCATTGCCAGGGGGTTCCTCGAGGCCGCCATTATCCCGGCATTCCCCGTGGTTATGAAGGCGAGGAGACCCGCGATGCTCATGGCCACAAGACCGGCATAGCCGAGTATCTCCCTGCCCCCTGCGGATATCGGTGTTAGTGAATCCGACAGCACGTTTGGTTCCAGGATGCCGACCGTTATCGTTATCGCGGCAATATAAAGAAATGAAACCACACCCCAGGAGAGCAGCATGCCGTAGGGAAGGTTCCTTTTCGGGTTCCTTACCTCACCCGCGACAGAAGCGATCTTGGACACTCCGGCAAAAGAGACGAAGACCATTCCGGAGGTTGCAAGAACCTGGGAATATCCTTTGGAGAAGAAACCCTCGAAATTGCTGCTGTCCATGAAGAAGGCCCCGATGACAATATAGGCTATTAGAAGGACTAACAGAAAACCGACAAGGATCGACTGGATCTTCGCTGCCAGTTTGATCCCGGTCAGATTTAAGACCATGAATATCAGGCAGAAGCCCACAGCTAGCAGCTTTATCTGCAATGACGTGAGCGACGGCTCGAGAAGTATCATGAAGATACCGATGCCGAGCAGCGAGAAGGCTGATTTGAATGCCAGTGAGAACCATGCTGCCAAGCCTCCTATGGTCCCCATCATGGGCCCCATGGATCGATCGATGAAGAAGTAGATCCCGCCTGTACGGGGCATCGCCGTGGATAGCTCTGCTTTGGTGAGTACAGCAGGAAGAACCAGGATTGAAGCGATCGCATAGGAGAGTATTACAGCCGGTCCTGTCAACGAGAAGGCCAGGGCGGGCAGGATGAAAAGACCTGAGCTGATCATCGCCCCCGATGAGATGCAGAACACCTCCAGTAATCCAAGTTCCTTTTTCAGCTCCATCTCTCACCTCTGACCTGTTGAAAGGAGTGGGACATCACTGAAAGAATTATTTATCACTTACATGAACCTATGTTATCCGGTGCTTTTCCTGAAGGAATATGGAACATATTTCCACATCAATTCATGTCCACCATTCCCAACTATGATAAGAAAACCCTTCCAAATCCCTTAAATATGTGTTAGGAAGCCTTTCCAATCTCCTTTTAAAAGGCTTATTCCATATTTTTCCTGTCCAAAAGATCGGACCCTATAACGGAGGAACACAGATGAACAAGACGGAGAATAAGAGGAGAATAGATATGGGGATAAGCATCCCGGCGGTGGTTGCATTGATAGCAGCCGTATCCGTGGCGGCAGCTTCCTCCGTTGTTATCATCGGAATGGAAATGGCCGAGACCGTGAAAGACGATGATTTCACGGACCCTTTCTTCCACATGAAGGCGGAGCCCATGCATCAGGATTCCGCCCCCCTTGAAACTGTGAAGTACAAGATCTGGTTCGATACCGAGATCTATTATTATACACCGATAAAGCTCGAGGTTCGGGATATGTTCGACGGCGTTATATCGTACATATATCCGGAGGTCATCCATCCCGGCGAGAACGCGACCCTTGAGTTGACCGCTCAGTTCGAGGGTGAGTTCTTCAGGGATGTCGTGGGCAGCTACAATGGTTTGAAGGACTCGGTGAGGGTCACCCTTTCGGTGGACGACGAACCCGATGAGTACGGTTTCGATCTGAAGGCGACCCCTGATGAAAGGACGGCCTTTCCCTATCAGTGGGTCTACTATTCGATAACAATGGATACCGATGGCGATTTCGACGGATACGTACATCTTGACGTCGAGGAGTTCTATGACTGCTGCCTTGTATCGCTGTTTCCAAGGGTTATTTATCCCGGACAGACCGCCGTACTCGCTCTCTGCGGGATGATCCCCGGGGAGTTCACGAGGAACGTCACCGGAACCCACGGTGCGATAGAATCGAGCGTCGAGGTAGAGCTCCACGTGATGATGGAAACCTACTAGGATGAAAGACCTATGTTCCACCCTCGGCCTGCGGGTCGGGGGACTTTCTTTCTAATGTGCAAAACTCTGCTCGAGGAGCTGTTTGACGGCCCTTCTCAGGGTTTCGGAAACCGTCGCAGTGGATATATCCAGCTCGTCTGCGATCTCCCTGACACCGATCCCTTTGGGTTTGTCGAAATAACCTCCTTCCAGGGCGATCTTCAGTATCTGCTCCTGCCGGGGAGTGAGACCTTTTTCATCTCCGCTCAATGGGACAAGCCTCACGAGGTCGAAATCCACTCTGTTCGAGAGTAGGGTCTCGGATAGCTCTCTGGCGTTCGCCTTCTGGGGTGCGATCAGGTTCCAGATGATCCTGTTCCCGTCTCTCCTGATCGAGCGGAAGAAACATCCCGACCGAAGTATGAATGAACCTATGGAATCCTTCGATTCTCCGAGGATCACGACGATCTTGCCGTGCACCACTTCGCTGACACTGAAGGATTCCAGCTCCTCTAGGCCGATAAGGGTATTCATGACCCTGATGGGTTGAATGTCGCCGATCTCTATTTCCACCAGATTCTGGACCCTACCCTTCCTGTCAAGGGACATGTCCATAAGACGTACAGGAACGGATATCCTGGAAGTGATGACCCCCCACCAGTTCTGGTTTTCCGGAATCGCTATCTCGAGCTCGTAGACCATGGTTCTCACTGGTTGTTGAAAATCAAATCCTGAAATTCTCCCCCTCTTCACTGCGGACCCTCCTGAAGAACTCGCAGTGGATGCAGTCCTTCATCTTCTCGGCCCAGTGGGGGATCGACTTCCCGTCATGGGTCGAGCACAATGTTCCGGTGACCCTCCAGCAATATCTGCCGCCGTTTTTTCCGTCATTGGCCCCGTCCATTCCGGCGGACTCCTCCGCCGGGCATCTCTCGATACCGGGGTTGCCAATCGAACTCGGATTCTTGCCGCAGTTTTGGAATTCCCAGCAATTCTGCTTCATATCAGAGAGCCTCCGGATGGGGTCCACTCCGACAATTCCTGGTCCTATTATAATAACATTCCGAGGTGCATTTTACAATGTTAGGAGATCCGGTATGCCAACATATTCCCAGCCTGCCTTCATCGATGGCGGTCTGCTGATGGAAGATGGATGTCCTTGCCCCCTTTGATCATGGGATAGACGTCTTACGCCTATAGACGACCGGGCTTCATCTTTCCGCATTGATCTCAAGAAATGATATTTATCCGTAATGGATTCCCCAAGGGGGGAACGCATCATGAGGATCGGGATAATCTTGTATTCTCAGACAGGCAACACGCTTTCAGTGGCTGAGAGGATAAGGGATAGATTGACAAAGAAGGGCCATACCGTGAAGATCGACAAGGTTCTCATCAAGGGCAACCATGATATCTTCAAACTGACGGATTACACTAAGTATTTTCGTGACATTCGTGGATATCATGTGATGAACGGTTTGATCCTGTCTCACATTCCTATCAGTAAGGATAGCCTTGCAC
>JBLIRL010000152.1:0-7771 GCA_049472275.1 Thermoplasmatota archaeon | reverse complement strand
AATAGTGTTCGATTACAGGGGTTTCGATACCCTTGGCGAGGCAACCGTGCTGTTCGCGGCCGTCACCGGTGTGCTCACAACGATACGCATAGCCTTCCCTGGAAAGAAGGGGAAGAAAGGGGGTGACCTGAAATGAAGGAGATGTCCCCTGTTGTAAAGACGATCACCAAGATCGCCTTCGGTTTCATACTGATATTCGGCCTTTACATAATAATCCACGGCCATCTTACACCGGGAGGAGGTTTCCAGGGAGGTGCGATCATCGGCACACTGATGGCTCTCTATCTTGTTGCCTTCGGAGCCGAGAGATGGAGGAAGAAGCTGCTGTCGGTACTCGAGAGCACCGGTCTGTTGATCTTCATCGGGACCGCTTTCCTCGGTCTGACCTCGGGGTTCTTCTTCTTCAACTTCCTCGCAGGCGACGAGGACCTGCTCGGAGGGATAATCTTCGGACAGAAGCTCGAAGGCTTCTCCGACGGCTTCTTCTCCAACAGCGCACCGCTGCTTTCCTCCGGGACCATAGCGGTCATGAACCTGTCTGTGGGCCTGGAAGTCATCGCAGCCCTGACACTGATCGTTGTGACAATGGGATTATTTGCCTTCGCAGGCAGGGAAGGGGGTGAGTGATATGATGTCGGAGATACCGTATCTGGCGGTCGTGGCACTCATCGCGATAGGCCTTTACATAGTGATGTTCAAGAGGAACCTGCTGAAGCTCGCCATGGGGATAGTCCTCATCGAGACCGGGGCGAACCTGTTCCTCATCACCCTTGCCTACCGCTCGGGTGAGAGGCTTTCCGCCCCTCTGTTCACATCGCAGATCATCGGAGGGGACGCACCCGCGTATTCCCTCCCAACACCTCACGCGTTGACACTGACCTCGATCGTTATCGGGGTGGCCACCACGGCGCTTCTGCTTGCCTTCTTCATGAAGCTGTATCAGAAGTTCCAGGTATCGACAATTGACGAGATGAGGAGGTTGAGAGGATGAGCTTCTACAACGACCTGATCGAACAGGCACCGGCGATCGTTATCGCGATCCCGCTGCTATTCGCCTTTGCGACACCTCTGATCTCCAAGATAAACAAGAAGCTCCGGAACGGATGGGCCTTCCTGGGGGTGCTCCTTTCGGGGGCTCTCATGTATGTCCTGGCCTGGGAGGTCTTCAGGGACGGGGGAGGTGATGCGAGCGTATACGTATTCGGAGCTGCGGAAGGGACGGCGTTCGATGTTCTGAGCAACGTCAGGATCACCTTCTACGTGGACGGGATGGCGGCCTTCATGGGGCTCATCATGGCCACTGTGGCGTTCGGAGCCGTGATCTATTCGTTTTCCTTCGTTAAGAAGTATACCGGACAGGACAAGTACTACACACTGCTCCTTCTGATGCTCGCCGCAAATTTCGGAATGGTCTTCACCGGTGATCTTTTCAACCTGTTCGTTTGGTTCGAGGTCTCCTCGGTGGCCATCTGCGGTCTGATCGCTTTCAGGACCAACCGCGGAGAGTCCTTCGAAGGTGCCGCGAAGTACCTGATCTACTCCACGATCGCTGGGCTTTTGCTTTTGTTCGCTGTTGGTCTTCTGTACGGCCAGTACGGACACCTGAACATAAAGTACCTGGCGGCCGCCATAGGTGCCGACGGCTCGGTCCTGATCGTCGATAAGATCGCACTCGGGATCCTGATAACTGTCTTTGCACTCAAGGCAGGGGCTGTGCCCATGCACATGGCAACTCCCGACGGGTATTCGGAAGCACCCGCCCCGATCACGGCGATGATGGTAACGGCCTCGCAGGCCGGTCTTTACGCGGTCTTCAGGACTGGGTGGACTCTCTACGGCGGCAATATAACAAGGGCCGTCGGAGAGCTCGACCTGATGCATTCTGTCGGTTACTTACTTGTTGTACTCGGAATTCTGTCCATGTTCGTGGGTGTGACGCTGGCACTGGTCCAGAAGGACATCAAGAGACTCATGGCCTACCACGCTATCTCGCAGACGGGCTACATGCTCCTCGGGGTCGGCGTTGGGCTTGCCGTTTATGCAACCGGGGACAACACCGATTTCGCCGTCTTCGGAAGGACTGCCATGGCCGGTGGTATCTTCCATATCTTCAACCATGCGCTCTACAAGGGCCTTCTGTTCCTCACGGCCGGAGCAATCATATACAAGGCCGGAACGAGGGACCTGAACAAGATGGGAGGCCTCGGCCGAGATATGAAGATGACGGCACTGTTTTTCATAATAGGCGCACTGGCCATCGCGGGTATTCCGCCTTCGAACGGTTTCGCCTCCAAGTTCCTGATATACGAATCCGTGTTCAGGTTCAATCCGGTCATAGGTGCAATCGCGATGCTGGTATCCCTTCTGACGCTGGCTTCCTTCGTCAAGGTCTTTTATGCCGCCTTCATGGGGCCTAAGAATCCGGATATGAAGTCCGGCGAGGTCCCAAAATCCATGCTGATAGGCATGGCGGTCCTCGCAGGTATGATACTTGTATTCTCGTTCCTGCCGTCCCTGGTTCTTTCCGAGATCGTGGACCCCGCAGTGACAGCACTCGCGGGTCCGGGACCGGAGATCGGGACGAACCTGACCCTCTTCTCCGGTCAGGGCGCCTGGAACGCGATCGTTCTGCTTTCCGTCCTGTTCGTGATGATCGTCCTGGGGCTTCTCATCAGGGCCTGGGGACAGAAGGGTACGGTCCCCAAGGGCGAGGGAAGGAAACCCTATCTCTTCGGTAATCCCACGGAGATAGACGGCAGGCCGATCGTCATTCCGGCTAGCAACGTGTACTGGGGCTTTATCAGGGCTCTGCACAGGTACTACAAACCTATGGAGAAGATGCATTCGGGACTGATCAATGAATACGTGTTCTGGTTCGTTGCAACGGCCGGAATTGTGATGCTAGCTTTGACGTTCTTGTGAGGTGATCGAGGATGAAACTTACCAAACACTTTGACAAGAGCCTTTGGGTCTTCCACGTCAACGCCGCTTCCTGCAACGGTTGCGACATAGAAATCGTCGCAGCTCTGACACCCAGGTACGACGTTGAGAGGTTCGGGATTAAGCTTGTAGGGACTCCTCGGCACGCGGACGTCCTTCTGGTGACCGGACCGGTGAACACGCAGATAGCTGACAGGGTGAGAAGGATCTACGAGCAGACACCGGGGCCCAAGGCTGTATTGGTGATCGGCAACTGCGGCGGCTCATCCGGTGTGTACTATGATTCCTACTGCATACAGGGCCCCTTCGATGAGTTCATCAAGAAGGTGGACCCCAATGCAATAGTGGTCTACGTTCCCGGATGCCCGGTCAGACCGGAGGCCATAACCATGGGAGTGGTTGAAGCTTGGAAAGCACTTGAGAATCTAAGGGGGGAGGCATGATGAAATATCTAAGCGCGGATCAGATCGCGAACTCCTTCAAGGAGAAGTTCAAAGGGGACCTTATACAGGAGCCCTACATCAAGACCTTCCGAAACGGAGTGAAGAGGACCCCTTACTCACAGATCTTTGTAAGGGTCAAGAGGGAGAGGTTCGTGGAAGCGGCCGAACATCTCGTATCCTTCGGATGGCCACATCATACAGTGGCCTCGGGGTCCGACCTCGGGGACGAGATCGAGGTCCTTTACCACTTCGAGCTTTACTCCGAGAGCCACGGCCACGGCATCCCCGTTACTTTGGGGACGAGGGCCCCCAAGAGCGATCCGCATATACCGTCGCTTTCGGACGTCCATCCGGCCGTGACGGTCACAGAGAGGGAGAAGCAGGAGTTCCTCGGTGTCTCCATAGACGGGATAAAGGACAACCGGAGGATGTGGCTTGTGCATGCGGTCCCGGTCGGGGTCTACCCCTGGAGGAAGGATGAGTACGGACCGGAGAAGCTTGTCAGGAAGGTCCATGAGGATCCTTCCGGTGGCGGGGACGGGACCAAGGTGATCGCAGACTACAATCCCTTCCCGCCGGGTGGACCTCCTGTCACAAAGAAGAAGGAAGGAGGTGATGCCTGATGGCTTCAGCACCTCCGTATCCGCTCGAGATAGGTCCGATACATCCTGCACTCAAGGAGCCAACACAGTTCAAGTTCACCATCGAGGGTGAGGCAATCGTCGATGTGGACTTCCAGCCGGGTTTCAACCACCGCGGGATCGAGTACATGGGGATGAAGAGGAATCCCCTTCAGGTCGTTCACCTGGCAGAAAGGGTGTGCGGGATATGCTCAGCCGCCCACCAGTTCGTCTTCTGCAGGGCGGTCGAGCATGCTTCCGAGATCGTACCCACCGAGAGAGCTGACTATCTGAGGATGATCGTGGCCGAGCTGGAAAGGATCCATTCCCATCTTCTATGGGCCGGCGTTGCCGGACACGAGCTAGGTTTCGATTCGATACTGCATTATACCTGGAAGATCAGGGAGGATGTCCAGGACATCCTCGAGTATCTCACAGGGAACAGGGTCAATCACGCCTACTACATAATAGGCGGTGTCCGGAGGGACGTATCCCCCGAGGGGATCGCAAAGGCGAGGAGGATCCTCCAGGGATACAAGAAGCTCGAGGATACGGTCCTCAACGTATTTCTCTCGGACCCGACCATCTCCCACAGGACCCAGGACGTCGGCGTCCTGACCTACAAGAACGCCATGGAGCTCTGCGCATGCGGCCCTCTCACGAGAGCGACTGGAGTGAAGAAGGATATCCGTTTCGACTGGCCGTACGCCTCCTACGGTGACATGCTAGGAGATTTCAAGGCGGTCATACCTTCGTCCTGCGGTTATCCTAACAAGGGCGATGTCTTCTCCCAGGTAGTCGTGAGGCTGTACGAGTTGTTTGAATCCATCCGCATGGTGGAATGGGGTCTGGACAACATCCCGCCCGGGCCGATCACTTCCGAACCCAACCTCTCGGCGCTTCTGATGGCAAAATTGAGGATGGCCGATGGCGAGGGTATCGCCAGGGTCGAAGCTCCGAGGGGCGAGGATATCCACTATGTCCGATTGAAGGCCGGAAAGATGGAGCTCGATTCATGGAAAGTAAGGGTGCCAACCTACGGCAATATCATGTCCTGGCTGACAATGTTCAAGGGGATGCAGATCGCGGACATCCCGATAATCATAGCTTCCATAGATCCCTGCATAGGATGCATGGACAGGGTGACGGTAGTGGATTCCAGTACTGGAAAGGAGAACATCCTAGACTGGAAGGTCCTGCATGAGATGTCCGTTAGAAAACAAAGGGGGTTGAAGTGATGCACGAGGTGGCCGAGATCGCGATCAAGATCGGTATCGGGACAATCCTGGTCCTCGTGGCTCTCTACATAGCGCTGCTCCTCAAGGGTGTGGACAGGAAGTTCGCTGCCTGGCTTCAGGCCAGGGTCGGACCCCCGATCAGACAGCCCATTTGGGATACGTTCAAGCTCTTTCAGAAGGAGAACATTGTCCCGGAAAGGGCGGTCCCGTGGGTCTTCAACGGAGCCCCTCTCCTTGCCTTCGTGGCATCGATGGCCATTCTTCTCTATCTGCCACTTGGCCCGGTAGACCTCAGGGGGGCCTCAGGCGGAGCGGAGGACTGGTTCACCCCCATACTTGGAGGATACGGGGACCTCATCCTGCTGATCTATCTGCTTGCCATCCCGGGATTGATGATGGCCATAGGGGGTTTCGCCTCGGGTTCGCCGCTCTCAACGGTGGGAGCCCAGAGGGAGATGGTCATGATGATGTCCTACGAGCTTCCTCTGGCAGTTGTCATACTAGCCATGGCCTGGCGCTTCACTCATGTGGATATCGGTGGTATGGACATATTCTCTGTAGAGACCTTCGTGAAGGTTCCTCTATGGAATGAGGTGGGTGTGCTCGGAATATTCGGATTGATCCTTCTAGCGGCCGTGTTCTTCCTCATTATACCCTCTGAGCTGTCGAAGATACCCTTCGACGCGCCGGAGGCGGAAACGGAGATCGGCGGCGGGATAATCGCAGAGTACAGCGGAACGAACCTGGCGATGTTCTACCTCTCCGACGCAGTGAAGACCGTTGCCTTCACCGCACTTGCAATCGCCATATTCTTCCCCTACAACCTCTCCCCCGTGATAGAGACCTTCCTGCAGGAGGTTGGTGCCATCGGATCGAGCAAGATGATCGACCCGTGGTTCGCTTTCGGGATCGATGCCGTCTTCTGGCTGCTGAAGATAGAGCTTCTCTACTTCCTTGCAGTGACCGTCGTCAGGGTGGGTGCCGCGAGGCTCAAGATAGACAAACTGTCATGGCTCTATCTGATACCTCTTTCCGTGATCTCCTTGATCGGGGTCCTGCTTCTCTACCTGGATGTGATAGTGGGGTGATATGAATGGTTACGCATGCTTTCTTCGAACTTCTGAAACAATTCTTCACGGAGCCCGCGACCAATCTCTTCCCTGTGAAGAACGCTCCAAACAACGTTCACAGGACTCTTAAGGCCGTGGAGGCAGGAAAAGCGAGCATAAACCCGCCAGTTGAGGTGCCTCCGGATTTCCGCGGCAAGATCCTCTACGACAGGGAGGCCTGCATAGGCTGCCAGATGTGCCTTAAGGTCTGCCCCTCGCAGACTATAGAGTTCATCCCAGACACAAGGAAGGTGAAGTTCTACATGTCGAGGTGCACGTTCTGCGCCCTCTGCACGGAGATCTGCCCCAAGAAGTGCATCCGCATGTCGGACCAGTTCATCATGGCCAACCTCGACAAGTACGGTGAGGATATGGTGGTGACGGATTCGGGGAACTTCACTGCCGAGGATAAAGCGAAGGAGGCTCCGGAGCCAGCCGAGAAGCCCAAGAAGGCCTCACCCCCTCCTCCGGCCAAAGCTTGAGATGAAAGGGCCAAGATGAGGCTCCCCGTGAGGAGCCTCCTTTTTCCTTTTCGGACGTGATTGTAAGAAAACCCCACCAATATTCTTTTAATAATATCCCATTTTAAACCAACATAGCTAAATAAGTTCATTTCGAAGTTTCTTTACATGGATACACCCGGGAGAGAAAATTCAGCACTGCGGAGACGCGGGACCGCTTCCCGGGTCCCCTTGACAGTCATACTTTCCCTGACATTGCTGCTGGTTTCGGGGATATTACCGTTACATCAGGCTTCGGGGGACCAGGGATCAACTGGCATGCTCATAGAAGACGAGAGGAAGCCCCGGGATCGTTCGGAAGGTCCCTCGGTCCTGTCACCAGATGGCAGGATCGGGTTGGATCTTTACGTGGATGATTCGGGTTTGCAGAGCGACTGCATTCTATACGATCTCATAATCGATGATGACCCGATAATCACCAATTCAACACTGGGACTCACCTTCGGAGGCGGGATTCGCGCGTTCGGGTCCTCCGTCACCATGAATGTGAAATCGAAGGGTTCGATAAACGGAACCTACAATATAACGAACGGATACAGGGATGAGTACACAGAGAGATACAACTATCTTGTTCTCCAGCTGAACGAGACCGTGTCACCGTACAGATCGATGATCCTCGAGACCAGGGTCTACGACGAGGGTGCTGCCATCAGGTACAGGATCGGGGAGAACGGGTGGCCCGCCTCCCTGACCATATCGGGAGAGCTTACGGGTTTCAAATTCGCGGAGGACCATGACTGCTACACCGAGTACGGTACGGAAGGTACCTACACCCTGGAGAGCATCACCAAGGTCCAGAGCAAGTGCGAATCCCCGCTGACTGTCGATCTTGATGACGGAGGTTATATCTCCATCACAGAGGGAAACACCACTGATTATTCCAGGATGTATCTCAACAGA
>JBLIRL010000151.1:0-7772 GCA_049472275.1 Thermoplasmatota archaeon | reverse complement strand
CGAATGGGGTATCAGGTCGTCCTATGTTTCCAGCTGGAATACCCTAATCGAGAATAACAACATATCAGGGAACGGGATAGGCGGAATATACCTCGATCATGAACATGACCTTGTTTGCAGGAACAACACCATCAATCATAACGGTGAACACGGGATCTATGGCGCCCTCACGTGCTACGGAGGCCTCATCCAGGACAACATCTGTTCTTTGAACGGTCTCGACGGCATACATCTCAGAAGTTCGATGTACGATGTCACCGCTTGCAACAATACATGCGTATCCAATGGAAGGTCGGGAATATTCCTCAACTCCACCTGGAATAATCCCCTTATCGTCGGGAACAACTGCTCGAACAATCTGCAGCACGGGATCTATACCAGGGCTGGCGGAGGGACCATCCAGGACAATCTGATCTCCAACAACAGTGTTGACGGGATCTTCTGTTATCACGGAGATGTGGGCACAGGTAACTGGGTCATATCGAATACCGTAGGCATCCAGGTCGAAGGCGGAAGCTACGGCATTCACTCCAATTATCTTCTTGATAACGATATCGGATTGAAGGTATCCAACCTGATCACAGAAGCCATCTGGGTCTGGGACAATTATTTCGATAATCGGTTGAACTTGAAGATCGAGAGTTCGGCAAGTGTTTTCTTCAACATAGAGCCAAATGGTGTCACGAACATGGTCGGCGGGCCCTCACAGGGGGGAAATTACTGGTCTGACTATTCAGGGCGAGACACGAATTACGATGGATTCGGGGACCAGCCTCATCATTCGGGCGACCGCTATCCTTTGATGATCATCCCGATGTTCAAGGGGATCGAGGATCTCACCGACTCCTATCCGGTAACTGGGGAGGAAATGGAGATAACTTTCAGGGTCCACCATGAATATAGGTGGATACTCAGCAGATACCAGATCGATTACCTGTTCACGCTCACCGGATCCAACAACACCTACAGGGACAGATACGGACCATATGAATTCTGGGACCTTTCGGACCCGACGGTTCCGTGCCTTATCCCCGTTCCTGAAAATGCCACATACCTTCATTATGTGATCAAGGTGGATGATAGATACGGTCAGATGATCAGCATCAATGGGAGCCTCAGGGTGGTCGACGGCATATCTCCTCAGGTCACGAAGTTCATCGTCCCCACTCTTGGTACAGGCGCGACCGAGACGATTTGGATAATGTATCGGGAGAACATCGGACTCAATTCCTCATATCTGATCCTCAGGTCAGATGGCGGGATCGGCAAGCCGGAAGGAACTTACCTGCCAGTGCAGATCACCGAAAACGAACTGGCCTTCAACGTGACGATCCCGGAAGATGCCAAGCGGGTGAACTTCGAGGTCCACATGCTCGATGATTCAGGACAGTATTCCAAGAACCTCTCGAGATGGTATTTCGTGGAGGACATAATGGACCCAAAAGTGGAACTGCTCACCAACCTGTCTCGGATGAAAACCTACGAAGAGGAGACCATAAGATTCAGGATCATCGACAATATCGGGATTGCCTTCTCCAGAGCGACTGTGGAGCTCTTAGAAGGAACCAGGTCGATCGAGGGATATCACACCTATGAAGGAGATGACATCCACGGCTTCATATTCAAACTCCCACTCTTCACCGAACATGCCATTTTGGTCCTCGAGGCGGAGGACGCGATGTCCAACAGGATAGAGCTGTTCTGGACCATAGCACTGCAGCCGGAAGCATCGGATATCGTTCTCGAAAGGTACCAGGGCGATCCGGAGACCGGCCAACCGTACGAGATCGATATCCCGCTCATGGAAGGGGCAGGATACAGAGAGGTCCTTCTCTCATGGTCCTTCGACATACCTGGTTATTTCAACTCCATCAAACACAACAGAAGCGGCATGTTCATTGTCCCTGAGGAAGCCAGGGTCATGCATTACGAACTGCAGGTATTCGACGTGTTCGACCGCATGGACAAGGTCCAGTTCTCAAGGCAGGTTATTGATGTTATCCCGCCGGAAATGTTCTTGGAAGCGGGTGGACCGAGAAACGGAATGTTATGGGAGTTCCATCTTGATGTCCGGGATAACCGGGAAATTGGGAGTTACAGTATCTCTCTGCATGATGGGGAAGACGCTCTCGAGATCGAGGAGGTCTCACCCATGCTCTTTCAGGTGGAGATACCGGATGGATCTGACAGGATCGGGGTCCGTATGAGCTCCGTGGATTCCTCCGGAAATCTATTCGATCCTGGAGTCCTCTTTTTCGATGTCATCGACGTAATACTGCCCGTCTTCATCGATGTCAATGCGGAGATATTCAACAATACGGAAGAACAGTACCTTCTCATAGAATGCCTCGTCCACGACAACAGGGATCTATGGGATGTCTCGGCAATGATCACTCTGCCATCGGGAGATGCTGTCAGAAGTCCCATGATATGGAGGTCCGTCGGACTCTACGAGATCAATATCTCTGTGGGTTTTGGCCCTGGCAACGTATCCTTCCTGATCACGGCCGAGGACCATTATGGGAACATCGCAAGGTGGTCAAGTCCGTTAGTGCCCCTTCCTGACAAAACCGAGAGCCACTCTAACGGCACTGAGGAGAAGGATGGGGGAGGCCACATCAAATGGATACCGTTCATCTCGATCATCCTTGCGGTCATCATCATCGCGATCGTGCTTCTCAACCTGAGAAAAAGGGGCTATCGCCACCTGTCAGAGGAATGACGATCATCACTGATAAGAGCAACTCAATTCCACTTCCCGGGTTCATGAATAACAAAGTTTTATAAGCCGTCCCCAGACTGAAAAAAACAGAGTGAGGAGGAGAATTGTGGATCTCATATCAGCTCTCGGATTGCCTCCGATAGTAGTACTTATACTGATAATGCCCGCTTCAGTTGCTGGTGATGGCATCAATACTTCGGATCCTCTTCAACCTAATTCATGGCGGGATTTTCGCGATCCCATTCTCATCACCAATAACTCGGGTTTCAATTCCACGAACGGCGTTTCCTCAGGAAGCGGGACTCCCGAGGACCCGTTCATCATCAGGGACCTGATCATCAAGAACGAGGACTATGAAAGCTGGTGTATCGAGATTATGGATACCACATCCCAATTCATCATAGAGAACTGCACCCTGATAGGAGAAGGGATAGAACTGAGCGGTTCCAGGAACGCGACGATCAGGGATACGAACATCACCATGGGCTTCACGGGTCTGTCCCTCTACATGTCTGACAACATTTCGATCACCAATGTGACCTTCCACCCGAACCCGGATTTCAGACCGCATTGCGGAATACTGGTCCACGGAAGCGACAATATCGACATCTCGAGATGCAGTATCAATTCATCCGGTTACGGTATCCGGGTCTACGGTGAGGTATATGCAAAGAAAAGAGGAGCATCGAACATAACGATCGAGGATACCCTTTTTTGGTGGACTTCAAAACCAATGGAGATCTCATATGTGGACAACGTTTCCATTACCAACAACACCATAGACAACTTTGCGATCAAAGGGATCCATTTGATTGGTGTCGATCACTGCACTCTCGAATCAAACTTTGTATATGTGAACTACAAAGGTGTAATGGGATATGATTACAACCTTAACATCATCGAGGGGTGCGAGGATGTGGTGGTCGAGGGGAATCAATTCTTCAATTATTACCACGATCATCCTCTGCTTTACATAGAGGACTCCCATTTCTGCATGATCGGAAACAACTCCTTCTCCGAAAGTACTGGTCTTATCATAGAAACATCAACAAACAATTCGGTACTGAACAACCATTTCCAGGAGGGCGCATGGGGAACGATAATAAAGGGTTGCGATAGGACCACAATAGCGGGTAACACCTATGGGGATTGTTTGAATTCCATATACTCTCATGAATCGATCTTCGCGACCATCCGCAGTAATTCCATGAATGATACATGGAGCGGGATCTCCTTGGTCGATACAAAATACAGCAATATTGAGAGCAATAAGGTTTCCAACGCTGAATTTGGACTTAGAATGGAAGGTTCGGGAAAAAACAGGGTCCTTCACAACCAGATATCGAACTCATCCATTGGAGTCTCCTTGAGAGAAACAAGACAAAACTATCTTGAATCCAACATCATAAGTAACAATTCCTTGGGTTTCGAACTCAACGAGAGTCAAGACAACACCATCCTCAACAACCACATTGCCAACGAGAAGAACTTCAAGGATTTCTGGAGCCACGATTTCTGGTACAGCGGAAAGGCTCCGGGACCCAATATTGTCGAGGGCCCCTTCCTCGGAGGCAACTACTGGTCCGACTACGACGGAGAGGACAGGGACGGGGACGGGATCGGGGACACTGAGCTCCCCCACGGACCGGGAGACTTCCTTCCACTCATCGAGATACCCGGGAACTTCACACTGATCGTTATGACCGACAGGGACCCCCGAACGGGAGAGCCGATGTTCATCGAGGTCCATGTCAATGGCACTTGTTCCTGGGCACCCGGGTGGAACGAATTCAGATACACCACATATGACAGATATAATGAGACGATATACTCAGAGAGAAGGACGAAAGGCGATTTCCCGGATCCCCCTATCTTCACTCAGAAGATCGGCATACAGAGGGATGCAGCATGGATGAGCTATTCGCTGCATGTCAAGGATGTGTACGGTCACAGCGCGAAGTTGGAATGGGAAGGTCCCGTCAGGGATATCATTCCTCCCGAACCCAATTATTGGGAGACTTCACAACTGGTAACCGGAGAGGATGCATGGGTCAGGGTAGGGATCGAAGAGAACATCGAAGTTCTCGGTGTTGAGATCACACCATGGAAGAACAATCCGCAACCTACGGTTCCCGGCCTGGCCGCAGAAAAAATGATCATCGATGAGGACGAGTTGTGGTGGGTTCCATTCAGTGTTGAAGAGGATGCCCGCCGATACCTTTTCAAGGTATCCGCGACCGATATGAATGGATTGGTAAGTACCTTCACCTCTGATTATTTCAATGTCACAGACAGCATCGATCCGGTCATCGAACCGATTTCTGTCAGCGAGAACGTTACCTGCGGGGAAACGGTAGAGCTGTTCTTCAACATAACCGACAACATATTCGTCGATACGGTCAAGGCGTCCTACATATCTAAGAATCTTGAGAAGGACCTGATCATACATGGCTCAAAAAGCGGCATATACGGACTGGAATTCAAGGTTCCCCACCTCGCAGATGATCTGATGATGAGGATCGTGGCGGAGGACCTTCGTAGGAATTCCGCCGAATTCATATTTCACCTGTACCCGTCTCCCATCGATGTTTCGAAGATACTCGAGAATATGGGGGAGAGACCCAGAACAGGTGAGGTACATGATCTGATCTTCCAGCTGACGGACAAAAAGAACTTCTCACTCTTCAAGATGCGGTGGTGGTTTAACAACATCCCCGCGGATATCAGATCAAGCGATACACTCAATGCTTCCTTTCCGGTGCCGGAAAATGCCAGGATCCTGGATGTGGAGATAGAGCTTCTGGACCGGACACCCAACAGTAAAAGATACCTCTTCGAGATCAAAGTACTGGATGTGATCAAACCATCCGTGTCAACGACCTTCAATCCTCCGCAGACTGGTGAAGTACTGTTGATGAGCCTTGAGGTAAGCGATAATATCGAAGTTGTTCAAAAAGGGATATCCGTTGATAGCGGCAAAGGTTTCGTATCTCTGGAAGCAGCTGCAGGGGGGATGTTCTACTACCGGGTTCCAAAAGACGCTGAGAAAGTGGAGATGGAGGCCTGGGCGAAGGATGACGCCGGCAATACGGGCACGGATCATCGGTTCGTACAGATAATCGATATCATTCCACCCATGTGCAGTATTATCAGCATGATGGTGAAGGCAGAAATGGGTTTGACCATGCTGAGCTTCGAGGCAGAAGCATCTGACAATATCGGCATCCATTCTGTAATGGTCGACGTCGAAACATCATCGGGCTGGTCCAATTGCCAGGAGATGCTCAACACCCATGATTCCATCTACGTCCGGTCCATGGTTATCCCTGAGGGAGAAAGATCTGTCTCATATTCGATAAGGGTGGAGGACGATCATGGCAATATCATGGAAACCGATACGGTTCTATGCGAGCTCGGAACGGGCGACCATGAAAATGGAGAGCGACGTTTATCTTCGATTCTCTTTATCCTCTTATTGGTCTTCGGCCCCCTTATCATCGGGACGACCTCACTTATACTCATCCTTGCCAGGAGACGGGGCGCATCGAGGGAAGAGTGAAACCGTAATCTTCTGGGTAAATCAAGATATAATACCCATCTGTTGGTAATTTTTACCGGAGGGATATCTCTGAAAGTGCTCATAGCTTACTACTCACTTGAGGGGAACACGAAATGCATCGCCGATTCCATGGCCCAGATCTTCAAGGCGGACGTAGAGGAGATCAAAACGATCGGACCCATCGATGCGCATCGTTTCATGGACCATTACTGGGGAGGGGACCGGGAGAATCCCCCGGAAGAGATCGAGATCGTGAAACCTGAAAGGGACCCTTCGGCATACGATCTCATCATAATCGGGACCCCCGTATGGGCCTGGGCCCCGGCTCCACCAGTTCATACCTTCATCAAGAAACTCAACATGAAGGGCAAGAAAGTTGCCATTTACGCATGCAGCGAGGGAGAACCCGGTAAGACATTCGAGAAGATGAGACGGATCCTCAAGGGAAATTCCATCATTTCGGAAAGGGAGTTCATAAATCCGAGAAAGGATATGGACGGTACGTGCAGTTTGAAAGCACAGGATTGGGCCCGGAGCCTAGCCAGACAGGCTGCATAGAAGACCGGGGGTCTGAGAAATGAAAAAGCTGGTCGTGTTCTATTCACTCGAGGGAAACACCAGACTGCTGGCCGAGGACATCGCGATCTCGATAGGTGCGGACATTATGGAGATCAAGACCGAGAAGGATATGAACTCGAAGGGGTTTTTCAAATTCCTCATAGGAGGATGGCAGGCCATTCGCGGTGTGAAACCCCCCCTCAAACCCATGCACAAGAATCCCGAGGAATACGAGGTCATTTTCATTGGCACCCCGATATGGGCGGGAAGACAGTCACCTGCTGTCAAGACGTTCATCGAGGACCATCTCCCAATGGGAAAGAAGGTCGCGTTCTTCTGCACATGCAACGGGAACAGCGGAAGCGCGCTTCAGAACATGAGGTCGATATCACCGGAATCCGAGTTCCTCGGTGAGAAGGAGTTCATAGCCGCCCCCAAGGAAAAGAGGGGGGAGACAGTCGCATCAGCAATGAAATGGGCCAGGTCTCTCGTTTCCACCCTCGATTGAGAGGGGAACCAGATATATTTCATCAGTTCCATTCACCCCAGATATTTCCAGGGAGGGAAACTCGTGGAATTCGATGATGTCGCCGAGAAGAGGAGATCGAGAAGAGCCTATCAACCAACTGAGATAACGGATGCCATTGTCGATCGGCTTCTGCAAGCGGCGGAACTCGCACCTTCCTGCAATAACAATCAACCATGGAAGTTCGTGATGGTCAGGGACCCACTTCTGCTGGAAAGGGTCTTTGAGACCCTGACGAGGGGCAACTACTGGATGAAGAAGGCCTCGATGGTCGTGGCAGTTTTCACGGAACAGGGGAGCGACTGCGATGTCCAGGGAGTCGCATACGAGATGTTCGACACGGGTATGGCAACGGCCTTCATGCTGCTCAAAGCCACCGACATGGGGCTTCTCACCCATCCCATAGC
>JBLIRL010000150.1:0-7790 GCA_049472275.1 Thermoplasmatota archaeon | reverse complement strand
GTGTTGAGGGTGTCGCAATCGGGCGGATAAACTGTGGTCTTATGGTGTTGGTCGGTATCGAAAAAGACGACAACAAAGCAAAGGCAGATCGGTTGCTTGAGCGTCTACTGGGTTATCGTGTTTTCCCGGATAAAGAAGATAAAATGAAAAAGGGAGGTCCGGTGACCTCCCTTTATTCTCTTCCGTCCCTGTCTCACTGGAAGCTGACTCCGCAGCCAGGGCAGGATTCTGTGTCCTCCTCGATCACCGCACCGCAGTTTGGACACTCGAGCGCCAGTTCGAACTCGGCGCCGCAGTTGCCGCATTTTGAATCGTAGGGGCCGAGGGGTGCGCTGCACTCCGGGCAAACGTCGCCGATCTCCTCCTCGGTCCTCTCCATCTCATCGATTAGTGCCTCGAGGTCCTGGACCTCCTGCATCTCAGATTCGTCGGGCAGGTCGTATACCTCCTCGGTGGGCGGGGCCATCGCAGGTCCCTCGATGCCCTCGAGCATGTCTTCCTCTAGCATACCCTCCTCCAGGTCCTCCTCCATCATGCCCCCCTCCATTCCGTAATCTTCCGATATCTCCTCACCACCGATAGCAGGGGCTTCGGGGCCCTCGAAGGCGTCAGGTGGTTGAGGCGCAAGTTCCTCGGGGATCTCTTCTTCCTCGGTCTCTCCGCCCCTCAGCACGTAGAATACGACAGCTCCCACTATCGCGAGTATCACGACGATGATCAGAACGATCATCCACATCGGGGGACCATCTGCCTCCTCGCTTGCGGTCACCTCCACGGTCTCGGTCGCCTGGTCGTTTCCGCCCTCCCCGTCGCTGACGGTAACCGTGAAGGTGTATGTACCGGGCTCGAAACCACCGAGGTCCACTATCACGGTCGCACCGTTTCCGGTCCAACCCGTATCGGGAGTTGCGGCCCACGAATACGTCATGCTGTCACCGTCGGCATCCGAGGCGATGGCCTCCAGTTCGAGGTCCTTGTTCTTTGGTATCCTGCTAGCCGACGGGACGATGTCACTGATGACGGGGTGGTGGTTCGTCACACCGGAGTCGTATGGGTCCGTATCCTGATCGTTGGGAATACCGTCGCCATCGATATCGTCGTCATTATCTGTGAACAGGCCGTCACCATCGATGTCAAGCTCCAGCATATCGCCGGCGTTCATCGGCAGCTGGCCGGTATAATCGTTCTGGGCGTTCTCCACCGTGACCCAGCTGGAGCTGGGCTGACCGGGATCTATGACTCCCGTGAGATAGCGGACCATGCTGAGAGTGAACTGCCCACCGCCATCCGAGATGGACCTTATGACTGGGTTGACAATGGTCGATCCCGTGGGGGCCTCAAGGACAGTCACGATGCTCCCCTCGGAGGACCTGTACTTGAATCCGTGCTCTGAGACCTGGAAGTCGGACGCCCTGGTCCCCGAGCCGAAGAGCATTGTTCCCCCGTACTCGATATCGAGGTCAGCATTGGTGCCCGAAAGCTCGAACAGTAGGAACTCGTAATCCTCATCGATGACGAGGTAGGGATAGGGGAACGGTGCGACGGAATATCTGTTGAAGGGACCCTCGGTCTCCGTCTGCTCGTCCGATACCTGGAGGTTTATCGCATCAGATCCCATCCTCGTCCCGGGGGTATCAGGTGCAAGGAAGTCGAGTGTAATGGTGATGCCCTCGCTGATGGCGAGGTTGGAATTGTGATCGAGCGCATCGTCGATATTGCCCGCGACGTCGTACTGGGCCGAGCCTCCGAACACCCTTCCGGGAAGGTCGTCCCTCGCTGAGACCTTCGCCACGTCGTCGTTCTGCTTGGTGAAGTCCCATTCGTGGGTGAACAGAGGATCGTACCACTCTGCTGTGGCGTTCAGCACCTCACCGTCAGGGATCGTGATGTAGACCGTATCTATATCGTTATCCTGGTCGTTGTTGGTGACGGTGAAGTCAAGGCTTGCCTCCTGCTCCGCCGCGAATATCAGAAGGTCTGAGGGGAACTCCGGCAGTGCCAGATGACCCTGGTTCCTCTCCATGACCACGGTGAAATCATCCTGACCGAAATCATCACCAACGGTGCCGTGGGATCTGTCAAGATAGGCGACGGCTCCGAAGGCAGCGAAAAACAGCACCGCCGCGACGCCGACGATGACCTTCTCCCTCATTTTCCTGTTCATTGGAATTCCCCTGGTAGAGCAATTATAGGGCATCCATGTACCTATAGTATACTCTCGGACGGCGAGCTATTCACAGGATGTATAAAAAACCTTTCCACGTGATTATCATCCTTGCATAATATCTGGCCCAACTTTGGATAACAGAAATGTGATAATTTTGTGATAAATACTCACCGTCATCCTTCAGGCTACCTGGAGAATCAGGTATACCTTCCTGACGACTATGAAAGTGAAGATGAAAAGGAAGGTGTAGATGAAGAAGTTTACCCTGTCCTTCAGGGGTCTGGAAGTATAGGAATCAGTGAGTTCGCGTATCACTAGTATACCAAGGAGGATCAGGACGAAGAACACCTCAAGCGATTCCACGAATAACAGACAGATGGATATCCATGAGGCAAGTACCAAAACGAGCTTCGATTCCGGGTGCAGGATCACCACCTCTCCAGGAGGTATACCACCCTCCTTCCTTCCCTTTCCACGGAACCGATCCTTAACGGGGACCCGCTAACCCTTGCAACGGCCGAGATCACCGCAGAGCATCCCGGACAACCTGTCTTCGAATGGATCTGCGGCTGGTCCTTCCAGCTTCTGTCGCACACCTCCCTGAAACGCGAATGAACGATCTCCACATGGATCCTCTCTCCCTTGGACCTGGCCGAGATCGATCCGATAAGACCGGATCCTCTGGACAATCTTTCCAGTGATTCCTGGATGTCGGGAAGTTCGTCCTCTCTGAACTCTCTTTTGGTATCGGTCTCTATTCTGTCTACCAGTCCCGATCCCGGAGGTATGAGGGAAACCCCCATGGACGAGCCGGTAGTCCCGACAATCAACACCTGCTCAGCGACCAATCCTGGGAGGGGCAGGGGTTTCTCCTCCGCAGGGACGTAGACCCTCTCCTCCTTCAATCTGCCACCCTTCGGGACGTAGACACCGTTCCCCTTCAGCTCGAGCGCTTCAAGAAGGCGCCCCATATCGCGCGACCTATCGAATAGGATCGGGTCGATGAGTTCCTTCGGAACGGTCCTGAAGGAGAAGAGAAAGACTATCAGGATGCCCATCAGAAGAATGCCGAAACCGGCCCTCAGCATGAACTCCGCCGGTCTGTCCCCCAGGCCCATATCCGCATAGGGGACCAGCTTTCCGGAAACTATTATCATCGCGATGCCCGAAAGGGTGAGGAACACACCTCCGATCCTGGTCAGGACCTCCCTTCTGTCCATTGCCCCAACTATGCCCTTGCTGTAGATAAACGTGTCGAAACCTTTATCTTGAGCGATATTCTCACCGTTCCTGAAGAGAACCGGTCGGTGTCCGGTCGATGGATATCGGAACCTAGGCCGGGGGTCGGGTGCCGGGATGATCGAACAGGTCAGGACTGCTTACAGGTACCTCCTTGTTATGGGTGCAGGCCTGGTGCTCCTGATGCTTTCCGTCATGGTGCCGGTACTCTCTTCCGATGCAGATTTCTCGATCTACAACACAGGATGGAACGGATGCTCCGAGATCGGAAAGGACACCTATTCTCAGGGATCGTTCGTACCAACCATCGACCTTTCTGGATCCACGAAGGACAGGGTGGTGCATAATTCCTTCTCGGAAATGGGTAGTAATATCAGACCGCACAGGTCGGCCCTGATGATCATCGGGCCGGACATTTCCTTCTCGAGAGAGGAGGGGGAATTCGCCCATGATTTCCTCATGAAAGGGGGTCTGATCCTAGTTGCCGATGATGTCGGGACCGGGAACGAACTCCTCGGTTATCTAAACACGACAACTAGGATAACGGGCAGGACCATGCTCGATCTGTCGTTCATGAAAAGTGCCAAATTCTCGGTAACGACCGAATTCTCCTCCCACGAGATCACGAGGAACCTTACAATGATCCTGTTGAACATGCCATCCACGATCTCGCCCTCGGCCTCAGCTGATCCCGTAGTCAACTCTTCCAGAACCTCATGGCTCAGCATGGACGGGGACCAGAAATGGGATGCCGGGGAGCCGCAGGGACCTTTTCCTATACTCACTATCGAGAGGTATGGGAGCGGGACACTCATCGTTCTGTCCGAGCCCAGCCTCCTCATCAATCAGATGCGGGGCGAGATGGACAACGGAATATTCGTCAACAACCTCATCGATTTCATCTCCGTTGACCGTGAAAACATTGTGATTGATGAATCACACAGGGACCTTGCCAATCCCGTGCAGTTCACGAATTCCTTCGTCGCGGCACTCGATCCTTACCAGAAGGTCGGTCTGCTCGTTCTGATATCGGTGATATTCATCGTCCTGAGCACTTCCTATCCCAGGAGATCCCTGAGTTGGCTCAGGGACCGCATCGACAGGCTTCTATCGGAGAAGACCGTTGAACGGAGTGATGAGGTACCGCCCCTGGAGGCGGTCATGAACAAGCATCCGGACTGGGACAGGAGGGTGCTCGATCGGCTCGTCATGGACATCGAGGGAGTGAAATGAGCACGGCTTCGCAGGGCATCTACGAGAGGGTCAAGAACGAGACCGGGAAGGTCATAATAGGCTACGAGGATATCGTCGAGGATTACCTGATATGCCTTGCCGCCGGCGGACATATCCTGCTCGAGGGAGTGCCGGGAATATCGAAGACGACCCTTGCGAAGACCATGTCTGAGGTCGTGGGATTGACGTTCAAGAGGATCCAGTTCACCCAGGACCTGCTTCCGGCAGATATTACAGGTCATTATTTTTACAACCAGAAGGAGCAGGAGTTCCAGTTCAGGAAGGGGCCGATATTCGCCAACGTGGTCCTCGCGGACGAGATCAACAGGGCGCCCACCAAGACGCAATCCGCCCTTCTGGAGGCAATGGAGGAAAAACAGGTCACGGTTGAGGGATCGACATTCAAGCTCGAGGAGCCATTTCTTGTGATAGCCACGATCAATCCCGTGGAGCATGAGGGCGTATATACGCTCCCGGAGGCCCAGCTCGACCGATTCATGGTCAAGGGGATCATGGATTATCTTCCATCGGCCGAAGAGCTCAGACTACTCAGGATGAAGGACCGGAACTGGAGGGCCCTGATGCACTCACCGCTCAAAGAGGACATATTCGGAACTCTGCTGAAGGAGGTGCGGTCCTGCCGGAGCGATGTGTCGATCCTCACCTATATCAGGGACCTCATCAGGGAGACCAGGACGGATGACAAGATAATTCTCGGGGCGAGCCCGAGGGCCGGGGAACAGCTACTCTACGGGTCCAAGGCGGCGGCGGTCCTATCGGGCAGGGACTATGTGATACCTGATGATGTCAAGAAGGTCGCGAGGAAGATGCTTCCCCACAGACTGACCCTGTCCCTGGACAGCGAGCTCGAGGGTGTTTCCCAGATGAAGGTCGTTGAGGATATCCTATCAAGGGTGGAGGTCGTCAAACCTCAGGGAGACTAGGGGGGTCGCACCATGGCATCACCGTTTCTGGCCTATGACATCCGGGGAAAGGTCGGTGAAGAGCTCACCGAGGATATGGTATACGACATAGGGCTCGCCTACTGCGAGCTCTTCGGAACGAAGAAAGTGGTCGTGGGAAGGGATATCAGACCTACATCGGAAGGATTGTCGAGGGTTCTCTGCGACGGCCTCTCCGATGCGGGCGCGGATGTGATGGATATAGGTCTCTGCGGGACTGAGGTCGTCTATTTCGCAACGCCGTTTCTCGAGGCTGACGGGGGAATAATGATCACCGCATCCCACAACCCGCGCGGATACAACGGAATGAAGCTCGTCAAGGGTGGGTCCATCCCGATCTCCAGGGATAACGGGCTCCACTCCATAAGGGATATGGTGGAAAGGGGGGGTGTCACCAAAGCAGGGAGAAAGGGGACCGTGAAGGAGGTGGATATTTGGGGCCCGTACGTCGATAAAGTCCTATCCTTTCTGAAGGACGGCAGAATTCTCGAAGGTTTCAAGGTCGTTACGGATCCCGGTCACGGATGCGCGGGACCGGCCCTTGACCTCATCGCCGAGGAGATCGGTCTCGATCTGGATAGGATGCATCACAAACCCGATGGTACATTTCCGGCCGGGGTTCCAAACCCCATACTGCCGGAGATGAGAGGCCCCGTAGCAGGGAGGGTTGCGAGCACCGACGCAGAACTCGGTGTGGCCTGGGACGGTGATTACGACCGGTGCTTCCTCTTCGACGAGAGCGGTTGTTTCACAGAGGGATATTATATCGTCGGTCTGCTGGCGAGGAAGATGCTCGAGAGGGAGAGTGGGGGAAGGGTCATCCACGATCCGAGACTGACATGGAACACCATAGAGATCGTAGAGGAGATGGGAGGCATTCCTGTCATGAACAAGACCGGTCATGCATTCATCAAGGACAGGATGAGGAAAGAGGATGCCGTGTACGGGGGAGAGATGTCCGCTCACCACTACTTCAGGGATTTCTACTACTGCGATACCGGCATGATACCCTGGCTCATAGTCGCGGAGCTCATGATGGAAACGGGGAGAAAGCTCTCGGAACTGATCGGTGAGAGAAAGGAGAGGTTCCCCGTGAGCGGGGAGATCAACAGGAGGGTATCCGACCAGAAGGCAGTTTTATCGATGATAGAGGAGGGATACTCGACCGGTGCTCTCAAGGTGGACCACACGGACGGGGTCTCCATAGAATTCGATAGATATCGTTTCAATCTGAGGTCGTCGAACACTGAACCCCTCATAAGGCTGAACGTCGAATCCAGGGGTGACCGGGAGCTGCTTGACATCAAGACGGGGGATCTTCTGGAAATGATCGACAGCGTTTGAAGATGGTGGATATGGAGAAATTCAGACTGCTCGTTGATGAAACCGCCGCACCGGCGGAGAACATGGCAAAAGACGAGGCACTGCTCCGCAGGGTCATAGCCAAAGGGTCCGTTCCGTGTGTCAGGTTCTACCAGTGGAGACCTCCAGGTCTCTCACTCGGCCGCTTCCAGAGCATCGAAAAGGGGGTGGACATCGAGGCCTGTGAAAGGCATGGAGTGAAGATCGTCAGGAGATTGACCGGAGGGGAGGCCGTCCTTCACGACGACGAGATCACGTACTCCCTCGTCGTCCCGATCACGCACCCGAGGTTCGATGGGAAAGGGGTCGTCGACACTTACAGAACGATATCGAGGGCACTCGTCAGAGGTCTTGAGTTGACCGGAGTGGAATCGACGATGGCGGGGAGCGCCCCGACCAGGCCGGACCCTGAGGGTCAGGGGGTCTGCTTCTACACTCCCACGGTATACGAGGTGGTCGCAAGAGAAAAGAAGATAATCGGCTCCGCCCAGACCAGGGAGAAGCTCGTGATACTTCAGCACGGATCCATCCCGATCGACTGGGACATAGACAAGCAGTTCGATGTGATGGGGATACCTCTTGAGAACAGGGAGGTCTTCCGGAATCTCTTCGTGAACAGGGCAACCACGATATCCGAGCAACTTGGGAGGCGCCCCGGATTCCATGAACTAGTGAAAAACTTCTCGAAGGGATTCGAGGAGGTCTTCGAGGTCCGCTTTAACCGTAAGGCCCTACCAGCCCAGGACCTTTGAGGCCCAGCGGTCAAAATCTTCTGCCACAGCTTCGCTGCCAAAGTCGGTGAGGCAGACAAAATCCCTGGTGCAGCC